>JAHDEB010000006.1 GCA_020629055.1 Chloroflexota bacterium
TTGATTCATCGTGTAAGCGAAGCGACACCGACCTACTGGCTACCGGCTTTGTGCTGACAGTCACCGACCAGTTCATGATCTCGATCGTAAACGATGGTACCGATCGTTGGAATTGGGCCTGATAGGCTGAGTCATAAGCTTCTGCCAAGGCCCCCAAATCCGCTTCGGTCAACGGCCGGTTTGGTATTTCGACCTCAATTTCGTGCCCTTGCCCTTTGTAGCGCATAAACGCTGTGCGGGTCTCAGCAAGCTGAGATTGATCCGCACTGACTGCCCCTTTTTCAACGATGGCATGGGCCTCGGCCGACATCGTTTGGAACAAACCATTGATCGTTTCAAAATCAAAATCTTTTAGCGTCGTGTACCCACTGCGCACAATTTCGTAGCTGACAGGGGCAAACAAAAAGCCGACCGCCGACCCAACCCCAGGGTCTTGCGGAATCACGATGCGGGAGACCCCCATCTTTTCCGCCACTCGAGCCGCGTGGAGCGGCCCGTTCCCGCCAAAAGCGATCATTGTGCGGGATCCCAGCTCCAGCCCTTGCTCGACCGCATGGATGCGCCCGGCACTCGCCATGTTTTCATCAACGATTTGACCAATCGCAAAGGCGGCATCGGCCGTGTCTAACCCCAATCCATTTCCTACATGCTCAGCTATGGCACGTTTCGCCCGCTCTGGCTGGATGGCAAGTCGCCCTTCGGCAAAGGCGCCGACGTCGATATGGCCCAGCGCTACGTCACTATCGGTTACGGTCGCTTCGGTGCCCCCTCGGCCGAAAGCGGCTGGCCCTGGCTCACTGCCTGCACTATCAGGACCCACCGTTAGCCGGTTCAAGCGGTCTAGCCTTGCAATCGACCCACCCCCTGCGCCGATTTCGATCATTTCTATGACAGGGATGCGGACCGGCAACCCAGATCCTTTCATAAAACGCTCGGCTCGTGCGATTTCAAAGTTACGCGTCTTTTGTGGGGTTCCATCATCGATGAGGCAGATTTTGGCCGTGGTGCCCCCCATATCAAATGAAACGACCTTGTCTAACCCACAATCTTTGGCGACTTGTGCGGCTAATATCGCCCCACCTGACGGGCCAGATTCGACCAAGCGAATGGGGAAGCGGCCGGCCGTTTCGAGCGTCGTCATGCCGCCGCTGCTCGTCATGATAAAAATCGGGCAGGTGATCCTCTCGTCCGCCAGCGACTTCTCGAGTTTGGTCAGATAGGTTTGCATCAGCGGCCGAATGTACGCGTTGGCAACCGTGGTGCACATTCGGTCAAACTCCCGCACTTCGGGGCTGACCTCGCTTGATAAACTCAGCGATAGATTTGGCCGTTTTTGTGCAATCAGCTCGGCTAGTCTTTGTTCATGGGCCGGATTGGCATAGGCGTGCAGTAGGCAGATGGCGACTGACGTGACTCCGGCCCCGTCGATTTCTGCCAGCACTGGCTCCAGGCTCGCTTCATCTAGCGGTATGTGAACCGCACCGTCGGCCGTGATGCGCTCTTCCACCGTGTAGCAACGCTCTCTGGGCACCAGCATGTCCGGCTTGTCTAGAAAAACATCATACTGGTTGTAGCGCCGCTCATAAGCGATCTCAAGGACATCCCGAAACCCTTTGGTGGTGATGACACCCACCATCGCCCCTTTTTTTTCAATGAGCGCATTGGTCGCCAATGTTGTCCCATGAATAAAACTTGTGATTTGCTCAGCCTTTATCCCACTATCATCCAGAGCCAGACGCACACCTGTGATCGCCCCCTCTACAGGATCTTGAGGCGTTGTTGGGGTTTTGGCGGTGATGAAGCTGCGTTCACCACTGCGGGTCGTTTCTAAGGCTACGTCTGTAAATGTGCCGCCGATGTCGACAGCGATTCTGGCTAAGGGTTGGGTTTGGTCCACGCTTCTGCTCCGAAGATTTTAAAGATTTTCGGAATGGTAGCGCTTGGTGAACGAGCCAGCAACTTTAAGCCTCAATCAAGCTTGCAAGGCAATCTGAGCTGTATTATTCAGGTTGAAATCTGGTTGAGACAAAAGTAAAAGATGTTGAGACAAAAAAATATGCCTATTAAATTATGCTTTAAATCACATTGCGGCCCGCATGGCAGAACAGGATCCATCTGCCAATGTTGTAATGACAACATTTTGAATCATAGCGTGATGTCCTACGACAGAGTCAACAATTTAGGGAACAGACAACTCACGCAAATTACACAATCAGAGGATATAAAAAATGATTACAAAACATAAATTTAAATACAATACCATCGGATATTTTCGAGGTAATGCACATGAAATTGTGATGGCCACTTTCGGCAAAAAGCACGATCCAATTGGTGCAAAAGCATACGTTGAGCCAGAGGGTCAGATTAACCGACGTTATTTAAATGGACATGTTAAGATGGGAACAATTGCTGACATTAATTGGTCGCGAGAAAACCGTGCCGATGTGGAAGTAAATGGAAACTTCAACATCTATGGTGTTAACGGCCAAGTCAATGCCAGCGGAGATTTGCGTGATGCAGATTCTGTAGATGCCAAATTAGCCTACTTTTATATTTACCCTAACCAAGTTGAAAACATCTTGAATAATGAAGCACGTGTTGCCCGAACTTTTCTAGCAGACGAAGGTAAAGACGGCCGAGTTGTTACAGGTATTTGGGTGGTTTTAGAGGCAACTTTAGCATCTGAATTTGAGGCAAAAGGCTCGACAAGTCTCAGTGCCTCAGCCTTGGGGCAGAACTTATCCATCACTGTAGGTGGCGGGACTAAATCCGCCCAGTCGATCACTGTTTCACCAGGCTCAACATTTGCATACTCTCTGCATAAGGTCAAAAAATGGAACCGTGGCAAAACCCGAGTGGAAGACTTGGAAGATGACAAAAAGGGGATGGGATAGATAAAAAACTAACCCCTTGACAAAGGAGAGCTGGAGAAATCCAGCTCTCCTAAATTTGATCTTTCAACGAAAAGATTTAATCAATCTCCTGAGCCTTGATCAAGCCCGCGTAATATCCATCGGCCGCCAAAAGCGCCTCATGCGACCCACGTTCTACGATGCCACCTTTACCGATCACCACAATCTGGCTTGCATGACGGATGGTGCTTAGCCTGTGGGCGATCACAAATGAGGTCCGGTTTTCGAGCAAGTTGTCGATCGCTTTTTGCACCAGCCGCTCGGTGCGGGTGTCGATATTAGATGTGGCTTCATCTAAGACCAGAATCTTAGGATCCGCAAGGATGGCCCGCGCGATGCACAACAGCTGCCGCTGCCCTTGACTGATTGAGGTCGCCCCGGTTGAAAGCACCGTGTCGTACCCATCCGGCAGCTCCATGATGAAGTCGTGTGCCATGGCAGCTTTTGCGGCCGAAATCGCATCATCATCAGTGGCGTCGTGCGCACCGTACTTCAAGTTGTTCATGATTGAATCGGCAAATAGAAAGCTGTTTTGTGGCACTTCCCCAATCTGCTGACGCAAACTGCGTACCGTAACATCTTTAACTTCAGTTCCATCTATCAGCAATTCACCGGAGTTGATGTCGTAGAAGCGGCCGAGTAGATTAACGAAGGTGCTTTTTCCAGCGCCGGTTTCGCCTACAAATGCGATCATCTCACCTGGTTCTGCTTCAAGCGATACCCCGTCCAAAATAAGCTTTGAATCATCATAGCCAAAGACGATATCTTTGAAATGAACATGGCCATCTACATCGTCAAACTCGCTGGCGGCCGGTTTATCTTGAATCTCAGGCACCGCATCGAGCAGATCGAAGACCCGATCTCCACCAGCAAAAGCGGACTGCGCTGTGGTGTAAAGATTAGATAGAAGCTGTACCGGCCGGAAGAATTGCTGGGCATAGGATAAAAACGCAACGACAACACCGACAGTGACCGTCCCATCCCCGAAAATGGCGAGGTAGCCGCCACACCCGGCGACAAGCACGGTAGCCAGTGTTGAAAGCACCTCCATGATGGGGGCAAAGGCGGCCGTGATTCCGGCCGCCCTGATTTCCGCATCTCGATTATGGGCGTTATCCTGACGGAAGTGATTGACTACATCTTCTGTCACTGCAAAAGATTGAGCCTCACGCACGGTGCTGAGATCTTCTTCAAGCCCGGCCGAGAGCTGCCCCAACGCCTCCCGTGTCTCTCGATAGGCTGCACGAGATCGGATCGAAAACCACCAGGTGATCGCAACCATCAGCGGCAGAATGATGATCGCCACCAAGGTGAGCTGTACATTGAGCGCAAACATCGCGATTAAGACCGCAATCAATCCAAACATAGATCCCAATGATTGGATCAGCTGTTGCCCCATCAGGTTCCCGATGGCGCTGGTGTCGTTGATCAAACGGCTCATCAGGTCACCGGCACCGTGGCGGAAAAAGTAGCCGATCGACAGCTTTTGGACATGTTCAAAGATGTCGCTGCGCAGCTTCTTCAACAGCCTTTGGGACAGCATGCTCATAAAATAGATTTGCCCCATGAAACCGACCCATCCGACCAGATACACACCCCCAAGGGTGAGCATTGTTGTCCGTAGTCCCGGCCGGTCTGCAACCACGATAAATTCGTCGATCGCCCGGCCGATTAGGGTAGGGCCAAAGGCATTCCCAACCGTTTGCAGGATGAGCATGAGGGTGACAACGGCAAGAACCGGCCCCTCCCCGCCCAAATAGGCGAGCAATCGTTTTAAAACATCCCAGTCAGTCCGGGTGCGAGGTGGTGTTTGTTCTGTTTCTTGGCTCATGCTGGCTCCTCCTCTAGTTGAGATTTGACGATGTCTTGGTAGATACCGCTCGACTCTAGCAACTCGCTGTGGGTGCCTCGGGCGATGATTTCCCCGTTTTCAATGACTAGGATTTGATCGGCCGAAACCACAGTTGAAATGCGCTGGGCGATGATGATGGCGGTGTGATTTTCTAAGAATGGTTGAAGGGCGCTTTTTAACTCTTGCTCTGTTTCAGCATCAAGCGCGCTCATCGAGTCGTCAAAAATGATGATGCGCGGGTGAACCAGCAAGACCCGAGCGATAGCCACCCGCTGACGTTGACCACCACTCAATCCGCTGCCCCGTTCACCCACCTGGGTGTCGTATCCGCTTGGCTGTTGCATGATAAATTCATGCGCCTGAGCGATTTTGGCCGCTTCGATTATTTCTTCGTCGGTGGCGTCCGGCTTTCCAAAACAAATATTATCTCGGATGGTGCCGCTGCGTAGCGTCACCTCTTGCAAGCAGGAGCCAACTTGCTGGCGTAGCATATTGAGGTCGTAATCTTGAACCGGGTGGCCATCGATGGTGACGCGGCCGTCTGTGACATCGTAGAAACGTGGAATTAGATTAACAATCGAGCTTTTGCCGCTACCTGTTGAACCCAGCAAGGCGACGGTCTGGCCGGGATGTGCTTCGAAAGAGACATTGGTTAGAACGTTGCTGTCGCTCCCTTGATAGCTGAATGTGACATTTTCAAAGCTTAGGTGGCCGGGGGAATCATTGGTTATCGGGATCGGGTTTGCCGGGCTGGTAATTTCAACCTCGGTGTCGATGATTTCAAACAGTCGGTTGCCAGAGGCTGTGGCGGATGAAAGCTGTTGGGAAAGCCCGCCAATCTGAAAAATCGGGTTGAGCAAGTAGGCGAGGTAGCTGTTGAATGCGATAAGCTGCCCCAATTGAAGCTCATCTGAAATGACCAGGCTGCCACCGTACCAAATAACGATGAGCGTACCGATGTTGGACAATAAAAAGACGGTGGGGAAGCCGGTTGAGAAGTAACGAGCAACATTGATGTTTTGTTGGTAAAGGGCTTCGTTTTGGTCCCGATACCGGCCGAGTTCAAACGGCTCGGCCGTAAATGATTTGACCACCCGTATCCCCGAAATGTTTTCTTGAAGGATGGTGTTGAGCTTGCCCAGCATTCGCTGAACTTCACCAAAGAGCGGCCCCATCCTGCTGAATAAATAGACAAAAATACCGATAATGACCGGCAAAGTAGTTAGGACTGCGAGAGCCAGTCGCCAATCGGTTAAAAGCAGAATGACTATACTGCCGATAAACGTAATGAGGGCGGAGACGAGCTGGAGAAGCCCTTGGGCGAAGAAGGTGCGCACATTTTCTACATCAGATGTGGTGCGCGTCATGAGCTTGCCCGTCTGATGGGTGTCATGAAATGAGAACGATAGGTTCTCTAGCTTCTCAAATATCTCATTGCGCAGATCAAACGCGATCCCTTGTGAAGATTCGGCCGACCAGTAGGTGTTTGTAAAGCTAAATACCCCTCGAATAAGCGCTAGCCCAAATAAAATAACGGTCGCCCAAATGATACCGTCCCAGTTTCTAGCTTCGATGCCATCGTCAATCAGCTGTTGAATCACCTGCGGCACATACAAGTTGGTGGCGGTTACAATGAGCATCGATATAAATGCTCCGGCCGCCAACCGCCAGTACGGCCGCAGATAAACCAGTCCTCGTCTTATAATATCCATGGCTGGATTGTATGGTTGATGTTGTTGTCTGCAAAGTTAAAACGAGATTTATAATGGGACTTTTCTAGGGAAAAATGTTCAGATAATCAAATCAAAGGATTTCTACCATTTTGAGTTGATTTCCCCAACATATCTTGCTTTCGGCCGGATAATTCTCCCAGTTTCAAGCTGTTCAAAGCAGTGACCCATCCATCCGGCCGCGCGTGAAACCGCAAACGTGGGTGAAAACAGGTCAGCGGGCAATCCCAATCCATGCAAAAGTAGGGCAGTGTAAAACTCTACATTTGTCTGGAGCTTTCGGCCCGGTTTGTATTCTTCTAACAGCTCCAGCGCCTTTTCTTCAACGGTCAAAGCCAGCTTGTATAGCTCGAACCCTTCCGGGGATTCATCCGCCATCTCTTCAAACATTTTTTGGGCTGCGGCTCCCAAAACGTCAGCGCGTGGATCTCGAACCTTGTAAACACGATGGCCAAAGCCCATCAGCCGATCTCCCCGTTCGATTTTTTCTCGCAGATAACCTTCTGCTCGTTCTGCCACTGCGATTTCAAACACCATGTCTAAGGCTGGACCGGGGGCGCCTCCGTGCAATGGCCCTTTTAAAGCCCCAATTCCACCCACCACGGCCGAAAGCATATCGGTTTGTGTGGCGATGATGACCCTTGATGTAAATGTTGATGCATTGAGACCGTGATCAACCACCGTGTTCAAATAAGTCTCCATCCCTTTAATCTGTGCCTTTGTCGGCCGCTGACCGGTCAGCATGTACAAGTAATTGGCGGCATGGGACAGATCAGAATCCGGTTTTATCGGCCGTTCCCCGTTTACCAATCGATGATAGGCCGCAACGATCGTTGGCAAACGTGCAAGAATCACTATCGCAGCCTCTTCTGCTGGTTTTGCTGCCTGATCCAAGTCCAAAGTTCCGGCCGCCATTCTCAGCGCATCCATAGCCGGTTTTTTTTGAACGGCGATTTGCTCAAGCAGGGTTAGTGTCGCCTGTGGTAGCTCTCGATGCTGCGCAAGAGCTGAGGTGAACTTCTCGAGTGCGCTTTCACTTGGCCGTTCGCCTCGCCAAAGTAGATAAACAACTTCTTCAAAGCTTGCTTGCTGAGCGATTTCTTCAAGCGGGTATCCCGCAATAATCAATTCCCCAATCGCTCCATCAACGCGGCTCAATTTCGTTTCGGCCGCCACAACACCGGCTAATCCCGGTTTAAATTCTGAATCCAATACTTGCATGTTTCTCTCCGTTTCTAGTTTTCAGTAATCAGTGAGCAGTGATCAGTTAAACCCCAAGCTAATGACTGACAGCGAAGCGAACTGACAACTGATTACTTTTCCTGTATGCTTTTGATCCTAAGTATATTGATCATGCCTGTCAATCTTGATTGAATAATCAATGTGAGCGTAAAAAATGTCCTCAAATAGCTATTTTTCAGCCCAAGAGGCTGCCCGTGAATTGAACATTTCAGTGGCTACTTTGTATGCCTACGTCAGTCGCGGCTTGGTTCGGTCGGAAGCCACACCAGGCAAAACCAAGGCGAAGCGTTATAACGCGGCAGACATCAAAAAGCTGAAACAGAAACAGGCGTACAGACATCATCCGGGCCAAGCGGCTCAGGAGAGTCTTAGGCTCGGGATGCCTGTTTTAGACTCTGGCATAACCTTAATTGAGGATGGTCAGCTGTACTATCGGGGGCAGAATGTTTTAGAGCTTGCGACAACCCGTTCTTTTGAAGAAGTAGCCACGCTTTTGTGGAACGGGTCTTTTGCGGCCGATCAGCTGTTTCCCTCCGTGCCTGTTCCAGCTTGCAAGACGAATCAACCTATCGAAAATTTGTCCCCAGTTGAACTCTTTCAGGTCCATTTACCCGTTATGGCTGCAGAAGATTTGGCCGGTTACGATGGGTCTGCCGCAGGCCTTCAGCGAACCGGTGCCCGAATTTTGCACTTCTTGACCCAAATCGCTACAGGGCAAGACGAGATCGAATCGATTGCGAGCGCCCTGCAACGGGCATGGGCCCCTGATTATCCGGAAGCGTTACAAGGAATCGAGGCCGCTTTAATTTTGTGTGCCGATCACGAGCTAAATGTCAGTGCATTTACCGCTCGCTGCATCGCATCGGCCGGGTCGACCCTTTATCAGGTTGTTTTGGGTGGATTGTCCGCTTTGCAGGGTGTGAAGCATGGGGGGCATGCGATTCGGGTGCAGGCGATGCTTGAAGAAGTGCAGGGGGATGTGGCCGCCAAAATGAAGAAATTGATCAAGCGGGGTGAGGATCCACCTGGCTTTTGGCAACCACTCTATCCGAACGGCGATCCACGCGGCCGGAAGCTGCTTGAACTAGCCGATGAATTGGCGATTAAACCAACACCTCTGCTCGAAGCGCAACAAGCGGCTGAATTTGTCAATAAAAACTTAGCCCGATACCCGAATTTAGACTTTGGGCTCGTGACCCTGTGCCGGGCGCTTGGTCTACCTGAACAGGCTTCGATCACCTTGTTCGCCCTCGGCCGGGTGAGTGGCTGGATCGCCCATGCGCTCGAACAGTATGAAACAGATCAACTCATTCGACCACGGGCCAGATATGTGGGGGAAATGCCTGAAAATTAGTTAGAAACTTGAACCGCAAAATGGGTGTTTTAAAATAAAAAAGCCCGGCCGGTGATTTTTCTCCGGCCGGGCCAATTATTAAATTAATCGATCTGGCAAAGACTAAACAAATGCACTCTGCCCCGTAATCGCCTTGCCAACGATCAACGAGTTCATTTCATAGGTGCCTTCATATGAATAAACCGCTTCAGCATCTACAAAGAAACGAGCAACATCATGTTCAATTAAAATGCCGTTGCCGCCCAATGCTCCGCGACCAAGGGCGACCGTTTCACGCAGTTTGTCACTCATCCAAGCTTTGCTTAATGAAGCCCGTTCGTGGGAGATCGTGCCGTCCCGCGCTTCGATTTGTCCCATACGAAGTGCCATGGTCTGCATCGCGGTTAAGTTGCCTAACATCTGCACCAACTTCATTTGGATCAGCTGGAACTTGGTGATCGGCTTACCAAACTGCTTGCGATTGTTGCAATAGTCTAACGTCGCTTCATAAGCACCTTTGGCTACGCCGACCGCTTCCCATGCAACACCCGCACGTGCAGAGGCCAGCTGACGCGCAGTGTCTTTAAAGCTTTTTACACCAGGTAGACGGTTTGATTCGTGCACTTCCACCTCGTCGAGGTTGATGAGTACATTTTCGACGAGGCGCTTGCTGATTTTGCCTTCTAGCTTTTCAACCGTGTATCCAGGCTGTCCGGTTTCAACTAGGAACCCGTTGACTTGCCCCGTCTCCATGTTTTTCGCCCAAATGACATTGACGTCTGCGATGGTTGCGTTACCGCTCCATTTTTTCGCACCGTTAATGATCCAGGTATCCCCGTGTTTTTCGGCCGTTGTTTCAAGGCCGGCCGCGGTCGCAGAGCCGGTATCAGGCTCGGTAAGGGCCCAAGAGCCGATCTTTTCAAAGCGGGTCATCGCTGGAAGCCATTTCGCTTTTTGCTCTTCTGAGCCAAACATATAAATCGAGCCTGCACAAAGGCCAAAGTGAACGCCAACAAATGTTTGGAAGGAGGGTTCGATAGCGGCCATTTCCATCTGCATAACGCCTGATCCGATCGGATCCTTTGGCGGAAATTCAAACTCCCAATCTTTGCCAAATAGCTTTTCATGCATGCGAGCTGCGACAGAGATAAATTCTTTTGGCGTTTCGCCTCGTTCCCAGTACTCGGCAACATGGGGTTTGATTTCTTCCTGCATCACTTCACGGGTGATCCGGCCGACCCGTTGTTGCTCTTCAGTCATTGTTTCGTAAATGTCAAAGAAGTCGCTGTTAATGGGTGGGGCTTGGCGTGGCTTGCGTCCGCCACCGGCCGTAGCCATAAGCGTTTTTTGCAACGTCGCCGGATCCATACTGGCCAAGGTTCGTAAAATAATGTTCGGGTCAATGTGCTTGGATAATTTCTCAAATGCTTCAAAGTCTATATCTTGAGCTGGAGTCATATTGTTAAGTCCTTCAATCGCAAAGCGAAAGGTTAATAACCTGCTGATTTACAATTGATTTTGTTGTCTGTGTTGTGGGGTTGCATTGGCCCACATGTGCTTGCTAGGATGCACTTACTAATCAGTCAGTAAGTAAAATAATAAACGAAAAACTCTTTTCATTAAATAGGTTAATGGAACCTTTACATAGTTCTAATAAGACCTTAGGTACAACGGGCCGGACTAACCGGCTGATAGGCTATTTCGATATCGTATCATTTAATAACTTTTGGTAGAATCTATTCCTTAACTGATAAAAAATCGTTCTCAACCTCTGAGGAATTTAACCCCATGCGTAAGTACTACCATATTAATTTAACTGACAAAACAATCGAACATGAAGAACAGGAAGGCGAAGCTCTCATTAAAATCGGCCGCCACCTGATCGCAAAAACACTTCTAGAAAAAGGGGCGGCTACAGTTGACCCACTTGGCCCCGACAATCCACTAATTTTCTCTGCAGGCCCGTTTGCAGGTTCAAGCTTCTCTAACGCCAATCGAACCAGTGTAGGGTGCAAAAGCCCGCTTACCGGGGGTATCAAAGAGGCCAATGCCGGTGGCACATTTAGCTATGGGCTGGGTCAACATGAAATTTCTGGCTTGACTCTGTACGGTCAATCAGAAGATTGGGTCGTGATCCACTTTGCCGGTGATGGAACAGTTAGTTTCGACCCTGCGGACGATTATTTGAAAATGGGGACGTTTAAATCGGCCGAGAAACTGCGCGAAAAGTACGGCAAGAAGATTGCGATTGCCATGGTTGGCCCTGTCGGTGAATACGAAGGTCTGCTAGCAGGTGTTTCGATTACAGACAGCGACGGCCGGCCGTCACGCCTAGCCGCCCGTGGAGGCGTTGGGGCCGTAATGGGAAGCAAAAAAGTTAAAGCGATCGTGGTAGATGTGCTTAAAATGCCAGGTTTCCATGACCGAAAATCAGTTGTAAAAGACGTTCGGGACTACTCAAAAATGTTGTTGGCTGACCCAGTTGTAACCGGTTTCTTCCAAAAAATCGGCACCATGGGGATGGCAGACTTTACCAATACCATTGGTGCACTGCCGACAAACAATTTCAGTTTAGGTCAGCAGGTTGACCCCGAGAAAGAGACATTTAAGATGGGTGGTGAATATATTACCGATCTAAATAACTCTCGTGGTGGCAACCACACACACGCCTGTATGCCCGGATGTGTTATTCAATGCTCAAATGTCTATGTCGATAAAGATGGGAATGAAATCGCATCACCAATCGAATATGAAACCCTCGGTCTTCTAGGGACCAATTGTGGTGTGACCGATCCGGATCATTTAGCCGCTCTCAACTATTTGGCCAACGACTTAGGCATCGACACGATTGAAGCGGGTGCGATGTTGGCCGTGTGTATGGAAGGTGGCGAAGCGGAATTTGGGGATGTCGAGTGGATGACCCAAGCGATGGCTGAGATGATGGCTGGTACAGAAAAAGGAAAAATCTATGCCTCCGGCACCTATCGGGCTGGTAAGCATTTTGGCGTCAAACGCCTGCCTGTCATCAAGAAACAAGCGATCAGCGCTTACGATCCACGCGTCATTGAAGTCACCGGTATCAGTATGCAAACCACCGCGCAAGGTGCTGACCATACGGCCGGAAACGTAGCTCGGTATGACTCTCGAGATAAAGACGCTGAAGCATTGATGGAAGTCAGCTTGGCCGCTCAAAAAGAGATGGCAGCGACCGATTCATTGGGTCTATGTATCTTCGGCCGTTCTGTGACCGGTAGAAATCTAGATTTCTTGAAAAAGGCACTTTATGATGCAACTGGACAAGCGCTGGATGATTCATATTTTGTGGAACTGGGTGAAGAAGTGCTCAAAATGGAAAAAGAATTTAATGACCTAGCTGGGTTTGGGGCGGAAGATGATGATTTGCCCGAATTCTTCTACAGCGAATCTTTAGCACCAACCAATCAGAAAGCACGTTTCCGTGGCGAAGAATTACATGGAATTTTCGATTCGATTTAATCTCTAAATCAAAATAAAAACAAAAAGGTGATTTCGAAGCTTCGAAATCACCTTTTTTTGTTTTTAGAATGCGGCTTTGATTTATGCTTTCAAGTAATGAACCGTAGGCAGGCTGCGAAGTTTTGCAGCCGCTTGTTCAGCGGTTAGGTCCCGCTGAATTTCACCTAACATTTCATATCCAACCATAAACTTCTTCACGGTCGCAGATCGAAGTAGTGGGGGATAAAAGTGTGCATGCAATTGCCAGTGAGATTGATCCTCGCCCGTGAATGGCATTCCGTGGAATCCACCAGAATAGGGGAAAGAAGTTTCAAATAGATTGTCATAGCAAATCAGCATCTGGCTCATGATTTTGGCTAGATTAGATTTTTCCCCGGCCGATATTTGATTGAGATGACCAATGTGCCGTTTAGGGAGTAAAAGCAGCTCGTATGGCCAGCCGGCCCAGTACGGCACCACAACGATCCAATCCTCATTTTCAAATACGGTGCGTTCTCCCTTTTCCGATTCTTGATGCGCGTAGTCTAAAAGTAGCTGAGAATTGTTTTTTGCCATGTATGCCATCTGTGAAGCATCTTCGCGTAGAGCTTGTGTGGGCAAGTTGTTTTGCCCCCAAATTTGGCAATGTGGATGAGGGTTAGAGCAACCCATCATCGCCCCCTTATTTTCGAAAACTTGCACCCATTTGTAGTTTTGGCTCAGGTCATTGACCTGATCGATCCACATATCGATAACTTTTTCAATTTCGGCCGGCTCCATTTCAGCTAAGGTTAGATCATGCCTGCCAGAGAAGCAGGCAACTCGACAAACGCCATCTAGCCCCTCAGCGGTGAATAACCGGCTGTCGTTCTCTTCTGGGGCGGGTGGGGCTGAAAGTAAAACCGGAAAATCATTCGGGAAGACGTAAGTGTCTTTATAGTCCGGATTATCCGTCCCATTTGATCGACTGTTTCCAGGGCATAAATAACATTTAGGGTCATGCTTTGGCAAGTCAACCCGGGCTGGTGCTTCAACTTTACCCAGCCACGGCCTTTTGAGCCGTTGTGCGGAAACAATTACCCATTCTTGGGTTAGAGGGTTTAAACGTCGATGAGGGTGTTCTGTTGGGTCAAAAACTGTCATAACTTAAGATAAACTAGGGTATATACATTACAAGATGCCAAGTGTGGCACCTAAATTTGTTATGGGGTGTAGGATATAGGGGTAGATGAATTGTAGCGATGTTTAACGCAATTGCACCTATTTAAGCGATTACTTTTCTGTTCCAAATAAAAAGTGAAGAATGCTGTCATCAACATTCTTCACTCATCGTAACTCATCGTATTAGAAGTTTAATTCGTTAAGCGGGCTGAGCTTTCTTTTTCCTCGATTTTTTCTTAGAGATCGAATTGACATACGACAAAAGCGCTTGCACCACTTTGCGTGCATTTGGCTCTTTGGTCAATGAAACGCGATCTCCTTGGATCTCATGGATTTTCAGTGAGAGGGCGTACCCTTTCCAGCCTCTGTCGATTGAAGCGTAATTCTTTGACGCTGCGCTGTCCGTGGCTGAAATCAACAAAATCGAACCTGTATAGGGCTTAATCCTATATTTCTCAATGAGCTCTTGAAGTCCTTTTTCATAAATAACTTTGCGGAAATTAGGAGAGATAAGGGTTTCGTTCGCCTTGTCAGGTTCTCCATAAAGGGCGGTGCCAAAGTTTTGTTCCGTTAATTTTTTGAATAACGATCGATTAAAGTAAGCGGCTGGGGCCGATGCTAAATTTTCAAAGCGATTTCTTAAAGAGGGTGCAGAATGATTGACGGCCGGGTTTACGGTGTCGATCAGCGCCAATGTGGCGATTTTTTCACCCAGCATCGTCAACTGCTGTGCCATTTCATAAGCGATAATACCACCGGCGGAAAAACCACCTAAATAATAAGGGCCACGAGGTTGTAGCTTCTGCATCTCTTTGATGTAGTCAGCAGCGATCGCTTCTATTGATTTGGCGTCCTCTTTCTTACCTTCGATGATTGATCGAGGTTGGAAGGAGTAGAATGGCTGCTCGCCCAGATACTTGATCCAATATCTTAAGTATGCGATATCACCGTCTTCTCCATGCACGCAAAAGAATTTCGGCCGGTCGGGTAATCCAACTTGGATTTCCAAAACTTTGTTCTTGTCTAAAACCGCCTCTTTGCTCAAAACCTTCATCTTTTGCGTGAAGGATTCAACAAAATCAGCATTAGATACAGATTCTTCTTTTTCTTTGAATCGGATCGATTCTCTGAGCAGAACAGCGATCCCAGAAATAGTCGGTTTGCGATAGACGATATCGGCCGCAATTGAAATATCAAAATGTTCCTGAATTCGGTTTTTTAATCTGTATGTTTGGATGTGGTTTCCGCCCATTTCGAAGAAATCATCGTCAATGTTTACATCTTGTCGATTTAAAATCTGTTGCCAGATAGAAATTAAAGTTGTTTCAATTTCATCTCTTGGTGGGTTTTCTTCTCTCGATGCTTCAGATTTTTGCTCTTTAATCTGATGGAGTCGCATCGTGTCATCCCTTAAGGGCATTCTAGATTTTCGAGCACTAGCTTTTAGCTGATAGATCTTGCTAGGCACCATGTATTCCGGCATTTGTTTTAGAAGATATTTTCGCCAATTTAAGACGGTATAAGTTTGGTCGTTGACCAAAAGATAAGAACTGATAACCAATTGGCCAAAGCTGTTAAATTCAGGTGTTAGCACCGCTTCATTCACCTCTGCCTGCTTTAGCAAGACGCGTGAAATGTCTTCTAGATCGATGCGATTGCCATAATATTTAATCAGTTGGTCTTTGCGCCCTAAGAACTCTAAGTAACCATCGGCCGTTAGTCGACCATAATCACCTGTAACATATAGTTTTCTTGGATTCGCTAGCCCTTTGGTCAAGGTGTCTTCTGCAAATCGATTTTTAGTTAAGATAGGGTTCTTTAAATACCCTGTTTCAGTTCCCAAGCTACTGATTGCAATTTGTCCTACTTCCCCTGGTTTGACCCGTCTTCCATCTTTGTCCAAAAGATATACTTTCATATTATCAATTGGAAGGCCTAAAAGGATACCGGAAGAGATTGTTTTTACCGTCATGTCAAACGAAGCGGCGATACCACCTGCTTCTGTAACGTTGTACAGATTGACAATCTTTTTACCTGGAACGACAGCTTTGAACAATTCAATCAATTCACTATGTAGAATTTCACCACGCAAGAACCAAGTTTCAAGCTGGGGTAGCTTTTCACCCAAATCAGGAAAGCTATTAAGCATCATGGCTAAAATTGATGCCGGTAGTTGAATGCGCGAAACATGGATGTCGGTTAGGAACTCGACAAAAAGCTTGGGGTCAACAATGAACTCGTCCGGAACTAAAATGTTGGTAATGCCTTTTAGCAAGGGGGCCCAGATTTCTGTTGTAAATTCAGCCCTTGTCCAAGGTGCAACTTGGCAGCAAATTTCTCGAAGTGAAAATGGGAAGTTACTCCATATCCAATTAAGTTCATTTAAAACTGTTTTTGTGTTGAAGGGGATCCCAACCGGTTTAATGGGGCTAGAAGAATATAGGATGTGAGTTGGGGTAGTGGGCGAAAATAGGATATCTAGATTGCCTGACTCCATTTCTGAAATCTCACCCTTTTCATTGTCCAGATTGATAATCTTCAGGCTGCTTTTGCCTAGGTCATTAAAGCTTTTATTGTTTTCACTAAGCGTGATCACCGCCTGGATATCGGCATTGAAAGTAATAAATTTTAATCGTTTGCTTGTCTCTTTCGGGTCGATTGGAATATAGGTGCATCCGCTTTTTAGAACAGCAAGCATGGCCACAACCATGTCAATCGATCTAGGCAGAGCAATTCCAATCGTTTCCCCTTCAAATACCCCACGTGCTCGAAGGTAACGGGCCATTTGATTGGCCTGCTGGTTTAGCTCGTAATAGGATAAAAATTGGTTTTTATGAACGATTGCCGGCCGTTCAGGTTGAGACTCTACAACTTCTTCAAAAATTTTATGGATCAGGCGGCTTTCATTGACCGGCACATCCGTATCATTAAATTCTTTTAAAATCGCCTTGGAATCATAATCAGAAAGATCAAATGCTTTATAAGACTCTTCTTCATTAAAAGGCATTGTAAAAGGCAGGTTGCTAATTTTCTTTAAAGCAGCTTCTTCCCCCGTTTGTTGTACAGCCGGCAAGGTTCCTTTCGTCGTCTCATGCTGCTCATCACCTTTCTTGACATTAGGGATTAGGTCAATATTTACAGGCTTTAGGCTAACTATTTCGGATGTCTTAGAAGCTTCTTTAGAGGCTTGAAAATTCTCGGATAGACCGGCTTTTTGAATCAGCATTTCGAGTTCTAAATTCAAGTTTCTGTTCGCTTCAAGCAATGATTGAATCAAAGACTCTTGAGCATTCAACTGAGATAGAAAACATTCGACTTCTGAAACTGAAATAGTTACCTGATTGTCGGCTGTGTTTTCCATTCCGTCAGCTCCTTTCAAAAGTGTTTGTTTTTTGTCCGATTTTTTCGAAGATTTTGAATTATTGATTGAGGACATAATTTTACTCGCCCAAAGTGATTGAAATTTAAGAATTGCAGAATCGTGTTCAGCTGGCTTTGGCAAATCCCAAATTGGAGAAAATCAATTTCGAGCGGCTTTTCATCTAGATGCATATCGCGCAAGGCTCTTAGCATATTTAAGCAGATAGCTTGAACAATACACGATTTTTTGCTTGGTATACTCGAATATAATCTATTTTCACCCAAAATTTTAGTTAAATTTTGATATATTCTTCCCATATGGGGGCGAAAAGAGTGTAGATATGTGGCGATGAAGAATATTTCTAAAAAAAATTATCTCTTGCTAATTACTGACGATTACGAAAAAGCAATTGCTCTGTACCTATTGAGTTTATTAGATATTCAAATCTTTCAGCCCTAAACTGAGGGGGTTGCAAGCTATTCACCCCAGTCGGCCGAATCATATAAATTTTGTGCGTTTTGAGAGAGATCTGGTTCGTTTAAACCGTCCCACCACCAGATGTATGCAAACAATTCTTCTTTTGCATTTGGCACCTCTGCAAGAATCTGTTTAGCATTGTCGACGTCATTGTTCCAAAGATATGCAAAGCCGAGGTTTTTCTTTATACCGGGGTGTTGTGGGTTATTTTGATGCGCGACTACTAAATGTTTAACTGCAAGACTGAACTCTTTCTTCTCTAAGTTAATTAACCCAAGTTTGTATAAAGTGGGCGAGTGACCCGGATGTTTGCTTAGTAAATCTTCTAAGCTAATTTCTGAGGACTCTAGTGCGGCACTATATTCATAACGGCTCCATTCGCCCGTCGGCCAATTCTCTAATTGAACCTTCGCAATATCTATCGCAGCAAGGTTTGATCTAAATGCAGCTGAAATCGGTCTTGCCCAAAACCCAGCAATCAAAAGTGCTAAAAATAAAAACAAAGAATAAATGCGGGCTCTCTGTATTTTTTCGACTCGCTCAATTGGAATCCTAAATGCAAATGCTGGTGCTGCGAAAAGCAATGGAGATCCGATATCACCGTAAATTGCATCATCAATGAGCCCGTGCATAAGCAAAACAATAATAGAGGCCAAACATGCGCCGAATATATTTTTGTTTGTATCTGGGTGATTCAACAATATAAAAAAACCAATAAAGAAAATCCCTAGAAAGGATATAAACCCAATGACCCCTTGCTCTAGCAGGAGGTCGATGTACAAGTTGTGCCCATAGGTAAATAGCAGAAAGGGAACTGACAAAATGTATTGAGAATAAAGCCCGCCAAATGAGTTTAATCCACCACCTAGCAATCCGAAAGCTTGAAATAGGAATGTTGAATTCGCATAGAGCTCGATTCGAGAAGCAGCGCCTGGAATAGTGTTGAGCCAGGTCATTTGAATTTTTGAAATAAATATGAGGCATAATGCACCGACAAGAAGCAAGCCGCTGACTGAAAATGCAATGAAGGGTATTTTTATTTTGTTAGGAATCGAGTTGTCTTTGGAATAAACCCACCAAATGAAAAGGGCGATCAAGAGGGATGCTATCGCACCACGTGAGCCACTAAGAATAAGAACCGTAAGGATTACGAGCGTGCCTAACCCCAAAGCGATCCTAAATAGAGTTCTTTGCGTATTGAGCAGTGAAGAGAACAAAAAGGGAGAAAGCGTAGCAGATAATCCCGCTAGGCGATTGGCGGTTAATAAAATCGGCCCACTTAACAACTGAAGTTTGACGGCTATAAAAACCAAAGAGAAAAAGATTGCACCGATGCCTAGAGTGTTGTGGATGGCACCCTCTTTTTCATTTAATGTTGAAATTAGCAATGCGAAAAGAATTGCTAAAAATAAAAGCATTAGTTTTGGAAATGCATTTTCCGTATTGTAGGCACTCCAGTATCCAAAACCGGCTGAAAGTAAAAATAATACGCCAGAGATCAACCATGTGTAATCTTTTTGTTTTGTGTTCTCTTGGGAGCTGGAAATGAAGGTGGCGACAATTTGGATGCTGACGACCCCCATTGTTATGAAAATCAGAAATCTATTTGGCCAAATCGTTACAAGGCAAATAAGCAAGGTGCTAACCGATAGGCTGAATGATTTGAAATTAAGCTTTAGTAGGTTGTCATCATTATTCAACACATGGTACCTAGGGAAATATGTTGGAAGGTTTAAATAAGCTGTTTTTGACCAAACTAGCCAGTTGGCTTGATGCTATGAAATTGAGCTTAAGATGGCCCTTAATATTGATTGACCACGATAAATTATTATGTTTGTATTTTTGCAATTACTTTTTAATCGATCAGAGGTGCAATGAGAAAACCTGCAATATTTTTAGATAGGGACGGAGTCATTATTGAGAATAGATCCAATTATGTCTTAAGTTGGTCAGATGTTGAAATATTTGATCAAGCGATAGAAACCTTGGCTCAATTTGCGCATCTAGATTATTTATTTGTAATTGTTACCAATCAGTCGCCTGTTGGCCGGGGGCTGATCAGTTATGCAGATGCGAATGAAATAAATAGTAAGCTGATTTCAATCATTCACGAGCGGGGCGGACGCATCGATGCGGCTTACATCTGCCCCCATGCGCCTTCTGAGAACTGTGACTGTCGCAAACCACGGCCGGGAATGTTGAAACAGGCAGCTGAGGATCTAAGCATTGACCTGTCTGAATCCATCATGATCGGGGATGCTTTAACAGACTTAAAAGCAGGAATACAAGCTGGCGTAAAAGACGTAATACTTCTTGAAACCGGCCGCGGCCAGGATCAAGTAAAGCTCCCTGAAATGAAAGAAATAACGGTTGCAAAAAGATACAAAGATTTAACAATGGCGTTCCGCCATTACTTTGCAATTGTGTAGCTCTATAAACAAGCTGGGTTTGATGAATTCTTTTTCACAGGTTTTATGTCAAATATGAAAGTTTGGATGTAAGGTTACTCAACTACCTTAATATCGGTTTGATCATTAATCCTCGGATCTCCTCTCCCTATCCGTTGGATCAAAAGCTAACTTTACTTTATCGAAAAAATATACCTAACTGTTCAAGGCCTGTGTAATACTCCAGAAGGTGAAATGATCTAGGATCGTTTTGACAAAAGGAACGCATTTGAACAGAGATTTACATCAACCTCAATGACTTGAACTATACGAGTATGGGATTAATTACTCAGGCACAAATAGTTCAAGTGCGCAACACTATTATTAAATCAAAGCCCAATCATCTAGTCTCTTATTTTAGACTAGCATGGCTGGAAGCCTCGGCTATTTGATCAAACTTACACCACACTAGGATGAAAAAAGATTCTGCAGTAAGCCAATTATTACTATATGTGAGCCGCCAAGCTGATGGTATCGGCCGATACCTTCTGGAACAATTTGTTTTCTTGGTGTTTGGCTGGATACCAACCGTTTTTGGCATTGGCATCCGTACCTTCCTCTATAAAGCGATCCTTAATATGAACGGCACAGCCGCAATAGAAAATAAGGTTCGTCTTCGGTTTGCTAGCAACATCACACTTAATAACGGAGTCTATTTAGACAGTAATACCTACCTTCACGCTTGCCCTGGTGGGATAACCATCGGATCTGATTCGATTGTTATGCATGGTGCCGTATTACACGTTTACAATTTCCGCGATCTACCAAATTCCAAAATCAATATCGGCAAGAATAGTTTGATTGGAGAATATTCTGTAATTCGTGGTCAAGGTGGCGTAGAAATTGGTGATCGAGTATTTACTTCGCCTTTTTCACAGATAATTGCCGTAAATCATATATTCGATGACCCTCAAGTGTCATTTGTTGAACAGGGCATCACCGCGGAAGGAATTATCATCGAAGATGATGTTTGGATCGGGGCGAGTGCTGTAATCACCGATGGCGTAAAAGTCGGAAAGGGAGCAGTTGTTGCTGCCGGAGCCGTTGTTACGAAAGACGTGCCACCCTACACCGTTGTTGCAGGCGTTCCTGCAAAAGAAATAAAGCAAATTGATGGGAAATCCCATCCAACACCTGAAAAGACGATTTATTATTAATAATTGTTCGATTTAGCGCAGCTATTTTACTGGCCAATATAGAGATTCACTCAAGCAAGGCCGGAGGAAATCATTATGACAACTTTATCAATTGTAATCCCAGCGTATAACGAGGAAGACGGAATCGCCACAATAGCGAACAGGGTTCTTTCTGTTAAACCAGACCTCCAAAAAGTGGGGGTAGATGATCTTGAATTACTAGTAGTAGACGATGGATCATCAGATGAAACAGCAAACATTGCTGAATCTATCAATGGCGTGACCCTCATTAAACATAAAACAAATAAAGGGTATGGCGCAGCCTTGAAAACCGGTTTTAGCAGCGCAAAAGGTGAATTGGTTGGTTTCCTCGATGCGGATGGAACATACCCACCAGAGTATTTTCCAACGTTGTGTACCGCCGCAATGAACGGCAGTGACTTGGTGATCGGGACACGTATGGCTGGTGCAGATAGCCAGATGCCTAAAACCCGACGTATCGGAAATATCTTTTTTGCAGGCTTATTGAGTTTTATTTCTAAAAAGAAAGTGACAGACTCTGCCAGCGGAATGCGAGTATTTAAAAAACAAATTTTGGAGCAAATCTACCCATTACCAGATGGTTTGAACTTGACTCCAGTCATGAGCACCCGTGCTATTCATGAAGGCATCCGTATGAAGGAACTGCCAATTCCTTATAGCGAACGGTTAGGTGCTTCAAAGCTAAGCGTTGTCCATGACGGCCGACTATTTCTCGAGTCGATGATTTGGACCGCCTTGACCTATAACCCGGTCCGAATTTTAGGCTTAGTTGGTATGTTGGGGATGTTTATCGCCGTGGCGATTTTTGCAGCATTAGCCTTCACCCGTATGAGTGGGGTAACTGAGTTAAGCACACGCGGTGTTACAGCCGTAATGGGGGCTATGGTCGCATTAGTGACCGGTGTTAGTCTCTTTTCTCTCGGCGCAACATTTAACTATCTAACCTCCCTCTTCCATAAAAGAGCAATTCGCCAAGGGCTTTTCGGCCGACCACTATTGCGTGCACCACTTGAAAGTTACTTTGGCTGGTTAGGTCCAATCACACTAATTGCTGGTCTCGCTTTGGGCGGAACAGTTGCATATTTAACCGCCTCGGGGGCGTGGGATATTAATCGCCTATGGCTTTACTTAGTCGCCAGCGCGATGACCATCTTGATGGGTGTTCAATTTATTGTTTATTGGATTCTATTAAACGTATTGTCTGAGTTAAGTCAGCGCGAAGCGAAAATCCAAGACGACTTGACGGTAGATTAGGCAAATTCCTGAAATATTTATGGTAGAGCCATGGTCTTTTGCCCCTCTACCAAACTATGATTGTTCTGGTCCATTGCATCTGTAAAATGAGAATGGGCCAAAACTACGTGATTTTAAGAAGAAAGATTCGATCCACGGTTTAAACAGAAGCGCATAGAAGCCAAAAGCACCATGCCGTGAAGATCTCAAAGTCCCAGTTCTAACTGGAAGAGGTGCGGAGTACATTATGACTGATAAAAAAGAAGCGAAGCCATTTGACCCACTAAAGGCAAACTTAGGGACACGCCGTGTACCTAAGTTGCGAATGGCAAATTTCCCAAATGCAGATGATATCGTCCAAGAAGGACTTTTGGAGCAAGATAGTCGGACTGACAAGATGGTCGACATCATGTTGGTAAATCCACCAACTCCAGATGGAGAACTATGGATCCGCACCCAGCACCGCGTCGGCCGTAAAACACGTGAAAACATGGTCTGGCCTCAGGTGTCGTTGGCCCAGATGGCTGCAATGTTGCATCCTGCTTACACAGTAAAAGTAGTTGATGCGAATGCAGAGCGGATGAGCTGGCCAGAGTTTACCGAAATTTTGGACGAATATAAGCCAAAATATTACATGACTCAGGTTACCGCTCCTACGCTAGAAAATGACATGTATGGCTGTTTCTTGGCAAAGGCTCGTGGCGCTCAAACGATCGCATTTGGTACACACGTTACCCCAATCCCAAAAGAAACTTTGCGCCCGTTCCCAACGCTTGACTATGTCATCGTGGGTGAACCAGACCTAACCATTCGCGACCTGCTAGACAATCTAGAAAATCGCTTCGAGCTAAGATCTCCAGAGATTTTGAACATCTTCGAGAAACATGATCCACAATATCAACCAGCAATCCAAGATGATGGTACGCTTGATATGCATCGTATTAAGGGGATCGCATGGCGGAACAAAGATGAAGTTGTCCTGAATCTAACCCGTCCATTTATCCCGGATTTAGATGATTTGCCGATGCCGATGCACGAATTGTTGCCATTAACCAGCTATCGGATGCCATTGATTAAAGGTCCATTCACCTTTATCGTCACAAGCCGTGGTTGCCCTGCTGGCTGTACGTATTGCATTAAGCATGTTAGCTACCAGTTTAGCACCCGTTTACGCTCTCCGAAGCTAATTATGGAAGAGTTGTGGGGATTAAAGAAACAAGGCATCAACAACATTCATATGTATGCTGACCTGTTCACGGTTAATCGTGATCAAGTCATGGAACTCTGTGAATTGATGATTAAAGAAAAAATCAATATCAAGTGGACGTGTAACAGTCGCGTCGACTATGTTGATGCCGATATGCTGAAGATGATGGCTAAAGCTGGAAACTGGCTGATTTCTTGGGGTATTGAAAGCGGTAATGAACAGATTTTGCGTAAAGCACGCAAAGGCGCATACCCAGACAAAGCGGCCAAAGGTTTGCAATGGGCGCGTGATGCGGGCATCAAGAACTGGGGGTACTTTATCATCGGACTTCCTGGTGAAACCGAAGAAACGATCCAAGATACGATCGCATTCTCTAAAAAACTGCCTCTTGATATCGCATTGTTTCACGTTGCAGCTCCTTATCCTGGGACTCCATTCTTCTTTGAAGTTGTTAAAAACGGATGGTTCAGGGCCGGAACGCGCTGGGAGCAGGTTGATATGGATAAGGGAACAGTTTTAGACTACCCTGAACTTTCGGCCGAGCAGTTGCTTTATTGGCAGAAGCGAGCATTCCGTGAGTGGGCATTCCGTCCAGGACCTATTTTCACATACATGAAAATGCTTATGTCAGACTGGTCGACACTACGTTCTGCTTGGGAAGTTGGAATTTCTCACTTGAATTGGTCATCAACTGACAGCGGTATGCCACAGTCTCATTAGATGATGGGAACTGATTAGATCAAAAAAATTGGCAGTTAGATTAAGGCAAAAGTATATGCCTAACCTAACTGCCAATTTCTGCGTAGAATACATTTAATACGAGAGTCGCCTACTTTTCGATTAACACCTAACAAAACTTCCTAATTTCTCTATTGTGGTGATAAACCGAGTGGTTTGCAGAATATAAAGGTTGTTCCCACACAACGCCATCTCACCAATTGAGGTTGATTTGTCTTTAAAATCAAAGCTACAGAAAAATAGAATCAAGTCGGGCCTTATTTTACTAATTTCGCTATTCATTGGGGCGCAAATAGCTTCAGCACAGATTGATAATGAAGGCTGGGGGCAGCCAGTAAATGTATCTAAATCTGGTGCAACATCTAACCCAATCATGGTTTCAGATGCATCCAGTATTTTGTATGCGTTTTGGAAAAACTCTGTTGACGGGTATTTTGTCTCCATCAATAGCGCTGGCGAATGGGGGAATCCGATAAACGGAAACTTCCCATTTGCAACGAGGGCCTATACAGTTGATCTTCCACCAAATGCACCCACTCCTTTATACGATCCATCTATCGCTGCTGATAGGCAGTCCGGTTTACATGCCTTTTGGGTGGATAGTGAGGAGACGTTGCGTTACAGCCGTTTTGCGGGATCTGGCAATATTTGGTCTCTTCAAAGCTGGACCGCACCATCTAATTTAGATAATGATGTAGTCAAGGTTGTGGCGACTACAAGTTTGAATAATCAACTGCATGTCGTTTATACACGTCGAGCTGGAATAGGGGTTTCCTCGGGCCTGTACCATCGAGCATCGTCGGATCGAGGGCAATCTTGGAGCGAATCAAGACAAATATATTCTTCCTCTTTCTTTAGCCAAGCTTCGGCCGAATCTTTCCATATTGAATTTTTTGAATCTGGCGGGCAACTATCTCTTGTGTGGGATGATGTTTTTACCGAGCAAGTATTTTATTCGAGTTTTGACCCGAGTGGTGCTTGGCTAAAACCCGCGATTATCGATCGACGGCAAGAGAGCGATTCTGCATCATCAACTGGCCCTAATGACATTCATGGGGCTGCATCAGGTGGGGAACAATTCCTTTTTTGGATTGCTGGACACGATGATGAAGCTTGTTCACTTTATTGGCGAAAGTCAGCTGATCAAGGTGAAACTTGGACTTTTCCAGAAAAACTGACAAACAATGTAAATGATTGCCCTAATAGTTTTGACGTCATCGAAGACAATGGCCGTCTGATTTTGTTTACTTCAACCGCCCTAAATGATGAAGTTCGTTATTTTGAGAATGGAGATTGGAGTCAGACGTCTGATCAAGCCGGGCTGTCAATTTTTAAAGACCCTGTGAGCTTCCGTGATGTTCGTTCGACCTGCCCTTACCAGTTTGCATCTCATTTAGGATCGTTGGTTGCGCTTGGGTGTGGATCTGGTGTAACCGAAGATGTTTGGGCCTTTTCAATTCTTCTGTCAGATTTAGTTTTACCAGAAAATGTAGTATCAACATGGACAGAAAGCTCTCAGATTCTCGCAAATGACAAGGCGGTATTCGCTCCAGAACTTGTAGCTGATGCGTCAGGCAATATGCACGCGTTTTGGGTACAAAGCGGTCAGGGTTTTTCAGATAAACCGACTATTCGCCAACCAGGTGAAAGTATTTATTATGCTATAGGGAATGGCAGTCAATGGTCCGCACCTACCGACGTTTTGGCTGCCAGTGGTGACAACTCAAACCCTGCAGTAGCGTTTTACCCAAAAAACGACAGTCTAATGGTGGTATGGGAAGACAGGACGAACCAGCAGCTTCTATTTAGTAAAGTGGCCACCGCGCAAGCTGTCAATTGGCGTGATTGGTCCGAGAATATTGTTATTCCAGCTCCTTTCGCAAATCCATCATATCCGGATATCGCTGTTACCAGTGATGGGATGATTCTTGTTTCTTATGCGGTTCCATATAACGAAGATCAAGGTGTTTATATCGTCTATTCAAAAGATGAGGGTGACACATGGTCTGATCCGATATCTATTCTAGATATAGAAAATGCTTGGGACATCATCATCGATCCACAGATTGTAATTGCGGAAAACGACCGACTTCATTTTTCATTTTTAAATCAACTCGCAGCTACAGATGCGATACAAAACGAACTTTATTACCAATTCTTAGACATAACGAACTTAGAAGAAAAAGAAATTGAATCCACACTACCCAAGCTGATTCAAAATCAGCTTTTAGAAAACAATAACATCTTGTCCTACAAGTTAGATAAAGATGAACGATCAAGCGTCGCACATTTAGTATGGCAAGAATGGAATGACACACAGCCAAATTTGTGGGCTCAAACAATTTGGGGGTCCGGCAATCAGAGCTCTGATCCTGTACAGCTTTCTGGGTTTGGCTTCCCTATTGGGAACCTGAGTATGAACCATGACTCAGATAAGGGATTGCATTTAAATCAAGTATTTTTGGAAACGATAGCCGGTCGAAGCGAACTGTCTATTCATGGCTGGTTTTATGATGTTTCTCAAAATGGGTGGGTGCCAGAAGGAAGCACAGTTGTTGAAGAAGTTGATTTTAACCCCTCAAACATTGTGATGATGTCTGGAATCAACACACAAGATATTCAAAACGTGCTGTTTTCAGGGTCAATTGTTGTTGAGGGCCGCCCAGAACAAGGGCTCTTCTATGTCTCACGCAAAATTGAAAACAAACCAGTCGCAGGTGTCACCAATTCTGAAAATGAGGAGAGCAATGGCGGACAAGTAGAGCAGGCTATCCCTGCGGCAGAAACAGCTTCACCTACAGCTGTGGGTGAAGCTAGTGAAGATGATGCGGAAGAAATTGTTATTCCACCTAAAACCTTAACAGAAGAGCAGAAGGTAGAAGTCGAAAGCTCTGCTTTCACATTGTTTACTTCTTCAAATATGATCGTCTCAAGTGGAATTTTGGCACTATTGTTAACCGGTTTCATTTTGCTGATGATTGGTGGCTATTACGTTATCAATTTCTTCAGGAAATAACGAAACATGGCTAAACGTATGATTTTGACACGATTCTATCCGAGGCAACAGATTCTTCTTGCTCTTGTCTGGCTGTTGGTGGGTACAACCTTTGTTGGTGGCTTTCAACCTAGTTTTGCTCAAGAGTCTGATGAATTGGATTGGACTTACCCTGTTAACGTTCCTCAATATCACAAAGACGGCCGAGCTCCTGTTCTGGTCGCGGATCGTGCAGGGCAAATCCACGGATTTACAGTTGATACGCGCGATGGTAGTGACTCCGCCCTCGTGTATCGGAAATGGACCAAAAATGTCGGTTGGAAAGTCCCAGTTGATGTTGTTTTACCTCCTCGTTCAGGAACAGTGGCAATACTTGGTGCAGAAATAGACGATTTTGATTTTGTGCATCTTGTTTTTTTTAATGGTGATATTTTCGGGGCAGGCCTTTACCATGTTTCTGCACCCTTAATTGGTGCAGAATCTGGCATGTCTTGGAGCGAAGTAAACTTAATTGCAGACGCTCCAGGCCCTTTGTCAGAAGGAATGCTGATTGGTGACGGGGAATCGCGCTTGAATGTAGTTTTTCAAGGGGTAAGTACAGGCTTAGGTTTGTATGAAACCTTTACCTTAGACGGCGGACAAACTTGGTCTAAGCCAGAAATTATTTACTTATCTTCCGATGAAGTTTCTCTGCCATCCGCTGTTGATATTCATTTAGATGAGAAGGGTGTACTGCATGCGGTATGGAGCATTTGGAATTCGCAGCGTGGGGTAGGTGACGAGCTTTTTTATAGTCATCGTGCACCTAATGCTAATGATTGGCGACAACCGACGCTAATCGCAAATCGAACAGGGAGCGAGTACGAATCTGACTGGGGGGCTGTGACGTCCACGGGAGATGAGCTATTGATTGTTTATCAAGACAGTTTCCCCGCTTCAAAATTTATGCGCCGGTCGACAGATGGTGGATTGACTTGGTCAACCCCTGAAAAGCCATGGCCACATATTGGTGAATACGAAAACGCTATATTTGTTAAAGACGGTCAAAATAGATTGCATACCATTATGGGGAATCGTTATGGAGACTGTTGTCATGGCATGTGGCATGCAAAGTATGTGGATGGGAATTGGGAAGAGTTAAAGCCGATTATTCAAGGACCAAAGACAATAGACTTTGACCCCAGCGCACCAGATGCAGTAATTAGCCAAGGTAACCTTATTATGGCCACTTGGTGGATGGACTCTAAAGATCGAAATGGTGCATGGTTTTCTTATGCCACAATTGATGATATTGCTCCGGTGGCAGAGATTCCGTTGAGGGCACCGGAAATGGAAAATGAAAATCTTGGTGAGGATGAATCCTTATTGGATGGTGTGTCTGATTTACCAGCCCCTGCAGAGCTTCCTGATGAATGGAAGGTTGAAGATAGGAACCCCACGACACCACAAGCGATGGCTTTTGGCATAGGCATCGGCTTTTTCTCGATATTAGCCGCTTTAGCGGTTTGGTACTTTACTTTTAGACTACGATGACTACTTATACAAGCAAACGTTCTCACCTGGGTCAGCTCATGGCTCATAAAGACCTCCTCATTTCTTGGACTTCGAGGATTGTAAAAGCTCGATACCAGCAATCGCTTTTGGGCGGGTTGTGGGCCATTATGCAACCATTGGCATTGGCTTTGATTTTTACTGTTGTTTTTACTTTTTTTGTCCCAATGGACACTGGGTCGACACCGTATGTGGTGTTTTCCTATGCGGCTATGGTTCCTTGGTTGCTTTTTGATACTTCAATCTCAAGCTCAGTTGTTTCACTGGTGGCTAACATGGGGTTGGTATCGAAAATTTACTTTCCTCGTGAAATCTTGCCGATTGCAGAAGTTTTAGCAAGGCTCGTTGACTTTGGAATCGCCTATATTTTACTCATCCTTTTTATGGTCTATTATCAATTGGATGTGTTTACGCTTTCTTGGCTGTACTTACCAATCATTTTATTCATTCAACTTTGTCTTATTATGGGATTGGGTTTAATCGGTTCGGCCCTTAATGTTTTTTATCGCGATATCAGCCATATGGTTGTTCTTATCTTGAAACTTTGGATGTACGCCACTCCGATCATTTACCCGGTTTCAAATATCCCTTCAGAATACGTTGGTTATTACTTTATTAATCCAATGGCTGGGATCATTGAATCTTATCGAAATGTTCTCCTTGAGGGTACAGGACTCCATGAATACTTCGGCCTGTCGGCCGTCATATCTGTGACTGTCCTGGTTTTTGGTTATTGGCTATTCAAAAAACTTGAATTTCAATTTGCGGACATCGTTTAAATTATTATGGATTACTCAATCGAATTTAATGACATTGTCAAACGATATCGTATTGGCAAGTCAGTTTCATCAGTCAGAGATATTTTTAGAAAAAGTGAAGAGCCGCAGTTTCACTATGCTGTAAATGGCGTTAGTTTTCAGCTAAAGCCAGGCGAATCGATGGGGATTATCGGGCCAAATGGTGCAGGTAAAACAACAACGCTCAAGCTGCTTTCTGGCGTAACTAAGCCAACCTCAGGTGAGATTGCGGTGAATGGTCGTTTTTCTGCTCTTATTGAATTGGGGGCAGGGTTTCACCCAGACCTGACCGGCCGCGAAAACGTCTACCTAAATGGGACGATCTTGGGAATGAGCCGAGCTGAAATTACTGAACGCTTTGATGACATTCTCGATTTTGCAGGAATCGGGGCATTTATAGACACCCCGGTTAAACGATACTCTTCCGGAATGTACGCTCGGCTGGGTTTTTCGATCGCGGCCCACGTTGACCCAGACGTGTTGCTTGTTGACGAGGTTTTGGCCGTCGGCGACTTCGCTTTTCGGGCCAAATGTTACAAGCGGATGGATGACCTACGAGCGAAAGGAACATCTTTAATATTTGTGACGCATGACATGGATGCGGTTCGGCGCGTATGTGACCAAGGGATGGTTATGTATGGGGGTGAATCGATTTTCCGGGGCACGTCGGCCGAGGCTGTCGTTGCTTATTCGGACGTTGTTCGGCAAGCTGCAAAGAAAGCGGCTCAGCAAAAAGATATGTCAAATGTCGAAAATGGACTTGCTCAGCGAGTGATGTCATTTGCGGCCGATATCCAAAACGTAAGCATGTTAAACAGCGCGGGCGAGCTCGCTACATCGTTTGAGCCAGGTGATGAAGCAACCATCGTCGTCGAGTTTGATGCGAATCAAGATATTAAAAGCCCGGTTTTTGCATTTACCATTCGCAAACCTGATGGAACTTTAGTCTACGATGCAACGACACAGTGGTTGGACATTGAAACCCCTAGTTTTAAAGCTGGTGATGCCGGGCGTGCTGAGTACAAAATCAAACTAAATATTCTTGAAGGTACCTATGACATAGGGGTAGATATGGCGTCGCATGATTTGGATTGCTACATTGACCGAATTGAGCGCGCGATGGGATTTGCTGTTGTTAATGGCAATGGTGCCAAAGGCATCGCTGACATGCAGCCGGCATTCAATTTTAGCACTACCGGACAAACTAAAGACGATAAAACGATAAAAGATGAGCTCCCCCAAAGTTGATATTATCATCCCGGCTTATAATCAAGGTGATTATTTGAAAGAGTCGGTAGAGAGTGCGTTAGCCCAAACTTGGGAAAATTTAGAAATCATCATTATTGATGATGGTTCTACGGACGATACCGCCGAGGTGGGCCGTAGTTTTGCTGACCCTCGCGTCACGTATATCTACCAAGACAATAAGGGCCTTTCGGGCGCACGTAATACCGGGCTGGAGCATTCAACCGGAGAGTATGTATCTTTTTTAGATTCAGATGATCTGTTTTTTCCAACAAAAATCCAGAATCTATTGAATTTGTTTGATCAGAACCCAGAAATCGGATTGGCGGCCGGTGATTCAACTTTAATTGATGATCATGGCCAGCCGATTGGAAAAACCTATGGCGATGGTTTGCCCAATAACCCGACCGGTTGGCTGCAGGGAAACCGATTTCATGTAGGTGCAGTGCTCGTAAAAAAAGAGTGGCTAGATAAAGTCGAGCCTTTTGATGAGTCTTTGCGCGCTTGTGAAGATTGGGACATGTGGCTAAGGCTGAGTATTGCAGGATGCAAAATGGCTTGGCTGCCAGAAATGGTGTCGATGTACAGGGTGCATGGGCAGCAAATGACACGTGAGACGATGCGGATGAAATCGGCGATGTTTTCCGTTTTAGATAAAACGTTTAATCGTGATGATTTGGGCGAATCTTGGCGAGCTGAGGAGGCAAAAGCGAGATCCTCGGCGTTGATCAAGGCGGCCGCTCGTGCATTTTTATCTGGCGACAAAGTGCAGGCTGGTGAAGATTTTGCTGAAGCTGTGAGAATTAATCCGCAATTGGCAAATGGGCAAGCCGATCAGATTGTCCAAACTTTTTTGGGTTGGGCCCATGCACCTTCTTCGACAGATCCATATCAATATATGGTTGACGTTTTTGACCAAATGCCGGCCGATTTAAATATTTCGGCCGAGAAGAAACAGGCCTTGCTCGGCGATTTGGCCGTTAACCTCGCGTTTGAAAATTTCGCGAAAGGCGAAAAAAGCAAAACAAAAAAGTATGTTCACGAGACCGCAAAAATCGCTCCAACTCGCTTAATTAATCGAAAACTATGTGGCATCTACTTTAGATCGCTTCTATCAGGATAACCTTTTAGCATGAAAATAGGCATCGCAATCGAAGACACTTGGGATTTTTTCCACGAAATATATGCGGAGTTCCAGGCTCATCACGACGTCACACTATTTGAACGAAGATCGACCCGATCTCCGGTATTTTATACACGCATCAATCGCTACCTTTTTAACCAAGACATGGGCCAACTGCTTCGGTCAAATGATTTGGTGTTCTTCGAGTGGTCAAGCCACCTGTTGGCTGCGGCTTCCCATATGCCCAAAACGTGCAAGATTGTCACCCGATTGCACCGCTTTGAACTTAATGAATGGGCGGACAAGGTCAATTGGGACAATGTTGATCTCATGATTGTTGTCTGCGAGCAAAAAAAGCGAGAAGTTCTAGCCCGCTTCCCACAATTGACTGAAAAAATTGAAGTCGTTTATGGTGCAGTAGACCCAAAAAAGTTCACACCAGTCGATAAGCCGTATGCCGGGGATATCGGGATTTTATGCCATTTAACCCCACGTAAGCGGGTTTATGATTTGATTTTGGCATTTTACAATTTGTTAAAAGTTGATCCAAATTTCAAGCTGCATATAGGCGGCGGTATGCATGTGGCCTATCGTGATTATCATGAAGCAATGGTCGACACCGTAGAGCGCTTAGGTTTGTCTGATGACGTTATTTTTTATGGTCATGTTGATAACGCAGAAGAATGGCTCAATAACATGGATGTAATCATCTCTAATGGATATTCGGAAGGTCTTCAAGTTTCTGCGCTAGAAGCGATGTCCTCCGGCCGCCATGTGCTTTCTCACTTTTGGCCAGGTGCAGAAGAGATGTTGCCATTGAGCCATCTGTATTTTACCGATGATCAATTGATCGAGAAGCTTGTTGAGTATGCTCAAACAACTGCTGATCAGAAAAAAGAAAAGTCGGCCGAGATGAGACAAACAGTGGTTGAAAAATTTAATATCGACGTCGCCCGCAAAGATATTCGCAAATTGGTTGAATCCATTGGTGCAGGAACATACAGGGCTTAGATTTACATGAAGATTGGATATTTGTGGCAAACTGAAGAAGCCAACCTCAAAGAAACAACCACTTCTGCACTGCATATCAGCGCGGTGATTTTTGGGTTCCAAAAACGGGGCCGAGAGGTCCGGTTTGTAACGACCCAAGAGGGTGTTTTGAGCCAATCTGATAATTGGACCGACTGGACCTCGATCCCACTCGGTTTTTTCAAGACGAAATTCTACAAACTAATTCGTAGCGGGGTCGGGTTTGTACAGTCGAAGTTGAAGCTACCCTACTTTCATTTCTTTGAAAGCATGCGTTATGGCCATGCTGTTGCAACAGCATGCAAAGACTACGATGTACTTTATGAACGCTATTGGCTGTTAAATTATGGCGGCTTAATTGCTGCGAAACGACTCGGCATTCCTCTTATTCTTGAAATCAATGGAGATTTGTTTCAAGAATATGACATGATGGGGATCGAGCTATCAAAATGGCAATGGCGCGTTGTTCGTCGTATTAATCGAATGCTTTTTCATCGGGCAGACCATGTCGTAACTGTTAGCGAGCCATTGCGTCAAAAGATGTTAGAGATGTGGGATTTGCCAGAAGATAAGGTAACCGCCATCGACAACGGTGCTCATGTTGAAGATTTTGCGGCCGAACATGATATTTCTGCTTTACAGGCCAAATACAATTTGAACGGAGAGCCAACGGCTGTTTTCGTCGGAACATTTCGATTGTGGCACGGCCTTGATCTTGTCATCGAGGCATTTCGTAGAGTCTCCCAGAAAAACCCAAACTTTAGACTGCTTTTAATAGGGGATGGCCCCCAATATGACGAAATTCAGCGTCTTGTAAATGACTACGGCATAGCTGACAAAGTTGTATTTACCGGTAAAGTCGCTCATGCAGAAGTTGCACCGCTGATGAAGCTTGCCCAAGTAGCCTTGGTTAACCCACGTCTCTCACCAGCTTCAGCGGCCCAGAGCCCATTAAAATTATTCGAGTACATGGCAGGCGCTAAAGCGGTCATTGCTCCTGATGTCCCTAATATTCAGAGAATTGTCACGGATGGTGTAAATGGCTTGCTCATTCCACCCAATGATGCTGATTTACTAGCTGACGCGATGCTTCGGCTATTATCAGATCTTGAGTTTAGCGAAAAGATAGGAACAATGGCCCAAAACAAAGCTCTGGCTGAATTTTCATGGGATACAACTGTTGAGCGAATTGAAGTCATTATGAAACGGCTCATTGAAACAAAATAAAACCGAGCGAATAGAGTTATCGGTTTAAACACAAACATTATGCGTATTTTACTTATTTCTTCATATTATCCTCCACATTTTATTGGTGGGTGGGAACAAATGGTTCGTGACTGTAGTATCTTGTTCGAAGAGCGAGGACACGTTACCCACGTCTTAACCAGCACGCACGGTGTTGATGAACCGATTGAAGAGGGAAATGTCTCTCGCGTCTTGCACCCTGATAGCGACGTATTCCATTATGATCCGATTCGCGAGTTGCGTCATAAGCAAATGCTCGATGAGAATTTAAAGAATACGGAACGGGTGATCAACGAGTTCAAACCTGACATCGTCTATGTGCATTTAATGTATAACATGTCTCGGGGAGTTCCTTGGATTGCAGAGCAGCTAATGCCCGGCCGCGTGGCGTATTGGATCGCAAATGATTGGCCCTATGCACCTGACCCGCATACGGCATACTGGCGAGACCCAGCCGGTAATCCGGTAAAACGGGCTCTTAAATCCCTCGTGGGGCAAATCCCAATCGCTGCCATTAAGCGCGAGCACGATCGTTTTAAACTGCGTTTTAAGCATGTGATGTGTGTCAGTGAAGCGGTTATGAACAGCCTGAACAAAGAAGCCGGCATTCCCTATGATTCACTTTGCGTATTAAACAATGGTGTAGAGACAGAACTGTTTAAACCCGTTGATAACAGTAGCTATCCTGAAGATGAGCTGAGGGTGCTTTACGCAGGATCTGTGAACGAACATAAAGGCGTTCATACCATTCTAGAAGCCCTTCATTACTTAGATGAACAAGGCAAAGTTGATAAAATTAGCCTGACAATCGTAGGGGATGGCCATCCTGATTACGCAGTTAAATTGAAAAAATATGTCGCTGAGCAGCGGTTGGAAGATAAAGTGACTTTTTATGGGCGTGTACCCAGAGCGAAAATGCATGAAGTTATTCGAGACTTCAACCTGTTAGTTTTCCCATCGATCTGGGAAGAGCCATTGGCACGCATGATGCAAGAAGGGATGTCTGCTGGTTTGACCGTGCTTGGGACTTTGACTGGGGGAAGTGGCGAATTACTAGTTGAAGGAGAGACTGGGCTTACTTTTGACAAAGAAAATAGTGTTCAATTAGCCAATCGACTGCTAGAGCTGCAAGCGGACCCAGCGTTGCGACAACGGTTGGCGGACAATGGCCGGGCTGAGATTTTAAAAAGATTTAGCATGGAAAGAATGATGGACGAGATGGAAGAGCGTCTGACAAAAATTCTAGACGAGCAACCGACCCCATTGTCTAGCTAAAAATGCGCGTACTTTTTATCTCTAACTTTTTTCCTCCATTGCACCGTGGTGGGTATGAAGAATGGTGTCAAGAAATCGCACTCAGATTTCTTGATGCTGGGCATCCGGTCCGAGTGTTAACCAGCCGATATCAGGCTGATCAGAATCCCAACGATCCGCCATATGTTTATCGTCAACTTAACTTAGAGATGGAAATCGCTAGTTTGTCGAACGGGCTAAAATTTTTTACGCACAGAAAAAAACGGATTCGTCAATCAATTAAGACCCTTGAAAATCATATTTCTGAATTTAATCCTGATGCGATTTTGTGCTGGGGGATGTGGAACTTTCCCTTCGAGATTCCGGCCGCGGCCGAGCACCTTCTGCCAGGGAAGGTCGGCTATTATTTAGGCGATTATTGGCCTACGCTCCCACCGCAATTCAAAAATTATTGGGAAGCTGAACCAAGTGGCTCGTTAACAGCTTTGCCAAAAAAAATCTTAGCGATTCCTGCTACGATGATCCTTAATCGAGAAACTAGACCGGAGCTAAAGCTAGAGCATGGATTTTTCTGTTCACAATACATGCTTCAAGAAATGAAAGCTCAGGGGGTGAACTTTTCTAATAGTCATTTAGTTTATGGGGCGATTGACACAAGACCGTATGCTCAATCTTTGGCTAATGGTGGTCCGAAACGCGCAGAAGGCACCTTGCAACTTCTTTCTGTTGGCCGACTCATTGATGATAAAGGCCATCTGACCATCCTGAAAGCATTAAAGATCTTAGTTGATAGATATGGATGTGAACATTTCCACCTGAAAGTAGTAGGGGATGGCCCGCCGGAGTATCTTGCTCTGCTTCACTCTTATTCAGCACAGGAAAATCTGGATAAATTTGTCACATTTGCAGGCAGCGTGCCTAAAAGCGATATTCCGCAAATCTTTAACGAATCAGATATTTTTGTGTTTGCTTCAAAATGGCCTGAACCATTTGGTCGGGTTATAGTCGAAGCGATGGCGTCCGGTGTGGCTGTTGTTGCGGCCGAAGTTGGCGGCGCTGCTGAAATTGTTGAAAACGAATACAACGCACTTACTTTTAATGCAGACGATGCGCATACATTGGCAAGTCACCTCAACACCTTGATAGGTGATGCTGCGATTCGTCAAACCTTAATTGAAAATGGATATACATCAGCTCAAAAGTTTGATGTAGACCGGATGGCGGCCGAGCTGATTACAGCTCTATTATCGCTCCAAATTGACTAAGCTTAATGAAAATTTTGTTTCTATCAGCATGGTTTCCATACCCTGCAAACAACGGCTCTAAGCTTCGCATTTTTAATCTATTGCGGGGTTTATCACAAACGCATGAAGTAATTCTGATTAGCTTTTCAGATCAACCGGACCCAGATACAACAGAATTAAACAAAATTTGCTCAGCCGTCCATATTGTTCCTTGGGAAGAGAAACAGCTTTCGAGCGTTAATAAATTGATTGCGCGATTTTCTTCGACTCCCATTTCTTTTTTGCAGACCCATTCACAGCAAATGGTCGATCAGATTGCGAACGCTTTAGGCCATCATGAGATTGACCTTGTGATCGCTTCCCAAATAAAAACCGCTTCTTATGGAAAATATTTTCGAGGGTTGCCAGCGTTGTTTGAAGAAATTGAGCTGGGTGTAATGTATGGCGAATATGTGGATGCAAAATCGTGGTTCAACCGTATTAGATATGGGCTGACTTGGTTCAAGCACAAGCGTTTTCTAAAAGAACTGATGAAAAGCTACGATTTTTGCTCTTTTGCATCGACAGAAGAGAAACAGCTATTTCACACACACGTTCCTTGGCCCGATGTAAAATCTAAAGTAATACCCAATGGGGTAGATGTAAATCAATATGTTTCGTATCATGACGAAGTAAAACCAAATAGCCTGATTTATACCGGCGCATTTGGCTTTTATTCCAATTATGAAGCAATGGTTTGGTTTGTGGGTGAAGTGTTGCCGTTAATTCAGCAGCAGATACCTGATGTGACATTAATCATTACGGGTGACCATAAGAATCTACCTTTGCCACGCAACTCGGCAGTAACGCAAACCGGATTTGTTGAGGATATAAGGCCTTTGGTCGCAAAAACCCAGGTCAGTATTGCGCCTTTGTTAACAGGTGGCGGTACAAGATTAAAAATTTTAGAGGCGATGGCTTTAAAAACTGCCGTTGTGGCAACCTCGAAAGGTGCACAAGGCTTAGATGCGGAATCAGGGCTCCAGTGCCTTATTGCCGATTCGCCAGCGGAATTTTCGGCCGCAGTTGTTAAACTGTTAAAGGATGACGAGCAGCGTAGGCTTTTAGAGGAAAATGGCTTTCGTTTAGCTAAATCTACTTATGATTGGTCCGCTATCCTTCCAAAGTTTGAAGAAATAATTCAATGTATAACCAAATAAACAATTCAGAGAAATTCGGTCAACAATTCAAGCAGTTTGTGTCTGATCTTGTGATTCAATACCGAGGTTTCTTTATCCGCTTTAGTTTTGCGGTTTTAGCATTGTTTCTTTCGATATTTGTGCCCTATTTGATTTCAACCGATATCCAATACGCATTTATATTTATCCTGATACCCTTTGCCATTGTCGGTGTGAGTTATGCAACACAATGGAATGGGGCAGGGATGGGTTTGATCTTAGCTGCTTCTCTTTTTGTTGGATTTGAGATCGGTACAGGGACTGAGTCAACTGTTAATGCTGGCATGCTCACACTGATCGGCATGATTGGGCTTTGGGCATTCAGATTAATCGGCAACAAAGAAGATCTAAAAGTTGTCAGTTCTGAGACATTTATACCCCTGCTTCTGTTTCTCATATTTAGTTTTGTATCCTTTTTGGTGGGGCAGATCGCTTGGTATTCCTTCGCAGAAGAAACCTCGATCTCAGCTCAATTAGGCGGGTTAGGTGTCTTTTTCCTCTCTGTCTTTTCATTTTGGATTGTGTCTAATCAAGTGGATGAGTCAAGATGGTTGAAATTTAGCTTGATAATATTAATATCTGCTGCATTTATTTATTTTGTAAGCCGGGTTGTTCCAGGTGACCTTGGCCGAGTCATCGGTTTGCTTATTCCGCGAGGGGCTTCAGGTAGCATGTTGTTTCTTTGGGCTGGCTGCATGGCCTTAGCTCAAGGAATCCAAAATAAGGAGATGCATCCTGTTCTGCGGGGATTTTGTTTATTTGTCCCTGTATTTGCTATTTATGTCGCATTTTTCATTTTGCGTGGATGGGTTTCTGGATACCTCCCTTTGTTTGCGGCCATTTTGGTTGTTTTGCTGCTCACATATCCAAAGCAAGGGATTCTAATATCGTTGATTATGGTTGCCGCTCTAGCTTCTCAAGTGCAATCAATCATCCAAGAATATGTTTTTATCGGTGATAACTCTTACAGCTTAGGTACTCGTTTAGATGCTTGGGCGATTTTAGGGGAGATTACGAGTATTAGCCCTCTGTTTGGTCTAGGTCCTGCAAATTACTACAACATCACTCCGCTGTTTCCGATTCGAGGCTATGCCGTCCAGTTTAATTCTCATAGTCAGTATGTAGACCTTTACGCCCAAACAGGGATTATTGGTCTTGTACTATTTTTATGGATTTTTTGGCGAGTTGGGAAACTTGGATGGAGATTAAATACAAGAATAGAAGAAAATAATTTTGAAAAAGCGTATGTTGTTGGCGCCCTTGGTGGGATCGTTGGGACTTTAGTCGCGGCTGGTTTAGGGGATTGGGTTATTCCATTCGTCTATAATATCGGGTTTAGCGGTTTTCGATCAAGCATCATTAGTTGGCTATGTATGGGGGGTATTGTGGCGGTAGAACGCATTATTAATAAGAGGCAGAGTCAAACGACTTAAGTTTAAAGCGAGCCGCTTAAAAAAAAGGTTATTTGATCAGGCTGTGAATTTCAACACAGCGGATGTCGGTTGCATATAAGAGTCGAACAGTCTCGTGGTAGTGAAAAATATGAAAGTATCTATTGTTATTGTTAGTTGGAACACAAAAAAAATTCTTGCGGAATGCTTGAATTCATTAAAACCTTTCTTCGACTCTTCTAACGCAATCGAACAGCAATCTGAGGTGATCGTTGTTGATAACGATTCATCGGATGGCACGATTTCGCTATTACAGCAAGAGTTTGAATGGGTTACCCTTCTTGACACAGGTGAAAACCTTGGATTTCCAGGTGGGAACAACCGTGGCTTCGCAGTCAGTCAAGGGGAATATATTCTTCTTTTAAATCCTGATACGCTTGTGCATGATGATGCAATCGAACAACTGATTCAATATCTAGATGAGAATCCTGATGTAGGTGCGGTCGGCTCTCGATTGCTTAACACCGATGGTTCACTGCAGGAATCATGCTACCCCCGGCCGACAATTGGTAGGGAGTTATGGCGGTTGTTTCATTTAGATCGAATTAAACCAATAGGCATCTACGATATGGATTCATGGTCGCTAGTTGACACAAGAGAAGTTGAAGTGTTAATGGGGGCTTGTATTCTTGCACGCAGATCGATTATCGAAACGGTTGGCGGCATGGATGAAGACTATTTTATGTATTCCGAAGAAGTAGACTTGTGTTATCGCATTCAAAAAGCTGATTGGAAAATCGTTTGGCTTCCGAAGGCAAAAATCACCCATTATGGTGGTCAAAGTACAGATTTGGTTAAAACTGAAATGTTCTTAAGGTTATATGAAAGTAAATTGCTCTACTTTAGTAAAAACCATGGTCGAACTGCCGCATCCATATACAAGCTAATTTTATATATTGCATCAGTCCCACGCCTCTGTTTGTATCCGCTCTCGCAGATACAAAGATCACACACCAACCGTGACAAAATGCTAGTTCTAGCATCACAATACCGACAACTTATTCAAAAGCTGCCAAGCATGTAATTATGCGCATTCTGTTTTTATCTCAACTCGTACCGTACCCAGCAGATGCAGGACCAAAAGTTAGGAGCTTACACGTCCTCGAATATTTAGCGTCAGCAGGACATGACATAACACTCGTTGCTTTCTGTCGCCCAACCGACACACAGCAAGCTATAGATCACCTAGCCACATTCTGTGATGAAGTGTATACAGTTCCTATTCATCGCTCTACATTTCAAAACGTTAAATATTTTGTTAAAAGTGTTATTCAGCGTTCACCTTTTCTAATTGCCAGAGACTTTGATCAAAATATGTTTGATCTTCTTCGGTCTCTAGTTAATTCGAATGACTATGATGCAGTGCATGCCGACCAACTTTGGATGGCCCCTTATGCGCTTGCAACACAGAAATACTCTGATAAGAAGTTAAAGCTAGTTCTTGACCAACACAATGCCGTCTATCTTGTTCCCGAAAGAATGGGGAAAAATTCAGCAAACCCCCTCAAAAAGATGGTGCTGGATATGGAAGGTGAGAAGTTGGCTGAATATGAAATAAGTATTTGCGCCCAATTTGATCAAGTTGTGTGGGTTACGGATGAAGATCGCGCCGCACTAGCCCGTATTCCCAATGGTCAGGCTGATCTTATCAGTGGGCCAACTATTCCGATTTGTGTTGACCCAGACTCAAAGTTGCCGGTGAAGCGCAACCCCGATAGTAAACGTGTTACGTTCTTGGGCGGTCTGCATTGGCCACCAAATGCTGAAGGGTTAGTGTGGTTCTATAGAGAGGTTTGGCCACAAATCGTTGCAGAGGTTCCAGATGCTGTTTTAACAGTGATCGGTAAAAACCCACCAGCTGAGTTGGCAGAAGGGGCTGATCATCCAAATTTAGATATTTTGGGATTTGTAGATGAGCTAGATCCTTATCTTGAAGACACCGCTGTTTTTATTGTTCCGCTTCATTCTGGAGGCGGAATGCGCGTAAAAATTGTTGATGGTTGGTCATGGGGGCTCCCGATCATATCGACCACGATTGGCGCAGAAGGAATAAAGTACTCTGATCAGACCAACATTGTTATTTCAGATACAGAAGATGAATTTGCTCGTAATACTATTGAGTTGCTGATGGATGAAGAAAAAGCGGCACGTATTGCGGCTGAAGGGCGTAAGAATGTGGAGACTAATTTTAATTGGCACATAACTTACAAGGCTTGGGACCAGATTTATGGTTAAGAAAATCCTAGATCGAAAGATTGACAATTTGTATCTGCCTTTGATATTAATTCTCTCTGTTGTTCTGAGAATTTTTAGCGCAGCCTACTTTGGAAATAGCGTCACTGCTCTTCCTGGCGTTCATGATCAACTCTCCTATCACAATCTTGCATTACGGGTCTTAGACGGCTTTGGCTTCACGTTTGGCGAGCCTTGGTGGCCAATTACAAGGGCAGGAGAGCCAACGGCCCATTGGAGCTATCTATATACCACTTACTTAATTGGTGTTTATGGTGTCTTCGGCCGCTATCCGATCGTGGCCCGTTTAATCCAAGTAATTTTTGTAGGTGCACTACAACCTTACTTCACATACAAAGTGGGTGAGAGGACGTTTGGTAAAGCTGTCGGTTTGTTCGCAGCTGCTTGGTCGGCCGTTTACATCTATTTTGTCTACTATTCAGCAGCTTTGATGACAGAGCCTGTTTACATTACAGCTATCTTGGCCTCGATCTACTATGCATTAAACCTAAGTGAACCGAATAATGAAAAAAGCTGGAGATCAGCTCTGCTTTTAGGTGCCAGCTTGGCCGTAACGGTCTTGTTGCGCCAGCTGTTTGTACTGTTTGTACCTTTCATGCTTGTGTGGATTTGGTGGGCCAGCGGCCGGAAACGGGTTATGCAACTAATTGTTGTTGGCACAATTTTAGCCGCTTCAATCCTCCCTCTTACAGCCTTTAACTATTCCCGCTTTGATCAGTTCGTCTTGGCCAATACAAATGCTGGATTTGCATTTTATTGGGGCAATCATCCCATTCACGGTACAAAATTTATTCCGATTCTCACTACCGAGACATATCGAGATTTGATTCCTGTGGAGTTACATTCTTTAAGCGAGGCTGATTTAGAGGATGAGTTGATGGATCGCGCTATGGGCTTTATCGCAGAAGACCCTGTCAGGTACATTCAATTGTCGATAAGTCGTATTCCTAGCTACTTCATGTTCTGGCCATCGGTTCACTCAAGTACTTTGAGTAATATATCCCGCGTGCTTAGCTTTGGGGTTGCTGTTCCATTCATCCTAGTGGGTCTTTGGATTAGCCTGAAACGATGGAAATTCAACTTCACCGCCCCAGAAACATTGCTTTATTTATTCATGGGGTTTTATATCAGCATTCACCTGCTTTCGTGGGCTTTGGTTCGATATCGATTACCAGTGGACGCAGTATTTTTATTGTTTTCCAGTTTAGCTATGGTTCGCCTCTTAGAACCTTTTGCTGATCGATTTAAATTTCAGAGCAAGTTGGCTGTAGAAGCTAGCAATTCTTAAAAACCATGAAAGTTCTTTTTGTTGTACCTTACGTGCCGAACCTAATCCGAGTTAGGCCCTACAACTTGATTAAATCGCTTTCAGCCTTGGGGCATGAAGTAACGGTATTGACCCTTTACGTGAATCAACAAGATCAAAACGATATTGAATCACTCAAAAAGCTGTGTCATGATGTTGTCGCCATGAAAATGCCGACGTGGAAATCTCTTTTAAATTCTGTTAAGGCGTTGTTTACTTCAGACCCTTTACAAAGTTTCTATTCTTGGGAACCCAAACTCGTGAAAGAAATAGGAGATGTGAGTGCTTTTGACGTTGTTCACGTAGAGCATTTACGAGGCGCAAAATACGGTTTGTACTTTAAAGAAAACTTTGATGTGCCAGTTGTTTGGGACAGCGTCGATTGTATTTCTCATTTGTTTGAGCAAGCTTCTAAGCAAAGCAAGAGCTTCTTTGGCTCCTTGATTACCAAAATCGATTTAAAAAGAACTAGACGCTATGAAGGCTGGCTGATTAGCCAATTTGATAAAGTGTTAGTTACTTCTGCGGTAGACAAAGCTGCATTACTTGAACTATCAGAGCAAGATGTTACCAATGATGAAATCGTTGTTTTGCCGAACGGGGTTAATTTAGACTATTTTAAACCGGATGAGTCTGTTGCAAGAGAAGATTCAACCCTTGTGGTAACTGGGAAGATGAGTTACCACGCAAATGTAACGATGGTTCTGAATTTGATAAACCAAATTATGCCCAAAGTTTGGGAAACAGTTCCTGATGTTAAATTATATGTCGTAGGCAAAGACCCTTCTCCTGAAATCAAAGAAGCGGGCAGGGATTCAAAAATTATAGTGACTGGAACAGTAGATGATATGCGCCCTTACTTGCATAAAGCGACATTGGCGGTTGCTCCGGTTGTTTATGGGGCGGGTATTCAGAATAAAGTGCTTGAAGCGATGGCTTGTGGAACACCGGTAGTGACCACGCCCCAGTCTGCCAGAGCGATTTCGGCCGTGTCTGATCAAGAATTTTGTATTGCAGATGGTGCAGAAGAATTTGCAGCCAAAACAGTGCGTCTTATTCAGGATCGAATGTTTGCTGAAAAAATCGGCCAAGCCGGCTACTCATTTATGAAGCGCAATCACGATTGGATGTTGATATCTGATAGGTTAGAAGAGGTATATGATGGAATCATCCATAGCTAGTGAACCTACTTTAGACGTGCTAGCAACACGACAAGTAGAATATTCAATTTCACCATTGATGCGTAGCCGCCAATGGATCCTGCTTTCATTTGCGCTTCTAGTTTTAGATATGAGCATGACCTCACTGTCGATGTGGTTGGCTTTTATCATACGCTTTGACTCCGGGCTCTCACTTTTTCATCTCGAAATTATTCCAGACACCCCCTTTTACCTAAGATTGCAAGTTGGCCTATTGTTAATCACCCTGATTACATTTGCTCTGAACGGCCTTTATTATCGAAAAAATCTGCTGGGTGGGGTTAAAGAGTACGGCCTTATATTTAGGTCCGTCAGCTTTGCAATGCTTTGCATGATTGTTGTCGGTTTTTTCTATCCCGTTTTGATTTTTGCAAGAGGCTGGATCGCATCTGCATGGATCATAAATATCTTATTGATTTCAATCGCTAGATATCTGGTTCGGCGTACGATTTATTCCCTTAGAAATTACGGATACTTTCTCAGCCCAACTTTGATCGTAGGAACCAACGAAGAATCGATTTCATTGGCAACACAACTATCTAGATGGAACACTTCCGGTTTAGACATTGTTGGGTTTGTTGATGATCAAAATGGTGAGCTGGGCAAAAAAGTTTTTGAGCATTTAAAGTATTTGGGCAATTTGGATTTGCTTGACCACTTAATTGAAGCCTTTGATATCGAAGAAGTAATCATCGCCACGAGTGCGCTTACTCGGGATCAAATAGTCGACCTCTTTAAAAAGTATGGCCTTATGGATCGCCTAAACCTGCGTTTGTCATCGGGTCTTTTTGAGATCATTACGACCGGGATCGAAGTGAAGGAGATGGCATTTGCGCCATTGGTTCAGGTGCGGAAAGCGCGTTTGACAGGGATGGACAAGTTTTTCAAGCGGTTTGTGGATTATATGACCCTGTTCTTGATGGCGATCCCTTTAATGTTCGTGTTTGCGATTATAATTATTTGGGTACGACTAGATTCTAAAGGGCCTGCCCTCTATCGCCGTCGTGTGATGGGGATAAATGGAAAACAGTTTGATGCCTTTAAATTTCGTACCATGCACATCAATGGTGATGAGATTCTAGATCAACACCCAGAACTTAAAGCTGAACTTGAGCAAAACCACAAGTTGAAGGATGACCCACGTGTCACCCGGGCCGGTGTTTTGTTAAGAAAAACAAGCTTAGACGAATTGCCTCAATTGCTAAATGTATTTCTTGGCCAAATGTCGCTCGTGGGCCCTAGAATGATTTCCCCAGAAGAAACGAAAATGTACAAGAATTGGTCAACCAATTTGCTCACAGTATTGCCTGGTATGACGGGGCTTTGGCAAGTCAGCGGCCGGTCGAACATTTCCTACGAAGACCGTGTCAATTTAGACATGCATTACATTCGGAATTGGACGATTTGGCTCGATTTACAGATATTAATTAAAACGATTCCCGCGGTTCTTAAGCAACGAGGGGCGTATTAGGCTAGAAGTTCACTCAGGCTATCTGCAGATTTTCAAGCCAAACGTTCATCGGCCTAATCTCCTATGGTTTTAGTAAGCAAATACTAATAGGCCGATATATCATTTATAAGGCTGAGTAGTTGCCGTAAATTAGTTTAAGAACTTGCAGAACAACCTGCTGTTTTTGCGGCACTACCACATCCACACCAACTGCTTCTTAAAAGAAGTAACATTCTGCACACTTTTTATGATTATTGTTCAAACCCCACTAAGGGTAAGTTATTTTGGCGGCGGCACCGACTTTAAAGATTATTATTTGGAAAATGGCGGATGCGTATTATCCACTAGTATTGACAAATACATATTCGTAACAATAAAGGATCGATTTGACCGGAAACTGCGTATCGGTTGGACTCAAACTGAAATGGTTGATTCCGTTGATGAAATTCAGCATGAATTAATTCGAGAATCGCTTCAAAAAACAGGAATCACCTATGGAGTCGAAATTACGACGATGGGTGATATTCCATCTCAAGGATCTGGTCTGGGATCATCTAGTACTGTAACCGTTGGCGCGCTACATGCGATGTACTCACTGAAAGGTGAATTAATCTCCGCTAAGCAGCTTGCAGAAGAAGCATGCAGTATCGAACTTGATGTTTTGGGTAAACCGATCGGAGTGCAAGATCAATATATTGCGGCATTTGGTGGATTACGGGTCTTTAATTTTGGTAAAGATGGGGTCATTACCCAAGAACGAGTCAAGCTAGACAAGATTACACAGCGTCAGTTGAGTACCAACACTTTGCTTTTTTTCACAGGCGTGACTAGAAAAGCAGATAAAATATTGAAAGAGCAAAAATCAAACATTGAAGAACGCAAAGAAATTTTGTCTCAGATGAAAGATTTAGTTCCGATTGCCCGAAAGGAATTAGAATTAGGCAACCCTCATGCGATAGGTGAACTATTACATCGCGGTTGGGAACTTAAAAAACAGATGGCCTCCAAAGTCAGCAATCCTCAGCTTGATGAAATGTATACAACAGCGCGTAAGGCTGGCGCAATTGGCGGCAAGATTTCTGGCGCAGGCGGAGGAGGTTTTCTTCTCCTGTATTGCCCGCAGGAAAAACAAGAGTCTGTTAGAACTGCTCTAAGCAATTTACAAGAGCTTTCGATAAATCTAGAAGCAGATGGATCGAAAGTGATCTTTAACTATCAAAGGAAATAGCATTTCTGATTGATCAAAGATGATTTTTAGCTAAAAATAATTGATAGCAAGGCCATTCTATAATAGCCTTAGCTATAACTTTTGAACGGAGCCCAAGAAAGGATATTAAAAAGTGGAATTAAGAAACTATATAACACCCATACAACGTTGGTGGTGGTTAATATTATTATCGGTTGTTTTAGCAGGTATCTCTAGCTTTTTCTTTGTAAGGCAGCAACCTGTTAAATATATTTCGAGCACCACATTAATGGTGGGGCAAGAGGCAATTAACGATCCAAATCCAAACTCAAATCAGTTTTTCTTGGCTCAGCAGCTCGCAGAAATTTATGCGGATATGGCAACTCGTGATTTGGTAAAAGATTCCACTCAAAAAACTTTAGGAATGAACTGGTTGCCCGAATACTATGCCAATGCAATTCCTCAAACCCAGTTTATCGAAGTTGCGGTTGTTGACACAGTGCCAGAGCGTTCTGAAATTGTTGCCAATGAATTGGCTAGACAGTTAATTAAAATCAGCCCTAGTAATGTGTCTGAAGAAGAACAAATTCGGCAAGACTTTGTGGAAACGCAATTAGATTTACTTCAGGTACAGATTGAGGCAACGGTTGAAGAGATCTTAATTAAAAGTGAGGAGTTGGGGGACCAATTTAGTGCTCGCGAGATTGCAAATGTCCGTAATGAGATTGCTGCTTTAGAAACTAAGCGAAATACTTTACAAAGCAACTACGCATCGCTCTTGGCTCAAACGGGCAAGGGAGATATCAACGCCATAAGTGTAATTGAACCAGCTTTTGCTTATCCAATTGAAACGGGAAAATATATGGCCGTGTTAACTGCCATGGTCGTAGCAGCTGTTTTGTCCATTAGCACGGCATTCTTGATCGAATATTTGGACGATACGGTTAAGCCACAAGATGATGCAATTGAAATTTTTGGTTTACCAAAGCTTGTTTCTCTCCCGGTTTTAGATTTTTTAAATGACGAAGACCCACTAATTACTGTGAGATCTCCCTTATCACCAACGTCAGAAACGTTTCGGTCGTTACGGACAAGCATTCAATTTGCGAATTTAGATAAAACAAATAGAAGTTTGGTTGTGGTGAGCCCTAACCAAAGTGAAGGAAAGAGCATTATTGCAGCAAATACAGCTGTAATTTGGGCGAAAGGGGGCAATCGAGTTCTTTTGATTGATGGCGATTTGCGTCGCCCGACCCAACATAAACTATTTAATCTTGATAGAGCCAATGGTCTTTCGACGATGTTACTGGATTATCAAGCGGATGAGCACGCGGATTTTGTCGGGTTTGCCAAACAATTTGTTCAAAGTTCACTGGTTCCTGGATTAGACGTTATAGTGAGTGGCCCTATCCCGCCAAGCCCTGCTGAGTTAATTGGCTCTAAGAAGATGGTAGACATTGTCGACAAGTTGCTAGAGATTTATGATTACATTGTAATCGATGCACCTTCTGTTTTGGCTGTGACTGACCCTGCAATCATTAGTAGCCTCGCTGATTCTACCGTAATTGTTGCATTCGTTAACAAGACACGGCGTCAACATATCAATGAGACCATTAATCGACTTCGCAGAGTAAATGCAAACTTGGTTGGTATAGTTTATAACGGTGACAAAGAGCAGACACATCAAGTTTCATATGTAGAGACAGGTTCAGTCCAAACATTAGATACTGTTGTTACCGATCTAGATATCGATGATTCCGGCTTAGAGGAAGACATCGAACCAGATTGGATCAACCAACTTTAGCCGTGAATGAGTAGTAATTTAGGACTATTCTGCCCCATCTAAAGTGAACCCGTAAGAAACCAAAACTAGAATCGTCGAAACGATTAAGCAACACTGAATGCTGTATGAGTTTCCCAATGTTAAACCTGAGATTGGGAGAAGAATTTTACTTATATATAGACAAGTTTTAGATGTGATGAGCTGTCAAGCTTGAGCTTATTTTGAAAATCAGTTTAATGAAGGGTTGGGGAAAAAACGGAGGGTAAATTCCTCAGTTTTGTATGTGCATTTACAACCTCATCGGCAGGACAAAGAGTATGAAGTTTACTGCCAAAATTTGGGATTAAGCAGATAGGCTGCTGTATTTAGTTTTGTTTTGCACTTTTTTGTTCTAACTGATTTGGTTGCATTGTGAAGTAATTAAAGATATGAAAATTTTGATGATCGCCCCACAACCTTTCTTTGAGCCTAGAGGCACACCCATTAGCGTGTATCAAAGAGTTAATGCGCTTTCTAAGCTTGGACATGAAGTTGATCTAGTTACTTATCATCTTGGAAGCTCTCCAGATATCCCTAATGTAAATATTCATCGCACATTGCCTGTGCCATTTATCAATCAAATCAAGATTGGTCCATCTTGGGTGAAACCGATATTAGATTTACTGGTCTTTTTAAAGGCTTTGTTTATGTTGTTTCGGCGACGGTACGATGTTATTCATACTCATGAAGAAGCTGCATTTTTTGCATATTTTCTTTCGCCTCTATTTCAAGTTCCTCACCTGTACGACATGCATTCTAGTTTGCCAAGACAGTTAGAAAGCTTTGGTGTAGGAAATTTCTGGCCGCTCAAGCAGATTTTCACCTTTTTGGAGAGCGCTGTTATTCGCTCGAGCGAAGCAATTATCACGATTGATAATGAATTGGCGGGAATTGTTAAAGAGATCAACCCGAATGCAAAACATATCAATATCGAGAATACGGCGGTTAGTTTCAATACCGGGTTCGGTGTTGAGAACAGTTTGCCGAGTGCGGCCGAAATTCGCCAAGAATTAAAGTTGGACGGAAGAATGGCGGTTGTTTACACCGGAACGTTTGAGCGTTATCAAGGATTAGACTTAGTCGTTAAAAGCGTTGAACAAGTAAAAGATAAGCACCCAAACGTGATGTATGTCATGGTGGGTGGTAAGCCTCATCAAGTTGACGAGTTAAAAGACATTGTTGCAGAAAAGAAATTAGAACAATGGATTCACTTTACAGGAATCGTTTCTCCTGAAGAAGCCCTTGTTTATCTTGACGCGGCCGATATTCTTCTTTCGTCTCGCATAAATGGAACCTCTGTTCCTTTAAAGGTGTATAGCTATATGCATGCGGCAAAACCGATCATTGCCACTAACTTAGAAGCACATACCCAAGTGTTTAATCCGAGTATGTCAGTGCTCGTTGATCCAACAATTGAGGGGTTAGCAGAAGGGGTTTTGAGCTATTTGGATAATCCAGAAAAAATGACAATGATGGCTAGACGGGCGAAAGATTATGCTAACGAATTTTACAGCACGGCAAGTTATATAAAACGTGTGGGCAATATTTATGAAATGTTGCAGACCCCGTATTACTTGTCTAAAAAAGGTGCCATGGGCGGCTTGGAGTTTTAATGTGCGGAATTTGCGGGATTGCTAGTCACACCATTATCGCCCCTAATGAAAAGCTAATTCTAGAGCAAATGAACGACACGATGGTTCATCGTGGCCCGGATGATTCAGGGTATTACATTGGTGAAAATGCGGCATTGGCAATGCGCCGTCTGAGCATTATCGATTTAGCCACAGGTCACCAACCGATTTCAAATGAAGATGATACGATTTGGCTGGTATTTAATGGGGAGATCTATAACTATCAAACGATTAGGGAAGAACTGCTAAAGCGAGGGCATCAATTCAAAACAAACAGCGATTCCGAAGTGATTATTCATGCTTATGAAGAGTATGGTGATGATTGTGTTGACCACTTAAACGGGATGTTTGGTTTTGCCCTTTGGGATTCAGCTCGGCGCAGGCTAATGGTTGCCCGAGATCGCGTAGGGATCAAGCCGCTCTACTATGCTCATCATAATGGGCATCTTGTTTTTGGCTCGGAGCTGAAGTCGGTTATCCAGCACCCATTTGTCCCTAGAGACCTTGACCCTGTCGCGTTGAATTATTTTCTGACGCTTGAATATATCCCATCACCATATTCGATATTCCAACACGTACGTAAACTTCCACCTGGGCATCGGCTCATTTTTGAAGAGGGTGATATTAGGATTGAAAAGTATTGGGACATCAAACATGATCCGGTTTCGATGGGAGAGCAAGAGGCCCAGGAGAAGTTGGCTTGGTTGATTCAAGACGCTGTTCGTTTACGCCTTATCAGTGATGTCCCTTTGGGCGCATTTCTTAGTGGTGGTTTAGATTCTAGCGCGATCGTTTCATATATGAGTGAGGCATCGGCCCTAGAGACCCAGACCTTTTCAATCGGATTTCAAGAGGCTACGTATAACGAATTGCCCTATGCCCGTTCTGTTGCCGCTAAATACAACGCGGTACATCGTGAAGAGATCTTGCAGCCAGATATTTTAGACTTAGCATATAAGCTTGTTGGACATTTGGATGAGCCTTTGGGAGATTTTTCAATTTTCCCTACGTATTTGGTTTCGCAGATGGCTCGCAAAAATGTGAAAGTAGTTTTGTCTGGAGACGGTGGGGATGAATTATTTGGCGGGTATGATACTTATGTCGCGCAACACTACGCCAGTTATTATGAATATATGCCCAAGGTCGTACGCCAGCGTGTTTTGCCTGCGATACTGGATAGGGTGCCTCCACAGCCCGCAAAAAAGGGACCGATCAATAAGGCGAAACGATTTGTCGAAGGTGGTGCTTTGCCGGATTCTTTGCAGCATACACGTTGGATGATGTTTATGAACCGAGAAGATAAAGAAGATCTGTACTCGGCCGACATGTTGGAGCAGGTTACAGCTTCACCTGTGCAGGGATTGTTTGAAGATTATTTTTCTAAGGCCAGTGCTTTTGATCCATTGGCCCAACAACAGTATGTCGATGTGAAGACGTATATGGCAGATAATATTTTGACAAAGGTTGATCGGATGAGCATGGCCGCTTCTCTTGAAGCAAGAGTCCCTTTGCTGGATCATCGGATCGTAGAATTTGGCTTGAATTTACCCACGCATATGAAATTGCATAAAGGCGAGACGAAGCTGATTTTGCGACGAATCATGCAAAGTCGTTTGCCAGCCGATGTACTGAATAAGCCAAAAGAAGGATTTAGCATTCCTATCAAGCATTGGTTGCGTGGACCGCTCAAGCCATTGATGATGGACCTGCTATCCCCAACTGCGATAGAGAGACAAAAATTATTTAATCCCAAAACAGTTGCCCGCTGGATCAACGACCATATGGCAGGTAAAGTAAACCATAGCCATCGATTGTGGGCCCTGATGGTTTTTGAATTATGGCAACAAAGCTTGCAACCCAAGGAGAAAATGCCTGTATGACAGTTATGATCAATGATAAAGCCCAACCCCTAAACGATCAAAAATTAATTGAAATTCGTGATTACTGGAACGAACATATTCATGATCTTGAAATTGCAACAGAGCCGCTTGGCTCTTTGGGCTTTTTTAATCAGCTTGACGATTATCGGTTTGATAAGCTGCATTATTTGCCTAAGGTTGTAGATTTTTCATCCTACAAGGGTAAAAAGATGCTAGAAATCGGCTGTGGTGCTGGAATTGACCTGGTTCGATTTGCCCGGGAAGGTGCAGATGTGATCGGGATCGATTTGGCTGAAGTTTCAATCGACTTAGCACGCAAAAACTTCGCCCAGCGGAATTTGCAAGGTGAATTTCACGTCATGGACGGCCAAGCAACGGCGTTTGAAGACAATAGCTTTGATGTCGTTTATGCTCATGGTGTATTGCAATACACGGCCGATGCTCCGGCGATGATGCGTGAGATTTACCGCGTATTGAAACCGGGTGGGGAAGCGATTTTCATGGTCTACAATCGGATCTCATGGCTGAACTTCATGAAGAACATTGTGAAAGTTGATCTTGAGCATGAAGATGCCCCTGTGTTTATGACCTACTCGATAAAAGAGTTTAAAACCCTGTTAAATGGATTTGACAGAGTTGAGGTTGTGCCAGAACGTTTTCCAGTGAAGACAAAATTGCATAAGGGGCTCAAAGCCTTTTTGTATAACAATATTTTTGTAGGGGCATTTAACATTTTACCCAAAGCGTTGGTTCGGCCGTTTGGCTGGCATTTGATGGCGTTTGCGTATAAAAAATAAAGGCGCTTAAAAACCTTATGCTGCGTGACCCATTCAAGCTAAAAAGTAAGAAGTATGACATGCTCGTGATTGGCGGGGGCATTCATGGTGCTTTTGTGGCTTGGGATGCAGCTTTACGTGGTCTAACTGTTGCTTTAATTGAGCGAGATGATTTTGGCGGGGCGACATCGGCAAATAGCTTAAAAACTGTGCATGGGGGATTGCGCTACTTGCAAGACGGCGACCTGAAATTGGTTAGAAAGATGATTCGGGAGCGTAGGGCGTATTTACGGATTGCTCCTCATTTGGTTCATCCTTTACCCTGTGTCATGCCGACCTACCGTCAGCTAAAAAAGAATAAATATCTTTTGACGCCGGCCCTTTACATTAATGATTTGATTGGTTCGGACCGAAACCAAGGGCAAGATCCGGCAGCCTGTTTGCCTCAGAGTCGGCCGCTTTCACGCCGGGAACTTTTGGCCAAACTACAAGGGATTAAACCGGACGGTATTACTGGTGGTGTGAGCTGGTATGATGGCCAAATCTATAACTCTGAACGCTTTTTGTTAAGCATTTTAGAATCAGCTGTCTCGATTGGGGCAGATGTCGTTAATTATTTAAAAGCCACCGAGCTGATTTATGAGGCGGGAACGGCCGTTGTTGGCGCAAAGGTTGAGGATTGTTTGACCGGAGATCGCTTTAATATTTCGGCTGATCTTGTTGTCAATGCGACCGGAGCATGGACAGACCATTTAATTAATAATGGGTCTGAACGCTCCCGTTTTAACAACTCCACGGCAATAAACATCATCACAAGAAAATTTATAGATGATGTCGGTGCTGGCATTTTTGGCCAATATCTGGATGAAGTAAAACAGGAGAGCAAGTCACGTCTTTTGTTTATTTCCCCTTGGCGGAACAGTTCGATTATCGGCACAATTCATGAGCATTTTGTAGGTGACCCATCTGAGCATGTTGTTTCGACTGAGCAAGTGCAAGCGGTACTTGACGAAGTGAATGATGCTTATCCAGGTGCCCGGCTGACTTTGGGTGATGTTCGCTTTGTGCATCGAGGGTTCTTGCCAACGACGGCCGAGCGAGATGGAGATGTGAAGCTGGTCCGTAAAGGTCAGGTTCATGACCATCTTCAAGAGGATGGTGTCTCCGGCCTTGTTAGCGTTGTGGGTGTGAAATACACAACTGCGCGTGAAGTAGCGGAACGGGCGGTTGATTTGTCCGAATCTAAACTTCGAGCTTCTGTAAGCAAATGTCAGACGGATCGGACGCGGGTAATCGGTGCTGAATTTGAGTCTCTAGATCAACTTCTTCATGAAGCTGCGCAAAATGAAAAATATGATTTGTCGACAGAGGCTGCGGCTGAGTTAGTCTACAATTATGGTAGTAGGTACTCTTCTGTATTAGATGAGCTTGATCAAGATATTGATTATTCTGCACATTCAATTGAAGAGCGTTTAGTAGTTGCCCAAATTAGATTAGCCATTCGCAATGAAATGGCTATCAAGCTAACTGATGTGGTTTTGCGACGTACAGAGTTAGGATCGGCCGGATATCCTGGAGATCAAATGCTTAAATTTTGTGCAGAGGTAATGGGTGAGGAGCTGGGTTGGGATTGGCCGCGAACACAGGCAGAAATCGCAATGGTAAAAGCTATCTATCATCAATGTTTGATGGTGTGATTAGTCAATTTAGGCTGACGATTAATGTTTTTAGTCGTCAACTTGTTAGGAATATTATCCCTGTAGGCGACGGGAAATCATGTCGCTTTTTTAGAGAATTTTTATGAAGCCAAATGTCCTTGTAACTGGTGGAACCGGATTTACCGGCGGCCACCTTTGCCATGAATTGAAAAAACAAGGTTACCCTGTACGAGCGATGGTTCGAGATGTGAACCGCGCCAAAGGTCTTGAAGCTGCTGGTGTGGAGCTGGTTGTTGGAGATTTGCGTAATAAGGCATCTATTAAATCAGCGATGGAAGGGATTGACACCGTTTATCATATTGCGGCCTTGTTTCGGCCGGAGAATGTGACTGAACAGGATATGTGGGATGCTAATTCCCTCGGGGTTCGAAATATGCTAGAAGCTGCAGTCGAGGCAGGTGTGAGTCGATTTGTTCATTGCAGCACCATCGGGGTACATGGAGAGGTTTTAGATCCACCTGGTGATGAATCTACCCCGTATGGGCCTGGAGATTATTATCAAGAGTCGAAAACTGATGGCGAGCGAATTGCCATCGAGTATATGGAAAGTGGAAAGTTACCGATTTCGATTTTCCGCCCCGGAGGAATATATGGGCCAGGGGACACACGCTTTTTAAAATTATTTAAATCAATCAAGAAAAAGCGTTTTGTTATGTTTGGCTCAGGTGAAGTGTTGTACCAATTGGTGTATATCGATGATTTAGTTCGGGGTATAATTCTGTGTGGAACCAAAGATGAAGCCCTTGGCAATATTTATATTTTGACAGGCAAAAAAGCAATCACGCTAAATGAGATGGTTGCAGCTATCGCCGAATCAGTTGATGAGCCTGCACCATGGATAAAGCTTCCCGTAACACCTTTATATTGGGCAGGTTTTGCTTGCGAACTCATGTGTCAACCATTTGGTATTTCCCCTCCCATCTATCGTAGGCGAGTTGATTTCTTCCGCAAAGACCGAGCTTTTAAAATTGATAAGGCACAGCGAGAGCTGGGGTACAATCCTATCGTGGATGAGAAAGCAGGTTTGGGACAAACTGCTGCTTGGTATAAAAAGATGGGGCTTTTGTAAAGCAGATGAATACTGGCTCACCATCCTCAGTTTCTGTCACGTCTCCTGTCACTAAGAATGACTGGAAGGCTGATTTAAAGTTGGCCCTTGGCCCGTATATTAAGAATCTTGTCTCATTAAGCCGTGGCAAACTGGCTGATAAAAGGATCTTTTTTGATCTGAACACACAGGAAGAAGTAACGATCAAGGGTGCTCAGCAGAACGCGATTCCCGGTTATTTTTACAGCTCAAATACAGAAGAGGAGTCTCCGGCGATTTTGTTGTTGCATGGGTCAACGCCGGCTGGCAAACAAATGGGGTTGTATCGCTTATTGGCCCATCGGTTATCGGGATTGGGATATGCGGTGCTAACAATCGATCAGCGGGGGCATGGCAAAGCTAATACGCCAAATAAGATAGACAGCGTTGAAGATCTAGATTTCGCGGCCGATGCGATGTTGGCTTTAGACTATTTGAAACAACGGCCTGAGGTTGATTCAAGAAGGTCCTATCTGCTCGGGCATAGCTTTGGCGGCGATGTCGCAATTACTGCGGGTGCACGACAGATTGGTACAAATAAGATTTTGGCATACGGGCCTGGGCGTCGCTATGAAGAGCGAGTCCAGAACGAGCTCGCATATTTTTGCCGGCGGTTCACCCGCTATATGAAGTTAGATCAACTCTTGCCTGCAGAATTGTACATGCAAACGATCGGCTCTCAGCTTCTGGAATCTCACTTAGGAACTTACGCAACTGACAGTCATGTACCGTTGATGCTAATTGATGGAGAACGAGAAAGTCTAAAAGATCGTCAATTTCTGAGCGATGTATCTTCTACTCTAAGCGACTCTGTTAAATATACGACAATTCCAGATGCGGATCATTATGCCAATGTTGCATATTTTGGCCGCTTTGTCATTTATGATCGTCTTGCCTTTGAATTATTTTTAGAGGAGATTGCAGACTGGTTCTGTAAATAAGATCCCATGATTGCTACGCTGGTTTTATTCGCCCTTTCGGTTGTCATTCGTGCATTAGGTACGATGATTAAAGATTTTACCGATAACCCATGGGTGCAACGATCGGGGCTTGTCGCTTGCTCTATTGCAGTCTGGGTGGCCATGCATGCGGCAAGCGTCTGGTCAACGATTTGGCCTCTAGGTGTTTTACTAGTAACCATTCTATTCCTGCCTAAAAAACAACTTAAACCTCCACTTACCATTGCACTTCTAGACCTTGCTGCTGTGATTATGATGGCATTTATGGCGGTTCCTCGATTGGGCTTTCTTGCAATGTTTCCTTTGATTGCCATGGTCCCTGCTGGTGGATGGTTAATCGACCAGCTAGTAGAATTTTTTCCTAAGAAGGTTCGACTTTTAATTCCGGCCGGGGTTGTACTGGGACTGCTGTTAGCCGCCGCAGTTACCCCATCTACTTTGCTCGGAGGCGTGCGACTACTGCAAACGCGCTTTTTGATCGTCGGGACATCATCCCCCTTTGCTTCTGGGCCAAAGGAAACTCTCTTGGGCCGCTCTCCGGTACCTGCTGTAAGTGCGGCTGAGCTGAATGAAGGGAATATCGCACCAGGCGATGTTTATCTGCCCATTGTGAAGCAACCGCTATTTGGATTGAATCCGGAAGAGATTGTTGTGGCTCGGCCGGTGGATATCGCTTTCAATAACCCTTCTTTTTCAGGCAATCCTTTTGACCTTGTTGCAACTGTTACATTTACCCATCAAGGGAGTTCCGCCATGCATGTGACTGAAATGTTTTACATGGGTGGGAATGAATGGCGCGTACGCTTTGCGCCAACCCAAGCGGGTCGTTGGGGGTATCAAACGAGTAGTTCTGATGCGGATTTAGATCAGAAATCTGGCAGTTTAGACATTACCCAGCAAACTGGGCATTTGGGCTTTATTGGCGCCAATGGGCCCCATTGGACCAGACAAGGTGACCCAAATCAGGTTTTTGTTCCGCAATTTGTGATGTATGCTGATCCGCCACATTTTTACAACAACCCAACAAAAATTGAGAATGATATCGAAAACTTTTTAGATCAGCATGGTTTTTCAGGCTTGCATGTTAAAGTTTTTTGCCGTTGGTATGATTTGGAAAAAGCCAGTTGTAACGATATTAATCTTTCCAGCCCAGACCCAGATTTGCGAACGTTTGAAGCACTCGAGCAGCTAATTACCGCTGTTTATGCTGAAGGCGGTGTGGTGCATATTTGGGCGTGGGGTGATGAAACTCGTGGACAAACACCGGCAAGATGGGGATATAACGGGGTAGAAGATCAACGTCTTCAACGATATATTGCTGCTCGATTAGGGCCCTTGCCAGGCTGGACAATGGGGTATGGTTTTGACCTGTTTGAGTGGACAACCGAGGATCAGCTAGATACATGGTACAGCTATATGCACGCTCATCTGGGTTGGAATCACTTGTTGGGTGCTCGTTCGTCTAAGAATCAACTAGATCAACTTTCAGAGTTGATGGACTACTCTAGCTACGAACAGCACAGACCCACTTATGAAAAATATGTAGAAACAATTGAGAGACGGCCGGGAAAACCATCTTTTTCTGAAGACCGTTTCAGGATACGTGATGAAGGGCGTGACAAAGATTATTCATTGGATGACACACGTCGCGGTTTATGGCGCTCTGGAATGGCCGGTGGTGTCGCAAATATTTGGGGCTATTTGCTAGAAGGTGGGAGTGACGAGCTTGGTTCAGCCAGCTATCCCAATAAAGCAGAGATAAAACGCTACTTTACCTATTTTGACAGTCGTTTTTCAGCCGACCTAGCGCGTTGTAATGAACTGGCTGACGCGTATTGTCTTAAACGGCCGACAAACCAACATTATATTTTTTATGCAGAAGATTCTACATCAATGCGCGTTGATTTGTCTGAAATGAACGGTCCGCAGCCTTACCTTATAATCAACACCGTAAATGGTGAGGAAAGCCGAGGTACACTAGATCCAAAATTGCAGACGATAACGATGCTAGGTGGTTCGCAAACTGTTCCTGCAAAATCTGATTGGGCCATGTTTGTCGGTTCATTTGAGGAGGCTGAGGCGGCCCAAGCTGTTATCAAGGATCAAATTGCAGCACGTGAACTTCTAGGACCAAATTCTACATGTCTAGAAGGTTCCCATTAGAATTTAACAACCATGGGAAAAGTATTTTGTTAGATCGCAAAAAAATTATCTCGGCATTGCGCATATTAATCAGCGTTGTTTTAATCGGCTGGTTGATATGGATGGCTGATGAGGCTCAATTGGTTGAGCGGCTAGCTGGTGCCGATTACCGGTATTTGCTGCTGATGGCTTTAGTTGTCAATCTTGATCGCTTTTTAATGGCGACCAAGTGGAACATGTTGCTGCGGGCCAAAGGGATCATACTGTCATGGGGTGCGGCGATAAGTGCTTATTACCGAGCTTCGTTTTTTAACATATTTTTGCCAACGGTTGGCTCTGATAGCTATCGTATTGTCGAGGTTTCACGACTGACCGGCCGATCAGATGAAATTATCGCTTCGGTAGCTATAGAGAGATTTTTCGGAATTATTGCAACCGCCATCATGAGCTTGATTAGCTTTGTTTCATTTGTGGCGTTTATTGATAATGATCAAAGTTGGGCTACGGTTATACAACTACTCGTTTTACTTTCGGGGTTAACGGTTATTTTAACGGTCTCGATGAGTAGCCAAGTACAAGCTTTTATCTTTCAAATGTTGCCAGCAAGTGAATCAAAAATAGTTAAAAAGATCCGATCGATATTCGATGCATACCAGCAATATGCCAATCAGCGGAAAACACTCGCCATCTTCCTTGGGCTGTCTGTAATTGAGCAGCTGTTTCAGGCGTTTTCTACTTACTTTATTTCTCGTGCGTTAGGGCTAGATATCCCATTTGTCTATTTCGTTATATTTATTCCATTGGTTATGATGATTATTCGGCTGCCTATTTCCTTTGACGGGTATGGGGTTCGCGAGACACTTTACATCTATTTTTTCGGATTGGTTGCTGTCAGTCGGACCGATGCTTTTTTGTTGGGATTTTTATCAACGATTTTGTGGCGTATTGCCAGTGCCCCACTCATGATCTATTATTTTTGGGTCAACAAGGTTGATGAGGTCACTCTGCCAGCTGAACCCACTCCCTAACTAGTTACTGAATTTATGAAGCAAAACCGATTATTAATAGGCTTGAGACGTATTTTGACCCCTGCCTTTGTGGTTACTTTGGTTTATTACCTACGCTATGGTGCTAAGGTGAGCCCGAAGTCAGAGGTTGATTTAACGGAAAATTTAAAATTTGGCAAAAACTGTGTGGTAAGCTCTTATTGTAAAGTTAAGGCAACCGATGGCCCGCTCGTAATTGGTGATCGTGGTGGATTTGCGACTGGGTGTTTTGTAGCTGCAGGCGAAGGTGGTATTTCGATCGGAGACAATGCGATTATAGGACCCAATGTGAATATTGTTGCTGTTAATTATCGTACAGATCAACTGGACACACATTTAGAAGATTTAGGTTCTACCTCGAAGGGTATAAAGATCGGAAATAACGTTTGGATAGGGGCGGGATGTACCATTTTAGACGGGTCTGTAATTGGCGACAATACAATTGTGGTAGCAAATAGTTTGGTCAACCGCCGTTACAAACCAAATGTTATTTTACAGGGCAGTCCAGCTAAGGTTTTGTTAAAAAGACAAAGCTAAAAAAGGATTAATCGGGATAGCGATAGAAGAAAGAGGTCGGAACATCGCATATCAAACCGGCTTTGGTCGGTTTGGGTGATCTAAGATCAATGTTTTATCTTCATGTAGGATCCCATAGCTAATTTCCAAAAATTTTAATTAATTATCTAGGCATCTGTACAGACGGTTAAGTGCTTTAGAGATTCACAGGTTTAGTCAGAATGAAAGAAAAAATATTCGAAATAATTTCGGCCGCAATTGAAGAGCTTAACGAAGAGCTTGAGTACGAAGAATTAGAAAACGTGACGGTTGATACACCAATATTTGGCGGTGAAACTGGAATCGATTCATTGTCATTGGTCAGTTTGGTTGTCGAAGTAGAAGGCAACGTCAATGATGCGTTTGATGCAAATGTTACTTTGGCAGACGAGAAGGCGATGTCTTCACGGAATAGCCCATATCGCAATGTTGGTTCGTTTGTCGATTTTATTGTTGCCAAGCTTGGAGACGATGCCTAATGCCGACAATGGTAATCACCGGTACGCGGAAGGGAATCGGCCGTTACTTGGCCGAGCATTACGTGGCTAAAGGGTATAAGGTAGTTGGCTGCAGCCGGTCGCCGGTTGATTTTGAGCTTGAACGCTATCAGCATTATGAGCTAGACGTGGCTGACGAAAAAGCGGTTGGCAAAATGGTGCGCAGTGTGATGCGTGAGCATGGACAGATCGATATCTTGTTAAATAATGCAGGAATCGCCTCTATGAATCATTTTTTACTGACCCCGCTAAGCACGGTCGAGCGAATTTTCCAGACTAATTTTTTCGGGACATTTTTGTTCTGCCGTGAAGTCGGCAAGGCGATGGCGAAAAAGAAATACGGCCGTATTGTAAATTTTGCCACCGTAGCAGCGCCGCTAAAGCTAGAAGGTGAAGCCGCCTACGCTGCTTCGAAGGCGGCTGTGGCGAACTTAACCCAGTTAATCGCGAAAGAATTAGCTGAGTTTAACATTACAGTCAATGCGGTTGGCCCAACGCCTGTAGCAACTGACCTAATTCGTGGTGTTTCTGATGATAAGATCGATGATTTGATTAACACCCAAAGCATTAAGCGAATGGGGGAGTATCGCGATATAAGCAACGTGACTGATTTTCTTATCCAACCGGAAAGTGATTTTGTAACAGGGCAGGTCATCTATTTAGGGGGAGTCTCTTAGGGCTGTACTCCAGATTATGATAGATATCCCCAAGCTTTTGCTGGCTCACGAACATCGTGTGGCATTAATATCCGGCCCCCAAAAAACTTCTTATAGTCAACTGTTTTCGTTGGTTGACCATAAAACTAAATGGCTGAAAAGTAATCAAGTCGTCCCAGGTGGCGTTGTTGCCTTAAGAGGGGATTTTTCTACTGAATCGATATCAATTTTTTTGGCGTTGGTCAGTCAAAAGTTTGTTGTTGTACTGCTACCAACTGGGGATGTTGATCTTGAAGCGCTGCTGAATCAAGTTAAAGCCGATGTTTTTATCGATACAAGCTCAGGTGAACCAACGGTTCTTCACAGAGAGAAGATGGGAGCGCATCATCACCTCATAGAAGATTTATTTTCTAAAGGTGAATCTGGGTTTGTTATTTTTTCATCTGGTAGTTCTGGGAAGCCCAAGCCGATATTGCATAGTCTAAAACGCTTTACCAGTAAGTACATGACCGCCGATAAACCATTTGTAACCCTAACCTTCCTGCTATTCGACCACATCGCGGGCGTTGATACGCTCTTATACGTGCTGTTTAGCGGTGGTGCGCTCGTAACTCCTTCTGATAGAAAGCCCTTTGCAATATGCAAATTGGTAGAATCGGCCGGGGTTGAAGTCTTACCCGTTTCCCCTTCATTCTTAAATCTACTTTGGCTATCGGGCGACTATGAAACCCACTCTCTAGAAAGTGTGAAGATCGTCACCTACGGTTCCGAGCCGATGACCCAGCAAAATCTAGACAATGTTCAGGTCATGTTCCCTAATGCGACCATTAAACAGAAGTATGGTACATCAGAATTTGGCTCACCTGCATCAAAATCACGAGGCAATGGTGAGCTTTGGATCCGTTTAGATGGAGATCGCTTTCAAACAAAGGTTGTAGATGGCATTCTTTTCGTCAAATCTGAAACCTCGATGTTGGGCTATTTAGACGATTCTCAGCCGATATTGACCGATGGATGGTACAATACCGGTGATCGTGTAGAAACGGATGGTGAGTGGTTGCGCATCCTCGGCCGGAATTCTGATATGATCAATGTTGGTGGGGAAAAAGTGTTTCCCAGTGAGGTTGAAGCGGTAGTTCAGGCGGTTGAAGGCGTGATCGAATGCTCTGTTTATGGAGAATCGAATCCGATAACCGGGCAAATGGTTTGCGCTGCTGTTTATGCTCAGGATGGACTCGATCAAAAGTTATTAAAGAAAAAAATCAAGAAAAGTTGTCAACAATCTTTGGCGCGATATAAAGTACCGATCAAGATAAAATTTTCTGATAATCCTTTGACCAACCAAAGGCAGAAAAAAATTCGGAAGATGGGCTAGTGTTTTGACAAATTTCTTTCGAGTCGTCAATCTATAAATAATGATTACACCTTACAGTGAGCAAAATGAAGATGAGCGCCAATCGATAATCGGTTGGCTCTTTTTGGTTTTACTTGTTGGGTTCACGATTCGTTTTATCCAGTTAGATAGCTGGAGCATTTGGATTGAGGAAAATCATTTGATGCGAGATGTGCAGCGCTACATGACCTCGTTTTCGGATATTTTTGGTAATCCACGGCCGTTGTATTATTTGCTCGTCCTACCCGTCTTCGAGCTTTTTGGCGTGAGCTTGGCCTATGCCCGAGCGGTTTCTGCAATTATCGGTGCGGTTAGCTTGCCGATATTCTATTATTTTGTTCGTCAAGCGATCAACGGCCGTACCGCCCTAATCGGAACCTTGCTTCTGGCCCTATCACCTTGGCATTTATTTTGGTCTCAAAACGCCCGCTTCTACACACTCCTCCTTCTCTTCTTTTGCCTTTCCTATGTCTTTTATTATTTGGCACTTGAAAAAGGGTATTTTCTTTATACGATTTTAGCGGTTGGCTTTCTAGGAGCGGCCGTACTTTCCCACTCCATCGGGGCGGTTTTAGTGCCTCTGTTTTTTGTGCATTACATTGTTTTAAAGATAGCCCCAGGCAGTAAGCCTTCAGGCCTGAGGCTTATAACAGTTTTGCCTTATCTCGTCTTGCCCATCGTTGGCTACATCGCTTATGAGCTTCTTCGAGTGTTTGTGCTAGACACCAATTTGTTTATTGTTGATTTCTACAACAAGTTTGTCAGTAGCGACACCGCCTCGTTTATCGGATATTCAAATCAACCTCTCGTCATGTTGACATCTGTGTTGTACAACGTTGGTTATCCGTTGGGTATTTTGGCCGCTTACGGAGCTTTTGATCTAACCTTTGCGCAACGAAAACGACTGGGCATATTTTTAGTTCTTGGCGCATTTGGTCCCCTGTTGATCATGATGTTTTTGACATTGTTTGTCGAAAGCACTACCAATCGCTATGTTTTTATGTCGTTGCCATTTTGGATGGTGCTTGCTGCATCAGGCGTTCGGCGAGTAATTGCTCTTGAAAATAATGTGATCGGCGTTTTGCTGCTGGTTCTAATCGGCCTGTCATTTGTGATAGATCCACTGATCGCGGATTTATTCTACTACTCAGTAAGATCTGCTTTGCTGCGTGTTTCGTTGCTTTCGGTTGTTTTGGCGTTCTTTGTTTATATGCTTTATAGCTCGGCTGAAATCAAGCGTTCAGCGGTCGGGTATCTACTGTTGTTTATCTTGTGCATTCATCCATTAATTGCAAGCGTCTTGTATTTTACGAGCCAACATGGACATCGTGATAATTGGCAGGGGGCTGTTGCTACGATTCGCCAGCAAGCTGGACCGGATGATGAAGTTGTGACCCATCCATTCCCAGTCGGCCGATATTATTTAGGGCCAGAAGTTGCTTGGATAGAAGCTTTAGAAGAACAGCCAGAACGCTTTGAAGGGAAAACGGTCTGGCTGATTGAAGAATTTGGTATTCAGCTGTATTTTGGCGACACCATGACCCAATGGATGAAAGAGTCAAATTGCCAAGAAGTTGGTGACTGGTCTAATTACGTAGCGGGCAATCGTTGGGTCATGAAGCTGCATAAATGCTCCCCATAATTTCAATCCTGACTAAGATCTTCGTTTTTCAGGGCTCAAGCCTTCAACCGGCCAATTGTTATCAGTTAATGCGATTCCGTGAAATAATTCGCGGAAGTCGGTCGATAGATTGATATATTCTCCCTTTTCGCGACGCGGCCCGAATTCTGCCTTTAACGCATCCATCAAAATATTTGCTACTTGTTCTTTAACCGCTTGCGGCCGGCCTTCGCGTAAAACGGCCGTGATATTAACCATCTTGTAAGCGGGGTTGCCTTCAGCCATATGATATTCGGTTAGCTTTATCGCTCGGCTTTTTAACCCTTTATAGCGAATGGAGTCTACTTTCTCTACGAGATCATGGTGTAGGGTTTCTAAGAATGGGATCGGGTCAAAGTCTAGGTTGTCTGTGTATTCGAGAATTATATTGGGCATAAGATTCTTTTTGAAGCTCTTGATAGATTTGGTTGAGATTGTTTTTAGTTTTTGAACAAATTTATTTTAGCCTATTTTGTTTTAACCCCCACACTTTGATTTTCACCTGCCTAATTTAATACCTTTGCGTAAAATTGTCCCATGACAACAAAAAGAAACCGCTCGCGCAAACGTAGGTCAACATCAGATAAGCCAAAATGGCTACAAAAGCCATTTCAGATATTGCAAAACCCAATCGAGCCAACCGCTTGGTGCTCGGCCGAACAGCTGGACAAAATTCATGATGCAAGCATGCGCATTTTAGAGAATGTAGGCATCGACTTTATGGACGAGGAAGCGCTGGATGCATGGGAAAAAGCAGGTGCAAAAGTAGATCGATCCAGCCAGCATGTATGGATCGATCGAGGGTTGTTGATGGAGCTGGTTGAACAAGCACCGTCTCAATTTACTTGGCATGCGCGAAATCGAGCTTGTGACCTAACAATCGGTGGCAACTTTATAAATTTCGCCCCGAACTCCGGAATGCCCTACGTTAGCGACCTTGACGGTGGACGGCGAGTCTCGACCCTGCAAGACTTTGAAAACTTTATCAAGATGGCCCACACCATTCCGTATTTCCATTTTACCGGTGGCCCTTTGTGTGAACCGCAAGACATACGGAACTCTTTGCGGCATTTGTATCGTATTCGGACGATGATGATGAATACAGATCGGGCGGTACGAGATACCGCAAGCGGCCGCACTATTTCGGCCGATACGGTCGAGATGATGAAGATCGCTTTTGGTGGTGAGCTTCCGGGTGTTGTCACCGGTGGTGTGGTCAATGTAAATAGCCCTCTGAGGTTTGATAACCGAATGTTGGGCGGGTTAATCACCTATGCCAAAGCTGGGCAAGCTTCGATTATCACACCATTTATCATGGCTGGGGCGATGAGCCCTGTCACAATCGCATCTGCCCTTGCACAACAAAATGCTGAAGCGCTGGCCGGTGTTGGGCTGGCTCAATTGATCAAACCCGGTGCACCAGTCATTTATGGTGGATTTACCCAGAATGTTGATATGCGCTCAGGATCTCCTGCATTTGGCGGGCCAGAAGGAGCATGGGCACTTATTGTCGGTGCTCAGCTTGCGCGTCGCTATGGCGTACCCTACCGGGCAAGCGGTAGTTTGACCAATTCAAAAGTGCCTGATGCCCAGGCAGCCTATGAAACGATGTGGACCATGTGGCCTGCGATCATGGCGCATACCAACTTAATGATGCATGCAGTGGGTTGGTTAGAAGGTGGGTTGGTCGCGAGCTATGAAAAATTTATGATCGATGCGGAAAACTTGGCCATGTTTTCGCATATGCTGGGGAATTTTGAAGTTGATGAGGCGGCATTTGCCATCGACTCAATCGCTCAAGTTGGGTCTGGCGGACATCACTTTGGGACGCAGCATACTCAAGATCGCTACGAAACCGCCTTTTATGAGCCACTGTTGACTGACAGATTGGGATTTGACGCGTGGGAAGCAGCCGGCAGTGAAGATGCGTTGCAACGTGCCAATAAACACTGGAAACAGATCTTGCGTGCTCATGAAAAACCCGCTCTAGATGTCGCTATCGTTGAAGAGCTTGAGGCATTTGTTGCACGACGTGAGGAAGAGCTAGAAGGGGTCGATTTATTTAATTGATAGTTCTAGGGACAATTTGTCTGTTATTTCAGAAATTCGAGCTTTCGTTTACGGTGGAAATCTACTGCATCCATTGGTCCTGTATGGGGTAGAATATTGTCCTTTTTTTTACTGTTTGTCTAAAAGGATTTGATATGATTGTGGGATGAGTTCTTCATCTCTTAAAGACTATCTCTCTTTTTCAACATCAGAAAAGAAAATAGATCAATTTTTGCGATATGCGATGCCGTCACTTGCAATCCTCTCTTTGTTGGGGTTTGGCTACTTTTTTTGGATCCTTATCACGATAACGAATCAATATGCTCAAGAGATCGCTTTGCGAGATGCTATTCGCTTTCATAATGCAGTGAACTTGTTCAGAGATTACTACAGCACGCGTGTTGTCGCGAATCTGCAAGAGGCCGATGTTGAATTTACCCACGATTATCACGAAAAAAATAACGCGATCCCTTTGCCGGCAACTTTGACGCGTGAATTAGGCACGAGTCTCTCGAATTCGGCCGCAACGTCGATGAATTTTTATAGTGACTACCCGTTCCCTTGGCGCGAATTTTCGGAAGAATTAGATCAAGATAAATTTTTAGCTGAAGCGCTGATCTATCTGCGGCAAAACCCAGACACGGTTTATTATCGAACAGAGTTTGATGAAGAATCAGGGCAGTCGGTTTTACGTTATGCGACCCCAAGTATTATGAAAGGGAGTTGTGTTGATTGTCATAACTCGCATCCAGATTCACCCAAAAAAGATTGGCAGATCGGGGATGTACGAGGGGTTCTTGAAGTTTCTGTGCCGGTCACCTATGTGCCCTTTGTGGAAAATATCTCATCCGGCTCGAACCTGCTTATTTCGGGTGTTTTGTTACTTCTTAGTGCTCTTGGCCTGTCTGCGGCCGGTTTTTATTATCGCAGCTTTAGTTTGAAAGCGATCGAATTAAGATCAAAAATGTTGGAAGATGAAGTGATCGAGCGTAAGTCGGCCGAAAAACGATATCGTGCTGCAACGCTTGAGGCTCAAAATGCGAATAAGGCGAAGAGCAATTTCCTTGCCACCATGAGCCATGAATTGCGCACCCCGCTCAATGCGATCATCGGCTATAGCGAACTTCTTGAGGAAGAGGCGATTGATGAAAATGATTTCGGGAAAAAAGAAGATCTAGAACGGATTACAAGATCCGGCCGCCACCTGCTCACTTTAATCAATGACATTCTTGATCTTTCAAAAATTGAAGCTGGAAAATTAGACGTTTACCCAAAGAGCATCGAGGTTTCAGGCATTGTGAAATATGTCAATGATATCGCCAGCATATTATTTGCTGATGGTCTGATTGATTTTCAAATCGATGTTGGCGATGCTGTCATTTCAGTCTACTCGGATGAGACCCGCCTTAAACAAATTATTTTTAACCTTTTAAGTAATGCATCTAAATTTACCGAACAAGGTTCGGTTGTTTTGCGAATCGACATCATTAAACGTGGATTCCGAAGATTTGTCATGTTCGAGATTGCCGACACCGGAATCGGTATTTCAGATTCAGATCTAGAAGAACTATTCACACCATTTGTTCAGGGAGACTCCGACATAGATCGAAAATATGCTGGATCTGGGCTCGGTATGGCGATTACTAAAAATTTGGTTGAGCTGCTTTCTGGGGAGATTCAAGTTTTGAGCGATGTGGGCAAAGGGAGCACATTTACAGTTTTGCTCCCTTATCAGGAAGACGATTATGAATTGCTGCCAGATATAGCCGAGCTTGCTTTTTGATGACAGCCATCAAGCCTCTAAAAATCACCAGATATTAAAGCGAGATTGATTTTGCAAAATAGATTCTCTGAATAGGGTAGCTGCTATGTTCTCGTTTTCAGATAAAATAAAAGGGTGACATTCTACAAATTTAGCTCTTTCGGCGTACAACAGCGAATAGATAAGAGAATTTTCCTGAGCGCTTGCCTGCTTGGCTTTGGCGTGCTGAATTTGTTTTACTTTGTCCTTTACCGCTTTTTTGGATTAAAGTGGTTTATTGTAGTCGGCCTGATTGCAGTGTTTTGGGCCGCTGTTGAGCATTTCAGTTATGTTTTTCGGCAAAAAGAGCTTGAGCGGGTAGCTGAATACACCATCGCCTTTTCACCCCAAAAAATAAGCCTATCAACGTTGAATAAACCTATTGTCGTCTTAGAACGTGAGAATGTTCGAAAAATATTGAGGACAAAGCAGGGGCTCATTGTTCGAGAGTCATTGTTTCGATACGACAAAATCTTTGTGCCAAACACGATCGAGAATTTTGAAATGTTGGAGCTGAAGTTAGGTCAATGGCAACCGATTGTTGATCGGCAAAATTTCGATCGATTTTCTGCTATCGCCCAAACTAGCTTGGCTGCGTCCCTTGTCGCGTGGTGCGCCTTTGTTTTTCAATTTTCTTTGCCGCTGATGATCGCCTTTCCTTTAATTTCTCTTGGCCTTGCTGGGATTGCTTATTTTGGAACTATTTTGGGATTTAAACTTGCACCTGCAGAAAATAATTCAGGCGTTTATTTGCTAGCAACCGTTACTATGATTGTTTTGAATGGGGGTGTTCTGGCAGCGGCTTTAATCAACTGGTATTGATTGGGAAAATATGTTCTAAATTTGATATAATTTTCGCTTATGGAAATTCTTGAGCGAATCCGCAATTTCGAGGTCCAAGACGAAGTGAGCCAGGCTGTTTATCAACGTGGGATTGACTACCACAAACAGCGTCTTGTGCGCCTTGTGTCAAGCTCTGAAAATCAAATTTCTTTGCAGGTGATGGGGAATGAGCTCTATACAGTAGATTTTTACTTAAAGAAAAACAGGTTTAACTACGAATGTAGCTGTCCAGCGTATTACAACTGGGGTACGTGCAAGCATATCGTTGCATCTGACTTATTTGTCAAAAATAGCAATCCTGCCGTCTTTGTCCCAACAGAAGAGCCCGGAGATGTTTCTTTTGATCAAATCTTAGCCAATGGTCGGACATTTTTAGGCGGTTCGGCCGGCAGTTCGCTCGAAGACGATAGTGTCGCTGGATGGCTTTTGATTTTGTCTTTGCGCGCTCATGTTTGGTCAGAATTTTATGAGCCCGTTTATATGATGATGGATCTGCATGATGCTCCTCACGGCGTAACAAAAGGGCGGAAGAATAGCCTGCCACGCCGTATTCATGAATACCTTGAGGAAGAGCCTGGGCGAAAGGGGCGTTTACGGCCGTTAACTCAGGGAGTTGATCCGGCCGCCTGTGCCAATGCCTCTTGGCCCCATATCCATTCGATCTTAAGAGAAATCAAAAAAGGGGCTAAAGGCTATTTAACTGCGCGTGACATGGAGAGTATGGCAAGCTTCTCTATCCCGGTTTTTTTAGGTGACGATGATGACCCTGTAGCCCAGCCACTTTTTTGGGATGTAGAAACCTATGAAATTGAATTTCTAATTGAAAAAACTGTAGATGGTGTTCAATTTACCCCTTCTTTAAACGGGCAACTGCTGTGTCAAGGTGAAGGATGGGGGAGTGGAAAGATATTTGATCCGAATAGATATTGGGTTTTATTAGATGACCAGATCACCCGTTGCCATAGCAAGCTTTCAGGTGACCTCATCACTGTTCTTGATGAGGTAGCCCGTGTCACTTATTCGCCCGGTGATGAAACGGTCTTTTTTGACCATTATTTCGATTTGATGCTGCCTCACATCAAGTTAACGGGCAAAAATTTGCAACAGGTTGATGTGGACCCGATATGGCCTACGTTGCAATTTATGATATTGGAAACGCAATCTGAAGAGGGAGACGAACCAGACATATTGCTCCAAGCTAGTTTTAGCTATGGAAATTACTCGATTGATTGGTCTGATCAAATGCAATTCCATTTTTGGCGAATTGGGGATTATGATCTGCAATCCGATGTTTCCCTTTTGCGCGTTCAACGGAACATGCATGCGGAAACGGATTTTTTGAAAGGGTTTGATCACCGGAAATATGGCTTAAACCGAGCAAAACAATATGGGGCTGGCTTTTTTAAGCTAAAGAGAGGGTTAGCCACGGCCGAGTTTTTGCTTGGTGTTGCACCTAAGCTGACCGCAGACGGTTACCCACTGTTTGGGGAAGTGAATTTGCAGCATCATCGTGTGAATCATGAGAGGCCAACGGTTGAAATAGACGTGGTGTCATACACCGATTGGTTTGACCTGCGGCCGTTGATTCAATTTGGAGACATTCCTGTTTCGATTGAGCAAATCAAGCTAGCGGTCAAGAAAAAAGAGCCTTATGTGGTGCTAACCGACGGCTCTACGGGGCAGATTCCAGAAGAATGGTTTGATCAATTACGGCCGATGTTCGGGTTAGGAGAACAGGTCGATGACGTTTTTCGCTTCTCTGAACAACAAGTTTTAGTGATTGATAAACTTCTAGAAGTTGCAGATGTTGCTTCCCCTGATCAACATTTCAGCGAGCGTCTGGCTGACCTGCAAAACTTTGAGGGGATAGCAGAGATGGAGCTGTCGTGGGCCTTCACAGGCCAATTACGACCTTATCAAAAGGCTGGTTACAACTGGCTCCATTTTCTGCGAGACTACGGATATTGCGGCATTTTGGCCGATGATATGGGGCTAGGCAAGACGGTGCAGGTGTTGGCATTTTTGCAAGCCTGTCGTGACTTAGAAGATGACCCAAAGCCCCCAGATTTAATTGTGATGCCAAGATCGCTGCTTTTTAATTGGCAGCGAGAGGCGGAGCGATTTACACCTAATCTGAGCACGATGATTTATTATGGCAATCAGCGTAAGCGACTACTAGAAAGTTTGCCTGATGTTGACTTGGTATTTTCAACCTATGGAACCGTCTTTAGGGATATTGAGCTACTTCAAGAGTATGATTTTAATACGATTGTTTTAGACGAATCCCAGGCGATAAAAAATCCTTCCGCGAAGACGAGCCGAGCCATTCGCCTGCTAAAAGGGGCGAATCGGTTGGCGATGACCGGAACACCGGTTGAAAATACAACGATGGAATTATGGTCTCAGTTCGCTTACCTAATGCCTGGGTATTTGGGTAATCAGACCTATTTTCGGGAAGAATTTCGTACCCCTATTGAAAATAAAGGGAACCGAGAGGTTGCCAAGACATTGCATCATATCATCCGGCCGTTTGTGATGCGCCGTACCAAAGAACAGGTGGCACTTGATCTGCCATCCCGCACAGAAGAGGTGATTTACCTAGAAATGGAGCCAAATCAGCGAAGGCTGTATAACAAGGTGCGAGAGCAGTATCGAGCGGAATTGCTGGGTATGATTGAATCGGGGCAATTAGAACAGTCTCGTTTGGTGATGTTGACGGGACTTTTGCGTTTGCGGCAAATCTGTTTGCACCCTCGATTGGTCCAGCCTGAATTTAAGGGGGATGCGGCGAAATTTTTGTTTCTACAAGATGCCTTAGAGGAGTTGGAGGCAAACAATCACCGAGCACTCATATTTTCACAGTTTACCAGTGCGCTTGATTTGATCGAGAGCGGCTTGAACGAAGTCGGTTTTCCGAATGTCCGTATAGATGGGTCGACGCGAAATAGGCAAAAGGTTGTTGATCAATTTCAAGAATCAGACCAAGTACCGTTTTTCTTGTTGAGTTTAAAGGCGGCCGGGGTTGGCCTGAATCTAACTGCGGCCGATTACGTTATTTTAATGGACCCATGGTGGAATCCTGCTGTCGAACGTCAGGCGATCGATCGAGCATATCGTATTGGCCAAACAAAGCCGGTTTTTGTTTACCGACTGATCGTACGTGACTCTGTTGAGGAAAAGGTGCTAAAAATGCAGGCACACAAACAGGAAATAGCGGACCAACTGATTCAGACAGAAGAGAGTTTTTCGAAGAGATTGTCGGCCGAGGATATTAAATCACTCTTCAGCTAACGAAAATTTAAAAAGTCTGCTAGAATTACGAGTCTCCAAAGTTAATTTGGGGCTATGCTAAAAATAAACATAGCGAACCGATTTCGATCTGTTCGATAAATTCAAAAAAAATAAAGAGAGCTAGGTTATGTCAGATATTGAACTTCCAATCAGTGAGGAACTTTTTGAAATTTTGCGTTGCCCGCAAGCTGTGCAAGAGCGGGAAAAATATGGAGATGATCCAGGGGTGCTTCGCATTGTTAAAAATAGCTGGCTTGTATCGGATGATTCCGGCTTAAAATACCCAATTCGTGAAGGCATCCCGGTCATGTTGATCGAAGAAGGGGAAAAGTGGAAAGGAACATCTGATGATGATTTGCCAGTTCCTCCCCCAGCTGAATAAAGGCTTGAGTTCCTCATTATTCAGTCTCATCAGTTAACAGCAGTACTTCGTTTTCCGGTGTAAAGTTGCCTTTTGGGCGGTGCCGTGCCGTGAGCAATAGCACCTGCAGCAGGCAATGAAAAGTGACTTGGCCGTTTTTGCATAAGAATGCATTTAGTCAAATCATAAAATATAAAAGCATGAAGAAAGTTCTATACGTTGAAGACAATCGAGCCAACCGCATCTTAATTGGACGCTTATTGGATAGTCGATACGATTTGGTTTTTGCAGAAGATGGGGAGACCGGTTTGCGTCTTGCCGAAGAAATAAAACCAGATTTGATTTTGATGGATATCGGTTTGCCTGATTTTGATGGTCAGACCGTTGGTGCCATGATCCGACAAATTCCAGAATTAAAAGATGTGCGTATTGTGGCATTAACCGCATGGCCAGAAGCGGCTGTCTCCGAGCTTGTTTCTCGCTATAATTTCAACGGTAGCATCTCAAAACCAATTGATGTTTCCACTTTCCCTGCGCTGGTCGAATCGTACTTACAAGATTCAGCTCCAAATTAACGTTTGGTAGGGGCATTCTCATCATAACTTCTGCTATCAATTATTCAATTGAAGAATTGACCGACGCCTATAATCAAACTCGGCAAGATTACATTGTTCCGATGCCGATGACACCTGTCCGGCTAAAAGAATATGTAGAGACTTACGATGTTGATCTTGCTGCATCTTGTGTGGTGTTGGACACAGATGATACGGAGCTTATTATCGGTCTTGGCATGCTGGGTAGACGTCACAATCGATCTTGGATCACACGTGTAGGGGTCTTGCCTTATACGCGAAAAATGGGGGCTGGTAGCGATATCATTTCAAAGCTCGTTGAGGATAGCATCGCATTGGGGCATGAATTTACATGGCTTGAAGTCATTCATGGTAACAAGCCGGCCCATCGATTGTTTTTGAAAAATAAGTTCAAACAAACACGTGAGCTCATGGTTCTTCGGCGGCCGCCGGGTACAAAGGTTGTGGATAGCCATTTGATTCCCTGCCCAGCCAAAGTTGTAAATGTTGACCGAGACGCAGCTATTGAAGAATTTGCGGCCGATGACAACGTGCCTAATTGGCTGAATCAACCCGAAACATTTAAAAATATAGAGAATCTGTCAATTAAGCAATTGACATTTTCGGAGGGTTGGAAAGGACGCGTTTTTTATGAAAAAACCGCCTTGCAGCTTAAACGAGTCATTGTTCAAGTTCTATCTGGTCCACCCGAGCAGGTGACGGCCGCTGTCTTGGCCTGGTTGCATCAGCAGTTCCCTGTACCAGATGCTGTTTGTGAGAATTTTGAGGTAAATGACCCCCGTATTCAAGGGTATTTAAGAGCTGGCTACTTTGAATCATTTAGGCGGATCGAAATGGTCCGACACAATCAAATCTAATAGGTGAGAAAATGGCAGAAAGCTACCCTGAATTAACCCCGGCTAACGTAGGTGTCGCAATGGATCTGCTGCGAGGCGTTGTGAATCAAACACCGGTTATGACCTCGAGCACACTTGATGCAAGGGTGGGTGGGTCGGTTTTTTTAAAGTGTGAAAACTTTCAAAAAATTGGCGCTTTTAAATTTCGCGGTGCATATCATGCATTGTCTAAGTTAGATCCGAAGTTGGCCGCCAAAGGTGTGATCGCGCATTCCAGTGGAAATCATGCCCAGGGTGTCGCCTTGGCGGCAAAGATGTTAGGAATTCAAGCTACAATCGTTATGCCTGAAGATTCCACACCGGTAAAAATGGCAGCAACGGCCGGGTATGGTGCGACTGTTGTGAAGTCAACGGCGCGAGAACGTGAACAAGTATCGGCCGAGCTTGCAGCAAAACATGGGTACACCCTTATCCATCCTTACGACAATAGCGACATTATTTTGGGGCAAGGGACCGCGGCATGGGAACTGTTCGATCAGATTGGTGAGTTAGACTATCTATTTGTGCCAACCGGAGGTGGAGGCTTGACGGCCGGTTGTGCGCTAGCCGCCGCCGCAAAATCCCCATCTTGCAAAGTGATTGGTGTAGAGCCGGTATCTGGTGACGATGCCGGCCGATCGTGGCGATCATGTGAGGTGGTTTCATTAGATCGAGTGCCGGATACCATGGCTGATGGTGTGCGCACCCGCTTCATTGGCGAACGGAACTTGGCGGTTATGTTGGAACACGTTGCTGATATGACAACCGCAACTGAAGACCAAATATTAGAAGCACTCCAATTCATTTGGTCACGAATGAAAGTTATTGTTGAGCCCAGCTCTGCCTTGGCACTCGCTCCTGTCTTGTCGGGCAATTACGATGTGCAGAATTCACGGGTCGGTATCCTGATTTCTGGTGGAAACGTCAACGTCCCTGGTGAAGAAATGTTCATTAGTTAATTTCACTTTAAATTAAAAAGGTTTTTGTAAAAAGTTGACTCTGTAGCCGACATTATGTATATTTATTGGCCGAACCTAAATAGATTTTTACATAAAAACCCGGTCTTCTGCACGGTATGAATTGATCAGAAGGGCGGGTTTTTAGTTGAATAGATTAAAACAAAACTAAGGGAAATAGATTATGTCTCGCAAATGTGCAATCACTGGAAAAGGACCGTTGAGCGGTAACAACGTTTCTTTCTCGCAAAAGAAAACCAAACGCCGTTTTTTGCCAAACCTTCAAACCCGCAACGTGTACATTCCAGAAATGAACCGTACGGTAAAAATTAAAATGTCTGCACGTGCAATCCGCACCATGGACAAAAAAGGTGGTTTGATGAACTACCTACGTTCTGAAGGATTGAAACTAAAAGACGTGATCTAAAGTTTTAGACCGCTTAAAACAAAAAAGGCCCATCGATTATTTTCGATGGGCCTTTTTTGTTTTCTGATATCGCCTTGTAAACTGTTTCAGCATTTGCGAAACAAAGCGTTTTTGTACTTGTTCAGCAAGAACATGAATGCCCCTGCTTATAACAACGGCCTGTAGCCTTTCTTCAAGCCATCGGCCGTTATTATAAGCCGATAAGCTTTAGCTCACTGGGGGAAAATAAACCTGCTGAATAAATTCGCGTTATTTAAATATCGTATTTTTTCTGACGCAAGCGGAAGGCTTCTCGGCCGCCCTCTAATATGTTTTCAACCGGTTCGCGAATGGCCGGATCATCGATCGAGCCAGACCATTCGACCCAACCATGCTTTTCATCCGCCTTCATCAACATGATAAGCTCAGCATCCCCAGAGACCGGAATGTTCGCATTGTGGGTGGCGATGACAAACTGCCTGCGCTCTTTTTCGCGTCGTAATGTTTGCACAATATCACTATAAATAAACGCGTTGTCGAGATCATCTTCCGGCTGGTCAATAATAAGTGGCGTATTCCGTTCTACTAAAATGAGCGACAAAATCGCTGTGCATTTTTGGCCCGTAGACAACCCTGCAACCCCGGCCGGAGGGTTGAGCGAGCGATATTGCTCACCTACTTTTAGCTGAATGTCCGGCCGATCAGGAATATCATAAAGCTCAAGTTCGAACAGGGCGACTTCATCTATTTGAGCCAACCGGCTGCGATACGCTGCACTAATACCAAAGACTGTTTCTAAGTTAGAAACTTCCCCAAATTTTTCTTGTCGGATAGCATCGGCCAACTCCAATGGGGTGCAGTCGGCAGCTACAATTGAATCAACAACCTTTTTGGTAATCCGACAATTAAATCGCTTGAACAAATCACTTAAAAAGGAGCTGTAACGCTGCTGGTTTCCATCGTTGGCTAAACTTACCCGTACAGCACCGCCCATTAGTTCGTTTAGTTCGGCCGCTTTTTTCTGGCGTAATTCGAAAAGCGTCTGATCCCGCAAGGTTGATAATTCAGTCAACAGAGATTGCCGAGCTTGCTTGAGCTGGTTTTTAGTTTCATGTCTTTTCGCTTGCTGGCTTTCAATCGATTCAAGCTGGCTCCTTTTTTCCTGTAAATCAAAATAGCGTTCTATTGAAAGCGAATCTCCGTGCCGGTCCAGCAACTGTCGATATTCGCTGTCGACTCGATCATATTCCGCCTGCCAATCTGTTCGTTCTGCGGCCGCTTGTTGCCATAGTGTTGTGACTTCCTGCTCTAACTCCGCCAATTTTTCAGTGATCAATTGCTCAATGCTACCTAAAGCTTCTGTGCTGGCGGGAAAATCGGCATCGTTTTTGACAGGATCTGTTAACTTTTGGGCCGCTTTTAGCCGTTCTACTTGCTCGATTAATCGATTGTCTAAATGATTCAAGACAACTTTCTGATTCTCAAGCTCTTTTTTGAGCTGCAGTTGATCTAAAGTCGCGTCTTTCTCCAGCCGTTCGATTTCTAATTTTATCGAGGGTAAATCGGCTAACGATTGACCATGTTCGGCCAATTCATCATCCAGTCGAATCATCTCCTGCCCATTTGCTTCGAGCTGTCTGATCAGATCGTTCTCTTTGCGCCGTATTTCGCGCAAAGGCTCTGCGATGTACGAATCAAGCAAAGTAAGCTGAAACTCGACGTCATTGGCGATTTCATAGACTTCTTTTTGTCCGTATATTTCTAACGGCAAACCATCTGGAATTAGATTTTTGGGGTGGATGCTGATCTGATTGCCTGAATCGGCCGCGAAAACTTCAGGCGGTTTGCCTGATTCCCGTCGAATTTCAAAGACCGCACCGTCGGCCGTCTCGTACCAAGCTTTGACGCACGCACCGGCTGGCAAAGTAACGCTAATCGCCTGAGCCGCTTGAGCCTCCGTTTGAGCCGTTTTGCCCTGTAGATCAAACACATAACGCAGGGCTTCTAAAATACTTGATTTGCCGGTGCCTCGGCCGCCGATAATCGTGTTTAAATTCGGGTTAAGATGCGCAATAAAAGGTTCTTCTGCTTTTGCCCCAGATAAAAATCCATTTTCAATCGTTAGCCCTATAATTCGAGCATACTTTTCCTCTACATGATCTCCATCTAATCGAATGCGAGAATCATGATCGATAAATGCATGGCGTAGGGCACTCAACATGTTCGGCCCAGTATGGCTTAGGCGAACCCGGCAGGCGTTGTCCCCGATCGAATATCTTTCTTTGGTCGTTGTTGTCCCTAATCCTCGGCCGTCAGAGCTATTGATGCAGGCGATGCTCCGATTGCCGTAAGCGTCCATTTCGCCATTGATCAGTCTGGCGTTAAACCCGCCTAGGCTTGATTTTGAACCCGGAATTTCAACCGCAATCAGATTCGGATCTTCCCAAGCCATCACACGGCTTTCTCCTTCTAATTCGTGTAGCAGCCCGTTCTTACGGGTCACGTGCGCCCCAATCGCCAGGCCGGGCAATCCGTCCTCGGCCGTGCTAATCATGCGGGTCAAATCTGCACAGCTGTTTTTGGTTAGACGGGGATTTCCATATTCATCAAATCGATTTTTTGGCGTTAACCCGATCGAGGACATGAAATGATCTATCTCTTCGCCAGCCGTGTTGGGTCCAAATAGGGCTAAAAAGTGAACCTGCCGTTTCCCTTCATTGGCTCCCAATTCAACCCCCGGAATCACTGTAAGTCCTATCTCGGCACCCGCATTTCGTATTAAATCGGTCCATGCAACGTCGTTGTGGTCGGTTATACCGATGATGTCTAACCCTTGTTCTTCTTTAGCGAACCGTACATATTCGCGGGCAAACGCCTCTTTTTCGGCATCTGTCACGATCGAGAAATCTTTGCAGTGAAATGAATGATCGGCCGGGGTGTGGTTGTGTAGGTCAATCCTATAAAAGCGGGCACCATTAGATAGATTTAGAACCTGTTTTAGATCTACAGTCACGAAAAAACTCCTCCGATTATGATTGATTGAAAGGGTATTTACCTGCGAAAATTATAGCACAATTGTTCTGGTGTTTAAAGCTGTCTTTTATTGCTCTGTAAAAAATAATGTTCC
>JAHDEB010000117.1 GCA_020629055.1 Chloroflexota bacterium
TCGCTATGGTAAATGGCAAGCTTCAGCTCGATTTTAATTACGCGTACAATCCATATTGTGCGTACTCCCCTAGCTTCAGCTGTCCTCTTCCGCCGGGTGAAAACTGGATGCAGGTTCCGATTCGGGCGGGTGAGAAGAAGTTTAAGTAGAACTAATTATTTTAAAGATAATTAAAAAGGCCAGACTCAGTGATCTGAGTCTGGCCTTTTTTGTTAATGCACAACGTACGGCAGATAAATCGTGTGATCGTTCTCGGACGGTGGCTCTGGTGTCGGTGTTACGACGACGGCTTCAGGCGCAACCACTTGCTCAACCGTTTGATCGCTACCGTCAATGGTCACTGCAAGATCAGATCCACTAAAGTCATAGCCGTCTTTTTCAAAGGTAATGGTGTAATTCCCCTCTATTAGGTTCAGGCTGTATTCACCATTTGCATCGGTGATAGCGGTATTGCTTGCACCTCGGCCGATGGCGGCCGTGACCGTCACACCTTCAATCGGATTGTTAGACCCATCTACAACCCGGCCGGAAAGCATATATTCAGCCATCGGATCGTTCGGCTTTCTTGGTGGTTCGTTATCTTTTGATAAATGACCATCCAAATTAACCATTTCTGTTCCAGAGATCACAATCGGAACCGCATCCGCAAAGGATGCGCCACCGCCATTCCATTGCCCGTGAAATAGGACGTCATTACAATCTCCACGCACCTGCATTTGATAACTTTCAAAGTATATGTAATAGATTCCAGGCCATAACCCACGCAAGGAATAGGCTTTTTGCCAACTTGGCTCACTGCCATACTCAACCGGATGGTCTTTAACAAGATTTCCATTCTCGTCATACACTTTTATAAAAGTATATTCCTTTGTTGGATTGGAATATTTACCCTCTACATATTGATTTTGATCATCTAAAAAGAATTTGTAGGAATGAAATTCATCGAGCCAAATATCCCCCTCTATCGTTCCTCCTTCTTCAAGTCTTATACCAACAGGGCCTATTTTTTCACCATCTTTAATAACAATCGAAGTAGCATCCTCAACCCGCTCTACATCTCCATACCAAGTCGGCCGGAATCCACTGATATTCCATAGTTCAGCCATCGCCTTACCAAGGAGATAATATTCTCCATCTGGCAACCCATAAAATTCAAAATCTCCGGCAGACAAATAGTGGATATTGAAAATTTCAACTAATTCAAGTCCTACTTCTGTTTTTCTATACAGTTCAACATCATGGTAATATGAACCATTCCCATCAACTTTAGCCAAAATCATTCCTGAAATCGCCCCACCCCGTTTTAAATCTTGATTTATTTCCAGTTCCTGATCTGAATTTAAAGAAACAAGTGTAGGGGTTGCAGATTTGATGTCAGTAGAAAATGAATTATCACCATAAAACTGGGATGCAAAGTTAAGCTCAGCATCATTCCCCGAATCAAAAAGTACCGCATAGCTCCCTTCGAATAATCCCCGGGATCGATAAATACCGTACTTATTACTCTGACTTTCACTAACTAACTCATAAGTTGCTACATCGTTAACAATCGTTTGCTTGTAAATCTTGACTGTGATTCCTTCTAACGGCCTGCCTAAATCAGAAGCGACTTTCCCATAAATCACACTTCCACGATCGAGAGGAATGATCAGCTTCCCTTGTGCGTCGCTGGGTAAAACAGATAGTTCTTCCAAAGTCAGGATTTTCGGTAAGTAATCATTATTGGCTTCTGGTCTATGATTGACATGAAAGTTAAACGGATAACCTTTGATAAAGGAAAAGAAATAATTTCCTGAGGGCGATGAATAGTCAATCATATCTGAAGCGAACTGAGGTTCATCATTGCAAATTAAATCTGGTCGATAGACTTCACCAATAATGGGCGGTTCAATTGGTTGCATCGTTTGTTTATCACTAAAAGTGACCCCTGCTGAAGAGCGTGGGAGTGTGTTGATCAGCACATCCACAGTTTGTGTCACCCCTGCTTTGATAGATATCGGTTCTGCCTCCTCAAATCGATCGGTTTGGGAATAAAATTGAGTTAGATATGGGGTGGTTAGCAAACGATAATCCCCCTCCTCGACACCAACAAAGGTCACTTTGCCCTCTTCCCGATTAAACGTTTTCACCGCGGAAACCGTTTTACCTTCTAGGGTGAATAGGCTCGCATCTGAATTTGTCCATGTTAGAGGAACTGTACCTGTTATTCTGGAACTATAGGCCCACAGATTAACTTCCAAAGTACCACCGAGTTGGAGCTGTTTATTAACCGTTGTCGTTTTATTGTTAGCGACATTGATTAAAAAGCGATCTTCTTCAGACGTTGATTCTTCGTTTTCAAATCGAGATCGAACGAAATCTCTAGCATACTCACCTTGGTAACCGGTCCAATCCACAGAGACAAAATATCGCTCTGGAGGAAGATTATTTAATTCAAATTCCCCTTGCTCATTGGTTGTTGCCTTATAGCTCCGACTGCTTGAAACAAGAGAATTTCCTATCGCATGAGGAGCATAGACATAAATCGGAAGCCCTGGTATTGGTAAATCATTTTGGTTATCAGTTACCCGGCCGTTAAGCACACCTGATGCCGGTTCAAGATTGAAGTCTGCCATGGTGCTTTCACCATTAAACGGTATATGAATCAAAGTGGTCAGATCTGCTGGATTGCCGAAATAAGTCTCCGGGTAACCATCTACCTGCACTCTGATGTTGTATGTTCCCGGTTCAACATTAAAGCTATATCCATTTTGGCATGAATCTAAATCCACTTCACAATTTAAATTGATTGATTCCTTTGGCGTGTAAGTCTCTCTTTCCTGGAAAAGGTCAACAGTTCCGCTTAGATATTCGCCCGTTTCACTGTTTTTAACTTTTCCACTGATCTTACTCCAACCTACAAGCTCAACCGTGATTTCAAGGTTTTCTAAAACGTCGCCATTTTTTATCTCGATTTCCGTTGGAAAAGGGTTCGATTCTGATACACCATATGCATGAAATTTGGTTTGTATGCATTCTCGGGATGAACCCATGTCGCAGCTTCTACTATGAGAGATGGTCACTCTATCGTCAGGGTATTGAGAGGCGTCAAATTCAAATGAAAATTGATCATTTGTATAGATTTCTTGCCTAAATATCGGTCCAAACTCAGGTTTTAAGGACAGTAATACACCCGGAGGGGGATCAGGCACTTGCCCAATAAATCGAAGGGTTCCTGCAATCTTTGCGAGCGGTTGCTCTACAATAGGAGTTAAAGTATCGCGAACATAAGTAGTCTCACCCGCTGTCACGTAGATCGGCCGTGCTTCTGCCAGAGTTGTACCGTCATCGTAATATTTTGTTTGGTACCCATCTTTACCGAAATTTAGATAATACTGACCTGTGTGCAATCCTGATACTTGTCTGTTGGCAAGCCTTCCATAAACTCCAGAATCCGAATAAATGCTAAAGTTAAAATCTTCAAGAACGGCCCCAGTGGTAGAGTCAGTAAGCTCGGTGATCGAAATAATGCCACCAATCGCCAATTCAATATCGATATTTTCCACAACCTGTTCTAGTTCAACTTCAATTCTCTCAGCACTCAAGCTGTCCGTGCCATTATAAAAAGTGCTAAGATAATCGGTTCCACCCGCTTTGACTTCAATAAAATAGCTTCCAGGATCTGCATTAAAGTGAAATTTTGGCTCTAAGTTAGAGACATATTCCTCACCTACTTGTGAAAAGAACTCCCCGTTGTCTTTATATAAAATTAAAGACACCTGCTCAAATGCACCGCTATCTACAGTTGACACAGTCCCGCTGATTTGAGCTTTCTCTAATAGCTGGAAATCGATATCGGAGGTAGTTTCGGACCGTTCTACAGTAACGACCGTTGCCTCTTCACGCGTGGCAGACTGGTCAAAATACATCATAGCGTAGTCTATAGGGTTATTGAAAAATACAGGAGTTTCCGCAGAAACAATGTAGGTGTCATAAATGAGCCCATTCGTAATAGTGTAATAACCGTTTGAATCAGTTTGAGTTGATTGCGAATTCCAAGAATGTTCATTATTGGGTGACGCTTTTACAAAAACATCTGGAATCGGGCTTCCATCTTTTTTACTGGTTACCCGGCCGGAAATAGCCCCTTGCCTCTGAAGTACGGCGCTCAAGGTTGTTGTTTGATTAGATGAAACTTGAACCGCATCATCCCCTTTGATCTCAGTTGCCAAGTAGCCGTGATCGTTCCCTTGGTTTATTCGTAATTCATAAGCTCCATCCAAGACATCATTGAATACAAACTCACCATTTACATTGGTATAAGCGGGATAATAGCCCGACCAAGAACTGTCTCCATCTGCTAGAGCCCCAGAATGGTTTAAAGCAACTCGAATATTATCCAAGGGCTGATTTTCCGAGCCTGTAACAATTCCCTTGATTGTTCCCCCTTGGCCCAGCGTAAAGTTTGCGTTATCAAAAACTTCACCTTCAGCCAGATTAATTTTGAGCGCATCATCATAGCCTGCAATACTGTCAAAGAATTCATTAAGATAAGGTGACCCATCAAATGGAATAGCTTCTAGGAAATAATCATAGCCAGGATCAACTTCAAATGTAAATCCATCAGAACAATTTGTAGGCGAAGCTGTGCAATCGAAAAAAACAGTTTCAATTAATGGATTCGTTCCCGTACATCCAAAAGGGCCACAATTTTGCTTTGGATTATCCTCTGAATAGAGTTTGACAGTTGCACTAATGAACTCCCCGGTGTCGGCCGTCTGAACAAGCCCACTAATAGTTGTTTGTTGCCGAGAAATTGTGGCTAGCTGATGTTTGAAATCAGCAGAAACCATCGTTGTTGAAAGAAGAACAATAGGTAGGATTAGACATCCAAGTATTAAAAAAAGACGTTTATTAATCATAATCATTGGAAAAGTTAAAGATTAAGGTCTGGGGCTTTTCATCAAAACCCCAGGCTGTTTTGGTTAGCGAGTAACAAAAGGCATGTAGACAAACTCGTCTACTCCGACCGGGGGTTCCGGTGTTGGCGTCGTGTCGGGTTCTTCAGGCGCAACCACCTGTTCAACCGTTTGTCCACTGCCATCGATTGTCACGGCAAGATCAGATCCACTAAAGTCATACCCTTCTTTTTCAAAGGTAATGGTGTAATTCCCATCTATTAGGTTCAAGCTGTATTCACCATTTGCATCAGTTATTGTGGTATTGCTCGCACCTCGGCCACTCTCGGCCGTAACTGTAACTCCAGCAATGGGCTCACTACTCTCATCAACAACCCGGCCGGAGAAAGGATATTCAGCAGGTGCAGGGCTTGCAAGACTTTCGATTACCAAGTTGCCATAAACGCGGTGCTCCTCGGTACCCAAAATTGTAACGGGAACTGAGTCTTCTAGAGAGTCTGCGCCACCGTTCCATTCACCCGAATAATTAGCGGAATTGCAATAACCACTCACATTTTTATGCCAATCTTCAAAATGGACGTAGTATGTGCCGGGCCAAAGCCCGTCAAAAGATGGGAAATTTCCAACCACCTGTGTTTCTTCTTGAACTAAATTACCCTCCGAATCATAGAGGCTTATTGTCGGGCCTTGATTTGCTAAGTCATGCAACTGATTGATAGAGGGGAGTTGTTCTTGATCAATAGAGAGGTGGATCTTGCCCCCTGATCCAATATCACCGGGGCTAATGTTTTCAACAATGCCACCCGTGGGCAAAATTATGAGGGTGCTTTCATCTGCATGCTGAACATCACCGTACCAAACATAACGCAAAGGCATCTCACCACAGCATCTCAGCTTGTACCCCGTTTCTTCAAATTGAACCAAATATTCCCCGGCCGGCAGCCCTTGGATATGAAAAGCGGTATTACTTCGAACGTCTTGCCGACTTTTGCCTACAAGTTTCAACCCTGTGTCGGTTCTGACGAATGCGTTAGCAGAAAAGAAGTCACGATGATACAGAGAATTAAAGGCGACTTCCCCAGAAATAATCCCACCACGGTCTAACGCCATATTCAGCGTAAAGTTACTGTTCTCTAATTCAATCGGTGTCGGGTCAGTATCATCTAATCCGCCAATTTGGTAGCCCTCCCCATAAATTTTTGAGACATAATATTTAGATTCTATTTCCGGATTGAAGTATCGTGAAGATAGGATATTAATTGTTTCAAAGGCAACGTAATAGGTCCCGTTTGATAGCTCGGCTGACTGATACTTTCCGTCTGAATCGGTTCGATCCGAACTTACAACCTCATATTCTTCGACCCCGTTAAAAACCGTCTTTTTATAGAAAATCACCTCTACCCGTTCAAGAGGTTCGCCGGAATCCGAAGCGGAGACGATTCCGGTAATATAATTGTTGCGTTCAAGTTCAATCTCAATTGAAGCAGGGCTATCATCCTCGAAAGAAATCACATCACTTCTTGTGATTGGGAGCGGCCTTGATCCTAATTCATTTACAATCATAATGTAGTCGTAAGAGGAGTTAATGCCGTACATTTGAAAATGAGTTCTCGTTGATTCAGCGGACAATGGAACGTGTTGTGTAGCAAATAGTTTTTCGCAATCGCATAGGTTATCAATTTGATAAAGGCTAACCATCACAGAGGAACGATTTGGCGCAGGTGGGTCAAAATTTTCGGTAACTAGCGTTGCTGAAATACTCTGAGTTCTTCGAACAGTTAAGGTATCGGTAAAATTAGAACCCTTTGTAATGGTGATCGGAGTTGCATCTTCTAGGCTATTTGTTGATCCATAAAACTCGGTTACATAATCATTGAAGGGCAATCCATATATCGAATTCTGGGCTCCAATTTTCAAATAATAAACCCCTTCAGCAAGCCCTTCATAACGGACTTCACCCTGATCACGAGAAAAACCTTCAGACAAATACTCATAAAGTTGCCCATCTTCACGATAAATGCTTAAAATCGGTTTTTCGACCGGCTCACCCGTTTTCGAGTCGATAAGTGTCACACTGACTTTAGACCCTTGCTCCAAAGCGATATTTATTTCAGAATCTGTCCCTTTTGTTAGTGTAATGGGGGTCGCCCCATCTCGGGTCAACGTCCCCCCATAAAATTGGTCAATATAGTCTGTACCCGAGTCAAAAAACAAAAAATAAGTGCCTGCATATAGATTGATGAACTGATATGTCCCGTTCGCATCAATCGATGTTGTATCCGCATATACGATTCTCCCTTCATGGTTAAGCCGATGGAGGGATACGCTCGTGTTTTGCAAAGGTTCATTTGTTGCAGCATCTATGACTGCACCAAATATCCGGTCCCCAGAATGCAAATCAAAATCGATTGTTCTTGTTTCATTTGCCTCTAAGTTTACAATCGAGGCGGCAGAAGCCTCATAAACGTTTTCAAAAAACTCGGTAGGATACTTTTCATATTCACTGTTTTCTGTCGGAAACTTCTCAAAATCAGCATAAATTCGATATGCGCCAGGATTTGCGTAAATCACATACTCATTACCACACACTTCTAATGTGTTACTACACCTATATTCATTTGGATTATGAATATCTTCAGCTTCAGCAATCGACTGGACGGTGACCCGGCCGTTTATGGGAGTTGCCGTTGCTTCATCGGTCATTTTCCCGATTAAAACCGCTTTTCGGTCAATGGTTAGATTTAGACCACTAAGTTCATCTCCATTATCAATGATGATAGGGTAGTTAAAACTTACAAATTTGCAGACCTGATCTGAGAATTGATTTTGCTCACACGGGCCCGAAACCAACAATTCAACGTCACCTGATCGGATTTGATTCACATCAAATTGAATTTCAAACTGTCCATCAGCATCGGTGCGTGCAAACGGCCAAATATCCTCGCCACCAACAACCGCATTTAAGAGAGGCGAACCATCAATTGACTCAGTAATCGTTCCACTGACTTTGGCGAACGGCCTTAACTCGAGCGTGACCAACTCCGTTTGACCTTTTTGAAGCTCAATAGCCACAGCACCTTCAACGATCCCAAACTCGTTTGGGTTTTTGCTGGAATCCTTGGTAAAGGAAATTGAGTCTTCAAATGAATTCAGCGCCAAAACATTGATATATGCTGGACCAGCTGGTAGCCCATAAAGTTCAAATTTACCTTCAGCATCGGCCTGAGTTGCTTGTGTATATCCATTGGGAGAATTTAAAGTTGGTACACTTGGAATTAGAATTTGCACTTTAGCATATGGAACCGGTTCACTTGTATTGCTGTTAACAATTGTTCCAGAAACGGTCGCTCCTAAATCTAAAACGAAGTTAATGTCTGTAATGGTTTCGTCCGCTGATATGGTGATCGCATCGGCCGTTTGTCTCGTTTTTCCACTATAAAATTCAGAAAGATATTTTGAGCCGTTCTGTGGCTTTGCCTCTAAGTAGTATGTACCGGCAGGCACCGAGAAGGAGAACTTTTTATTTTCGTTATACACCACGATATTTTGAAGCGGAATTGAAGAAGTATCTGAATAAATATAGACACTTCTTAGCGATTCATTTGCTAGATTCTCCCCTTCAAAAATTACAGTCCCACTAATGGTAGAGCTTGCTGCAAAATCCACATCCTCACTTATCGCGGTTACTTCACCAAAATCACCCTGACCATCATATGAAAAAGCGGTACGAAGTGTATTAGACAAAATGCCTGCGAAAAGAAGGCTAAAAAACACGAAAACTAAAGAAATTTTTGAAATTGAACGATTCATCATCATTTTAATTGACCTCTTCATCATCTTTCTGCGTTACTTAGTCACGAAAACTAAAGAAATTTTTGAAATTGAACGATTCATCATCATTTTAATTGACCTCTTCATCATCTTTCTGCGTTACTTAGTCTTGTTACTCGCTTGCCCGATAAAGACATGAAACGTCTTTTGCAATCAAGGTGGCTTTACCAGAGGTAACGTAGACTTTTCATGTCTTTAGCACACAACTCTAGTTATTTAGTTAGACCCGCTTTGGCTAGATGAGTGACAAATCTTAAGCTTAACTGGGCCAGACGAGACAGTTCGGCAGGATGTGTTGCAAGGGATGAGAATAAATTTGCCCAACAAGGCCCTTAAGATTCCACTCAAGCCACACCCAACCCCTTCAATCAATTTTATCTATTCCTAGCTCGGTTAACATTTAAAAACAATTTAAATGCGATTTTTTCTGAGTTTTTGATAAGCTTACAACCAGACCAATTGATTTAGTTAGGAGTTAAAAATGGAATATCGGCAGTTAGGAAATTCAGGCGTGCGAGTATCAGTCATCGGCATGGGGACCAATCAGTTTGGCGGCAAAGTTGATCAAAACAATGTCAATTCAATCATCGATGCAGCCTTGGATTTAGGCGTAAACTTTATCGACACCGCAGACGTCTATCAAAAAGGAAATTCAGAATTGGCTTTAGGGGAAGCGCTGAAGGGGAAACGGGACAAAGTTGTATTAGCGACCAAAGCTTGCTTACAGACAGGAGACGGTCCAAACGAGCGAGGCACCTCTCGCTATTACCTAACCCAAGCGGTTGAGAAAAGCCTTAAACGGCTTCAAACCGGCCGCATTGACCTCTACCAAATGCACCGTTTTGATCCCACAACCCCGATGGAAGAGACCCTACGAGCTGTAGATGATCTGGTCACGGCCGGTAAAGTTCGCTATGTAGGCACATCTAATTACGCCGCTTGGCAGCTTGCAAAGGCGAACATGCTCGCAGAATTTCGGGCACAAGTCCCTTTCGTGTCTGAACAAGGGCATTTCCATATGTTTGAACGTGCGGTTGAAAAAGAGATGATCCCATACTGTGCAGAGCACAATGTCGGCTTTATTCCATTTTTCCCACTGGCGGGTGGCTTTTTAACCGGTAAATACAAACGTGGGGAGAAAGCTCCGGTCGGGTCACGGGGTGAGCAAAGCAGCTATGTACAAAGCTATATGACAGAGGAAAATTTTGATATTTTAGACAGGCTCTCAGCTTGGGCTCAAGCACGCGGCCACACGATCAATGAACTAGCGCATAGCTGGCTATTGGCTCAGCCAGCGGTCTGTTCGGTCATTTCGGGGCTAACCAAACTTGAGCATCTACAAGCCAATGCAAAGGCTGGCGATTGGATGCTAACGGCCGAAGAAAATGCGGAGGTTACCGCGATTTTAGACAGTTAATCATTAGGCCGTTGGCTCCGGCGTGCTCTCTGGCGTTTGTGCAGGTGATGTTGCGGCCGGTGGGATTTCATCAAACTCAACATTATCAAGTTCGAGTAAAACGCCGCTAATCCAACCCAACTGATCGTCACCGATATCGATTAAATACCAGGGTGTGCCGGTTGAATTATATGCAAACGCCCAAACGTTCACTTTTGTGTTGGGTCCAAATTGGGCCACAATATCAAATTCAACGCCGGGGCCGCTGCGAACATTGGCCGTCTTTAACCGCTCACCTTGATATGTATCGGTAATATCAACCCGGATCGGCAGATCCCCTGGAATTGGTGTTGCTGTAGGGGCTACCCCGCTATTGTCAGTAATTTCAGTTTGCTGGGCATCCCCATCCCCATTTTCTAAGTCACGCCGATCTTCTTTGGCGCCCGCATTGTCGGCCGGTATCGCCGTAATGATCACATTGGTCGGAACCAATGTCGGCTCTAACGTTATTTGCTCTTGAAGTTCCGCAACAGATCGCGTAGGGATATCTAAAACCGCAGGGGCTGGGGTTAAAACTGGGGGGGCAGTCCGTGATAAGAAGAAGTTAGCCCCAATACCGCCAACCACCAACACAACGAGAAGAGCGCCAAAAAGGCCCAGATAAAGCCCAAGGTTACGGGGGGCGGCTGGTGGTGCAACAGGCACATTGGCGCGGACCACTGGGTCATTGGTTCCTAAATGTGTGAAAATATCCCAATCAATTTCAGGTTTTTTAATGTCACAGAAATCAAGTAATTGGGTCAGCCGGCCGCGTCGCGACATCATCATCAATAAATGGCGGACATTACTTTCTTTCGTTTGCCCCCCTAAGGCACCGTAATCAACCCCTAAATCAAAGCTCAAATCTTCAAGCTCATCTTGGTTAAACCACGTCGTTAATATTTCTTTGAGCAGGATCAGCTGCTGTTGTTTGAGTTCTTCGGCCGTCATCTCACTAATGGTGTGTGGTTCATTTTCTGGGTAAAAACGATTCTGTCTCAGCTTTTACCCATCAATCTATTCAAGGCCCGCAGGACCTCTTTTTATTTTTCATCGGTTTAAAGCAATGAACTGTTTCAATGTTTCGGCATCGGATCCCAACCCCGCACTAACTAATACGAAAAAGTATAGCAAATAGGTTCACGCCAGTAAGGATTGAAAACGGTAAATTTCTCCCAACAAAACGGGAAATCTACGCCTAATTCACAGGCAAAGATAACAAATTACTGGTTCTGCTTACCTTTTCTATTTTTGAATTCGTAGATGAAGGCTCATTTTAAGGGGATTTATTATTTTCTTAGCCCATAGACGTGACAAAACAATGGCGCATATAAAGGGCTAAAAATTACATCACAGTCTCTAAGCACAATCAGAAGGAGAGACGCTAGCGGTATCTGATCCAGAAGTAGGCGGGCGATTGCCCCAATGGCGTACCAATCTAGAGACAGAAATGCTGACGATAAATAGCAAGAGGGCACCCGCCAACGCCCAACGATTCAATGTTGGTACTTCTGCCAAAAAGTCACCTTCTATTGACGAGCCAAAAAGCGCAAACGAGATTGTGCCTGGCAGCCCCCCCAACATCGTTCCCAAAATAAAAGCGGATAGCGACAGACGCATAAATCCAGAAAAATAGCTCACCACATCATAGGGCAAGTAAATGAGCCGCATCAACAAGACCGACTGAAAAGAGTTGGTGCGCAGTTGGTCAGAAAAACGAGCGATCATCGATTGTTTAAATCGGGCAGACACCATCGTTTCCCCAAAAAATCGGCCGATGAACCATGCCAACACCGATGATCCGTTGCTGCCGACAATCGCTAAAATCGCCCCCAAAACAGGACCGTAAACATACCCGGCCGCAATGGTTAAGAAAGTTGATGGAAAAAAAACAATAGGCTGAATAATATAAAACCCGATGTAGATGATTGGGCCCCACACAGACTGTCGCGCAAAATCGATTAGTTCCCGGACAATATCAAACGTAGACAGCCCCGTTTGACGCGAGTATGTCCAAAAAGAAGCGATAATCGCCACCCATATTAAAAACGTGATTGTCCGAAAAATTCGACTTGAGTATCGGTCCATGACAAAAATAAACGTCAGCCAATGCCTAAAAGAACATCGCTATCCGGCTCGTATCTAAAACAAAACATCCAACAATAAGAAGAGTTTAGGCATGTTCAATTTTAGTGGAGCATTAAATTATCTTCTTGATGAGTTTTTAAGCTAGGAACTTACCCAAAGCCATTTGATTACCTTTTACGGCGTCACTGGTAAACTTAGGAAACGGCCCATTCCATCTAGCAATTCAATCTGTTTTCCCGTCTTTTCACCCATTAGCTGAAGGTGTAATTCATGCACTTGTTCGCGGTGCTCAACCGCAATAATCTGAACGTTGGAAACTGTATCTCCGTTTAGACGCGAGCTAATGAGTGGATGAAATGCTGTTTGGCCCACGACTTGCTGATTTTTGTTGAGTAAGTCAATATCAACCCAATAAGATTCATCCGCTTTTTCCAGAGACTCCCAATGGGTTTCTACCAAGATCGCGTCAGGAGTTAAACTCACAATCGCATATTCAATCAACCCTATTTCATTTTCAAACTTATGATTCACTTCGATCCGGTTGGCAATTGGAGAAACATAGTCCTGTGGCAGATATAACGTAGCACCACCTTGATATGCATAATCAAAGCGCATCATCGGTGCCCAGCTCTCAGCGATTTTTTCATGCACGATCGGGGAAATCCGCTCCTTGTAGCTATCTGAAATCAGCAGCAGCTCCGGCCGCTGGTGCGACACAGCCGCTACCAATTCACTGTCGGCCGTGTAACGCAGCAATGACGTGCCCAAATTATCAGGTAAATGGAAAAAGCGCCCCGTTACCGAGCGATCGCTCTCGATATGGAAACCGGCATTCCCTAAAACCAAAATCGGCTCAGTCGGTGACGACAGGCTGTTAAGAATCGCCCCGATTTGCTGTTCTTCTAGCCGATTAGGTTGAACCAAAGAAACCGCTTCGACCTGTTGTGCCAAATGCTCCATAGGTAATGCTAAACCGATCAGCACCAATAATGTCAAAGGGACCCAGCGCATCTTTTGCCCTCTTTTAGACGACTGCGAAAATAAAAGTGCGCAGCCACCACCGGCTAAGATGGGTAACAAAACGGTAATAGGGAGCAATAAAACTGAAAAATCAGCCAATCCAAAATCAATATTTTTGTGTAGGAATAAAAATCCCACTTCAAGCCCCAGCCAAACAAACAAAATAAATCGCAAAGCGTTCCGTTCGTTTTGTTTTCGAAACAGCATAGCGATCCCTGGGATAATCACCGGCCATAAAATCAGCCACTCGGCCGCAGCTTCTAAATTTGTCGTCAACCGTTGGGCCGGATCCATACGCAAATTCAGGGTTGAAAATAGCTGCAAAAAATCGCCCGTGACATGGCTGGCACCAATGACGATAAAAACCGGAATTAAGGTTAGAGCGGCACCTGTGCCAAAGGCAAGCATCCCACGTAGCAAATACCAATCCCGGTATCGGGCCAACTGGTAGGCACCGAATAGTCCCAAAGCCAAGATGGGTAAAATGGCAGCATAGCTAAACAGCATAGCTAGGCCGGTGAATAGGCCTGCCGTTGCCCACAAAAGCCAGTGGCGGTTACTTTCCCCATAAACGACGTAATAAATTGAGGCCAAACTAAATAGTAAACCGACCTGTTCTGGGTTAGAGTGACGCGACCAGACGATAGCGACCGGAGAAAATGCCAATAAGGCGGCCGCGATCAGCCCCGCCACCGGCCGGTATCTTGCTAGAACAAGTTGAGATCTAGCAGCTAATTCTGTGGCGAGCCTAAACACCATACAAATCGAAAGCATCGAAATGAATACAGACACAACGCGAGATACCCATAAGGTATGGCCTGAAAAAGCTTTGAATAAAGGGGCAAGGGCTACAGGAAGGGCTGGCATCTGCTCCCAAAACAGATCTCGGTACAACAACTTGCCACTGTTTAACTCCGCCGCAATCGTCAGCAGGATTCCCTCGTTTTGCAAAATCGGCGCATTCATCACCGGCTGCATACGCAACAGAAAGGCGACAAGAAGGACGAGCATCAGCCCGTATTTGCATAGATTGCTGCCAGATTTTTGCATGTCTTAGGTATAAGGCTTCCCGTCTTAATTGTCTATAGCTCTCTTTTAGGCCGATACGGGAGGAAGGTCCTGAATATTCCCAAAACGTTTCGTATACAACACAATTGGGCTAGATTTCCTACACCGGGACACAGTCTAAAATAAAAATAGGTGCGGCAAACTGTAGAAACAGTTTACCGCACCTATTAATTTTTTCTTGAACGATGATTGTGTCAGTGACCTATTTTAGAATTACAAACACAAATGGTCGTTTCCCAGTTTCTTCGTGCAAATGGCGAATAACCGCTTCTTCGATTAGGTGTGTCAATTGATCACCGGTCTTTTTCGAACCGTGTCGCTGCACAATTTCTCGGATGACGGTCTCGGTTCCATTAAATAGCTCATCTTCTAAATTTAAAAACCCGCGGGTAATAAATTCGATTTTTCCGGTAACCTCGCGCCCTTTGGTTGGCACTCCCATTACAAAGAAGCCACTGTCTGCCAAGCGTTCCCGGTCGCGTAGAACCCGACGGGTCACATCACCGACTTGGCCGGAGCCATCGATGTAAATGTACCCACCCTTCAAGCGCTCGTGAATGACCAGCTCATTGGCATCCATTTCTACCGGTGTCCCATTTTCGATAATGGCGATATTCTCTTCAGGAATTCCCATATCTTGACCCAGCTGCCCATGAGCCATTAAGTGGCGCAATTCACCATGTACGGGGATTAAGTAGCGGGGGCGGACCAGATTGATCAGCAGCTTCATCTCTTCACGGCTTGCGTGACCAGAAACGTGCACGTTGGTTAGGTCTTCATAAACGACGTTGGCCCCTAAGTGGAACAAACGGTTGATGATGCGGGTGACAGTTTCTTCGTTGCCCGGAATCGTATGGGCCGATAAAACAACGGTGTCGCCCGCTTCTAACGTCAGGCTACGGCTACGGTTCCATGCCAGACGGCCGACAACCGATGTCGGTTCACCTTGTGACCCGGTTACCATATAAACGATTTTTGAATTGCCCAATTTACGAGCGGTGTCTAAATCAACAATCAGGTCTTCGGGCAAGTCTAGATAGCCCATTTCCAACGCCATGCGCACGTTGTCTTTCATCGATCGGCCGACAACGGCCATTTTCCGGCCGTGCTTGATCGCAGCATCACCGACCTGCTGAATTCGAGAAATCAGCGAAGCGAAGGTGGCCACAATGATTCGGCCGTCGGCCGCTTCAAAAACCTCATCCATCGCATCAGTAATCAGCGTCTCGGATTGAGTCCAACCCCGTCGCGTTGCATTGGTACTGTCTGCCAGTAAGCACAACACCCCACGCTGAGAAAACTCGGCCAATTTGGCGAAATCTGGTGGCCAGCCGTCGACCGGTGTATGGTCGAATTTATAGTCCCCAGAATGCACAATCAGTCCGGCCGGGGTTGTAATACCAAAGCCAACACAATCAGGAATACTATGCGCCATATGGAATGGTTCAATTGTAAATTGACCGATATTTAACGTATCGCCCGCCTGCATTTCGTGAATTGTTGTTTCACCCAAGAGTTGAGCGTTTTTCAGCTTGACACGTAATAAACCTGCGGTCAGTGGCGTTGCATAAATGGGAGCTTTCACATCCTGCATCAAATGGGTAACCGCTCCTACATGATCTTCATGACCATGCGTAAACAGAACCGCTTTGATCCGATCAAGCTTGTCCATTAAATAGTTGTAATCAGGGATAATGTAATCAACCCCCAACATATCGTTTTCTGGGAACATAATTCCGCAGTCTATAAGAATAATCTCGTCATCGTATTCGATGCACGTCATGTTTTTCCCTATCTCCCCTAGTCCTCCTAGGGGTATAAGGCGTACTTTTGAATTCATTTAATTAATCTCCGTTAAAGTGCTCAATTTAAACTTTATCAGGCTTATTTCAAACAGGATTTATATCGATCAAAGGGCCGTTGATATGGCCAAGATCGTCTGTTCAAAATGTCACATTCGATAATGTCTAATTAAAGCTCCGATAATGGCATCGTGTTGATGGATGCCACTTTAAATTTTATGTTAAAAGTGGGGCAAAACGGCTTAGTTCTCGAGCACAAGACAAAAGCAGGTCCTGTGATTGATCGATTTTTGAACAGCCGGAGCCTTTAGCTCTTATTCACCCGCTTCATCTGCAGAGGCGGCTGGTGGGTCGTATGCAAGGACAAGGACTGTAATATTGTCATGTCCGCCCCGTGCATTTGCTAAGTCTACCAGTTGTTGTGTAGCGTCCCCTGGTGTTTGATTTGAAACAATCTCGTTTATTTCTTCATCTTTTACGTGGTTGGTTAAACCGTCTGAACATAACACTAAGTGATCTTCTTTACTTAGTGAGACGCCGTAAATATCAACAACGGGGTCTTGCTCAGAACCGATACTCTGCAGAATAATATTTCCAATGTTTAGGGCTTCAGCCTCTTCGGCCGTCACAATCCCTTCTTCTAGCAGTTTTGCGATCAAGCTATGATCTTTGGTCACTTGGTAAATCTTACCGCCAGAAACCAAATATCCCCGACTGTCGCCAACATTTGCAATGACAGCCATATTGTTGTCTAGCATCGCTGTCGCAACGATTGTGGTGCCCATCCGGCGATCATCTTGACGCTCATCAATTAAGCGGCACAAATCAACATGTGCAAGCTCTATCGACTTTTTTAAACGCTCACCTAAATCTGTCTCGTTTTCTGTGCTTTGTAAAAAGTGGTGAATAACCTTTTCAGACGCATAGCTGCTTGCAACTTCCCCAGCATCTGCACCCCCGACACCATCTGCAACAACATAAAGCCACCCATCTTGGGCTGCCTGCTCGGCCGATTGCGGTTCGTGACCAATCACAAAATCTTCGTTGTGGTCACGAATTCTCCCTCTGTCGGTTAGATATGCACTCCGAATTTTACCGATACTAGACATATTTAAACTCTATACTCGATAAAGTGAGCAGGCAATGCGATGTTAATCGCCTGATCGGTTATTATCGTTTTGTATATTCTCAAAGAATTAGCTATTGCCGCCTGCTAAATTTCTGACCCAAAACCAATTTCTTCAGAATCAGATAATTAATGAGTTTCCCGTTTTACACAGGAAGACTTTGAATAAAAAAGAAGATGGCAGCCAGTATGCCTAAGGCGATAATGATTAACGCCAATGTGTTCCAAATGTTTGATTGTGGCTGAACTGGGGCGTTACGCCTTGATGGCGAATGCTCTGCAGGCCGAGGTGCTGGCCGCTCCGCATCCACGCGATCTTCAATCGGGACAGTTGGAGCATCTAAGACGACACCTTCTGGAACTTCTAACTCAGTTCCATCTTCGTCCGCACCTAGAACAACAATCTTTTGAGCTGATTCCAGAGCTTCTAATCGGTCTTGTGCAATTTTTAGATCCGGGTCTAACTGAACTGCCTTACGCAAAAACAGCACCTGGCGTTCGCCAGATACAGCCTCTCCTAATACCATCCATGCTTCGGCATTTTTGGGATCATCTCTCAATATTTGAGCTACGATACTTTGTGCTTCTACACGGTCTCCCTTTTCAATTGCTTCCCAAGCGGCTTGAAGATTTCTCATCCAAATTTACTATTTAGCACGAAACAGTTTTTGCCTGTGCCACAATGCTCTTTAATGTTATCGATTTTGCAAAATTCAAACGAGTGCAATGCCAAATTTTTTCGCGCTGTTCGCTATTTTCAATGACCACAGCCAAACTTGTTTTCTGTTTACCTAATTTGACGGCGGTGAATTGATAAAACACTGCTATGTTTGAACCTATTTAATATCGATAGGGTTAATATTGCAAATAGCTCGATTGGAATTCTAGCAGAAATCAACAGATTTCCCTACCTAAGTTCATAAAATCAGTTATTTCTAACTCATTAAGGGGATTAATTTCCTATGCCGGTGCTACGTCTAGCCTGAAATGATGGGAATTGCGCTTAAGAGGACGTAGCCTTACCTGTTTTGAACCGTTGACATTCTGATCAAATGATAGTTGGCAAAACACCGGTGCTGCGTCTAGCCTGAAATGATGAAATTTAGATTTTACGAACGGCCGTAAATCGTCGAA
>JAHDEB010000118.1:0-13053 GCA_020629055.1 Chloroflexota bacterium
AAGCTCTGTAGCAATTCTAAATGGCTCGCACCATCTTCGTGCATGCCTGAGAGCAGCCCGGATACGACCTTGCGTTCGTAGGTCGGGGAGAGCCGGAGTGTTGCAATATCCCGACCTGCTTGAACCGTTTGATCCTCAAGCGCGGCACTTTCTAAAGCTCGGGTCACGCTGGTGCCTAGAGCGATGATGCGGCGCTGTTCCTTTTTGGCTTTGTTGATTATTTCCGCCGTCGCCTCAGGGATCTCATACGGTTCTGGCAGCGGCAAAAGTTTGTCTAATTCAGCGTCACCCGTACTAGAAATGCCGGCCGCGTGGAACAAATAAACGACCTGAGCCCCGATTTTTTGTAAGCGCATCATCGTTTCCCAAGTGAGTGGAAATGAAGCTGACGGTGCTTCTAATGCGATCGGCTTTCCGGCAAAAATCGTCTGGCCATCCCAAAGGTCTAATGCATCTTGGTGATAGGAATATTGAATAAGCCGGCCGGCTTGATAGAACTGATGTAGAAGATCAGCTTCGGCCGAGAGAAATTTGATATCAACCAACCGGCCGCTTTTATCAGAAACAGCCGTTATCTCAGCTTCTAAACCGTGGCTGAAAACAAGCCGGTCCCCGATAAAAACCGGGGCGATTTCGGTGCGATCTTCGGTTGGCAAACGCCAATCCCCTTCACCAAAAATCACCCCGCGCCACCGGGCATACGCTTCGATTGAGCGATTGAGGTTTTGGGCCAAGCGGAGCTCAATTTTTGTTCCACTGTTTGCATGCGTTCCTTGAAAACTAGCTGGCAGCGTGGCCGCACCATTGGCGACAATCACATCACCGGCTTTAAACTGGTCAATTAAATCGGTCCGGTCTAAATAGTTGATCGGTAGGTGTCTGGGGGAAACGGCCGATGAAGTCTCAGATTCCGCATGAATCACAAGCAGCTTTGCATCGGGTCTGTTTCGTGTGCTGGTTGTAGCGATATTTATTTTTTTCATCATATTGCCCTCTCTAAATTCCATTCTCGGCTGCTATAACGCACTTGGTCAGAAGCGGGTTCTACGCTTAAGAAGTCAAGCAATCGCCTAGCAACATCATCTGGCTGATACAGGTCATCGATATCGGCATCTGGTATGGCGGCTAAATGCATCGGTGTATGCATATCGCCTGGATCGATGGCCAGAAAGCGAATCCCTTGGGCATTTAGCTCTTCGTGCCAAATGCGTGACAGATGGTCGAATGCAGCTTTTGATACGCTGTAACTGCCCCATTGAGGATATGCACTGACGGCCGCATCGCTTGAAATGTTGATAACCGTCCCTTGATGTTGCATCAGCATGCTGGGGAGCAGCGCTTTTGTTAAACGGAATGGGCCAACAAGATTGGTTGTCAGCACCTGTTCAAGGTCTTCACACTCCGTATCCATTAGCAATCGCAGCGGCGATTCTCCTAGATAGCTGGCATTGTTAAAAAGGAAGTCAATCCCACCTAAAATGCCAATCGCTTCTCCAGAAAGTCTGTGAATGTCATATTTATTGGCGATATCCCCTTCAATAGGGTGAATGTTGGTATGGTTAACCGTCTCTTTTAACCGGTCTCGGTTCCTTGCGATAATCACCACCCTAGCTTCATAACTATCAAGGGTTAATGCCAAGGCTTTTCCTAATCCTGATGTGCCGCCGGTAATAACGACTCGTTTATTTTTCCAATATGTGTTCATGGTGTTTCTCCAAATTAATTTCTAAAGAAAAAACTTTATAAAATCAAGATTAGCATAGTTTTTGAATTTGTAAAGAATTATCTTTATTAAATAAAAAATGGAGTAGAATTAGGCAAAAGTTGATTTTTTGGATCAATGTAGACGTTTTTAGAATAGGTCAAACTATGGCAAAAGTAGAAAATACAAAGAAAAGGCGCAAAGAATTCCAGACGCGCAAAGCGATTTTAGACATCTTAAAATTAGAAGGACCGCAAGACTCACAAATGTTGGCGGAACGTTTGGGGGTTACTGCAATGGCCATTCGGCAGCATGTTTATGCGATGCAAGATGAAAAATTGCTGACTTACACTGAAATGGCCCGGCCGAAGGGGCGCCCGGCCAAAATGTGGGAGCTAACGCCGGCCGCAAATAAATTCTTCCCTGATGGAAATTCTGAATTAGTGGTGGATATGATCGGCTTAATAGGCAATGTGTTAGGTGGCGACGCGCTGACGAGTGTGATTCAACAGCGATCACAGAATCAGTTTCAAGAATATCAAGCTCGACTGGCTCAGTATCAAAATCTGCCTGAAAAGCTTCAAGCATTAGCCGATATCCGTACCGATGAAGGATACATGGCTGAAGTTCAGGCTCAAGAAGACGGCACGTATTGGCTGATCGAAAATCATTGCCCGATATGTGCGGCCGCCCAAGTGTGCCAAAAGTTTTGCGTGGCAGAGCAGGCTCTTTTTCAGAAGCTGCTTGGCCCTGAAACAGACATCCGAAGAACTGAATATATTTTAGATGGTCAACGTCGATGCCTTTATGAGATAAAAGCGTCTGAAGCGATGTTGGCGGCTAGGGATTAAGGGCTGTCTTAATAATCAATCAATTTGCCATCTTTTAAATACGTCTCCCGTTCATCAGGAAATGTATTGAAGTAGATCACATTGCCGTCTGGATCGATTATTTCAGCCCCCCATGAGCCGTCAGCCTCTTGCTCGGCCGGTTTGCTGAAATCAAGGCCGGCCTCCGTCCCTTCTTTGACAATTGATGGGATGTCTCCCCCACGAAAGTTGATCAAATTATTGATGATGTGCCCCTGATACAGGCATAAAACCATATTGTTATGTTGTAGAACCGCCCATCCTTCATCTGTATGATCCTCGGTTACTTTAAAATTTAGTTTTTTGTAAAACGCCATCGACGCCGCTAAATCTTTTACGTTCAAGCATGGAAAATATTCACCTAAATCCATTGTAATCCTCCAAAATTAGAAATTTTGTAAATATCAAAAGCAATTATCTAGCATCAATCTGGGTCTGCAACTTGCAACTTGCCACATGCATCCTAAAATACCCACATGTTTTGGAACATCATTCTTTACATCGGCATGAGCCTTGCCCGTTTTCCGCTGATGGTTAGCTATCAAATTTTTGGCAAAGACAATGTCCCGGCCGAAGGGCCATTCATCGTTGTGGTGAACCATAGCAGCATTATGGACACCGCCCTGACGTTTTTTGTGGCCTCTTGGTACAAGCGGATCTTTTTTGCAGCAAAAACATGGGAGAAAGTTTTCTTTCTAGGCTGGGGAATGAAAAAAGGTGGGGCCGTTTATATTCATCGGGGCAGCGTAGACCGACGGGCGATGACCGAAGCGTTAGATTCGATTAAGACAGGGAGCATTTTTGGGATGGCGCCTGAGGGAACCCGAAGTAAAGACGGCCGAATGGCGAAAGGGCGTGATGGAGCCGCGTATTTGGCGACAAAATCAGGCGTCCCGGTTATTCCGGTAGGCATCGTTGGGGCGAAAGATTGGAATAGAAATTGGAAGAGCCTGCGTTGGACCCATCTAGAAGCCCATATCGGGGAACCGATCATCATGCCAGATATCGATCGCACCATTCGCAGTCGGGATTTATCCGCCTATACCCACTACATCATGACGCATATCGCGCATCAACTGCCAGAATTTTACTGGGGCGAATATGCTGATAGCCCCGCATTAGCCGCTTTGGAATCTGGTGAAGATGCGTGGCCCCATTGTTTGACGGCCGAAGGTTTAAGTTAGGGGCGCGAAACTACCATTGAACCGGCTCAGTCATCCCATCAGGGGAAATAACTTTGGCTTTAGCCGTCGCCTGTATAGCGATTAATCGATCACCACGGCCGGGCACCATTTGCGCACCGAGTTGATCAGAGCTACCTCATCCGCATCGTAAAGCGCTTGCAGCGGCAAGACTTTGGCTTTGATCGTCCCCTCATCAATTAAAAACTGCCGATAGGTCCCGGGGAGTAAGCCACATTGAAGATCAGGTGTGAGCCATTCTTGGCCAAAACGTAAACAGATATTGCCGATACACGTCTCCGTCAGCTCGTTCCGTTCGTTCCACAAAATCACATCGTCTGCATCGGGCCGCTCGCCTCTAAATTGATTATAAACCTGCCGCTGGGTTGTTTTGTGGCGTAAAAACAGATCATCATGCTGAATCGGGGTCGGGGCAACGGCTAAAAACATTTGTTGCCCGGTCTCTCCGGCCGCGGCCGTCTGTAGCCTGACTTTTCCGGTGCGGTCAACAAGCAAGCGCCCCCTCGTTGAAACGTCTAGCGTTTCGGCCGCGCGGCTGAGCTCGCGTTCAACCGCTTTTCGATCAACCTTAAAGTTTAACGCTTCGGCCGAACGGCTGAGCCGTTGCAAATGATAGTCAAGCAGAAACCAACCGCTTGCTTCTTCCCACAAAAGGGTCTCTAAAAGATAAAAATCTGGTGTATCTGTCATGTCTCGTTAACTAAAAGGAACAGGGCTTGGGACATCGGCCGACAACGATACCCCCTGTAGAATTTTCGATTTTGTTTGGGTTTCAATCCATTCTGTGTCTGCGTCCGAATCCCAAACGATGCCGCCACCAACCCCATAGGTCGCTTTCTTTTGTTCTTTGTCGAGCACGGCGGTGCGAATGGCGACGTTAAACGTTGCCCGGCCGTTTGGCTCGATCATGCCGATGGTGCCACAGTAAATGCCCCGTGGGGTTGATTCGAGCTGTCGGATAATCTGCATCGTACTGACTTTCGGTGCACCGGTAATCGACGCACAGGGAAAAAGCGCTTCAAAAATATCGGTAATCGTTTTATCTGCTTGCACACGACATTCAACCTTGCTCGTCATCGTCCACAGGGTGCTATATTTCTCTAGTTTAAACAGATCAGGTACCCGCACGCTACCAAGCTCGGCAACCCGACTCATATCATTTCGAATCATATCGACGATCATTAAATTTTCAGCCCGATTTTTTTCAGAGTTTTGCAGCCAGTGGCCATTTTCTAAATCTTCGGCCCTCGTCTTGCCTCGATGAATGGTGCCTTTCATCGGTTTCGAGTCCAAGGTCCGTGTAGTTGGATCAAAAGTGAAAAACAGCTCCGGTGAAGCGGAACAAACGGCAAATCGGCCGGTGTCGAGCCAAGCCCCATAGCGCCCATTGTTTCCATGGTTAAGCGTTTGAAACAAAGCTTCGGCCGAATGTGGGTATTTGGCTTGTTGCCGATAGCTGTAGTTGACCTGGTAGGTTTCCCCTTTGGCAATGTGGTCATGGATTTGGGAGATCTTTTGCGTGTAGGTTTCAGGCGGTACATTTGGTTGCCAATCGACCTGCGGAACCGGGATGTTCGATGCGATATCTGCCCAACTAAGTGACATGGGTTGCCGGTAAAGGCTAAACCAAGCGAGTGGGAAATGATTAGCCGTATGGGTTTGCAGGGCGGGATCAAACGCGGCCGATGATTCGTAGCTCAGCATGCCAACGGCGGTCAGCTGGTCCCTTTTTGCTTTGGCTTCGACTTCGCGTAAAAGGGGTACAACCTCTGCTAAATCATAGGTGACATAGATCGCGGCCGGCCGTTGAAAAAGAAGCCAGCGATCACCCTGTTGCAGCATGACCCGGCCGCTTTCATTGTCTAGTTGATTAAATAAAGTCATATGATCTGTTTTTATTATTTGCCAAAATTCTTTACTACACACCGTGATCTGTACGTTGAAGATGGGGGTCTTAGCGCATAAATCTTTAAAATCCCTGATTTCTATCAGCAACAGATAAACGGCCGGCCTACTTTGCAACCGTTGAAGCAAATATGCGTTCTGTTTTTAACCAGACAACGGGACGGCGATTTTGTGAATGCACTGTGTAAGTGCCGGTTGTAATAAAGTTACCGGACCATTAAAATTGTTTTCGCGTAAATGAACACGTTGAACCGTATTCAACCTCATTTCACCCCTTGCTTACAAGGGGCAGAACAAACAACAAAACGATTAAAAGTAAGATATTTTTTGTGGACTAAATAATTAGGTCACAGTGATAAATAGGACGTAGATAGATATGCCTTTGTATACTTACCGTTGCAAAGAATGCGAACATGAATTTGATATTCGGCAGTCGTTCAGCGAAGACTCGCTCACCGATTGCCCGAATTGTGAAAAACCAGCCCTGCGTAAAGTCATCAATCAAGTTGGTGTTGTATTTAAGGGAACCGGTTTTTACGTAAACGATAGCAAAAGCAATAATCCTGCTGCACCCAGCGGTAAAGCGAAGGATGATAGTGCGAAAAAGTCGACTGAGAAGGCTGACAGCGCAACTTCAAGCGCTGATGCTGGTACTTCAAAAGAAGCCAGTAAGCCGAAAAGTGACTCAAAACCGGCCAAAGCTGCCACCAAGAGCGACTAACGCCGGAAAATATGTACGATTTAACCAGGGTTGGCTTGAAAAAGTCAGCCCTTTTTTGTTGCCTATTTATTGAGAGCACCCGATAATTTGATCTTTAGGTTAAAGATCTTATGAAAACACCCACCCCCTTACGCCCACCAGAACAAGTGATGAAGCTTTCCCGTCTTGGGGCATTTCATCAGACACGAATTAGCTTTGTACGCTCATTGTTACGCAAAGTGATGCATGAACAATGGCAGATTAAACGCACTTTATGGGATTTAAATCCGGATGGATTTGGAACCGCCGTTTATGTCGCCAACATCCCTAAAAACGCTGAAAAAACCGAGTTTGAAACATACAGCGTGGTTTTCTTCTGTAACTACATCTCAGATGAAAAACGAACTGACCGTGTGATTGCGGAGGAATGGGATGTTACTTTTGTGCTGTGTGAGGGGGTTGTTTCAGAGGCACAAATTGAAGAGCTGCGACAGAATGTGCCTAAACAAGAGGCTGGCCGATATTTGCCTTATGTTTTGGTGCTGTCCCGGGCGAATAAAAGCACGCGCAATTTCTCGACTGTGTTAGACGCTTTATCTGAGGGGGTGCAGCCTGACCCTGCAAAACTATCAAAAGTCGGATATCTGTACCGGACAACGGCCGTGTATGGCAACGGCAAATTTGGCATCGCCGATTTTGCCAAGCTGCAGCAGACTACTGCGTTTGATGTCACATTTCGGGCTCAGATGTTTGCGGTATGGATGGTGAGATCTTTTAGCGTTGACCAGCTAAACCATTTGGCCAAAATGAAGAATCCGGCCAAAGCGGTCAAACTAGATGAGGAGATCGCCCGGTACATGGGGGTCGGCAACGCGACCGGATTGGGGATGGCTCCATTTATCATTTCTCATCCCGCCTTGCTGCACCAATGGGTCAGCACCCGCGAAACCGCACTAGCAATTGTTTTAAAAGAAGGGGAGATCACCCCAGAAATTCGGGATCGGTTTACCCAGCTTATTTTACGGGCGCATCAGCATGTGACTGAAATCGAGACAGTTCATGAGCTGCAGCAGCAGAAAAACAAAGCCATGCTGGCAGAGTTACGTGAGTTTATCGATCACCATCTGCCGAAGATACAAGAAAATGCGGAGCTTGCTTGGCAAGATGTTTTAGAGTGGACGGCCGATGACTCGCCCGAAGCTCAAGAGGTCATCCTGTCGATTCTGTTAGAACTTTACCCTGATTTAGTCAACCCGCTTGCAGAAGAGTTGAACAGCATTGAGTACTATGATTTGCAACCGGAAATGGATTTGGTCGAGCTCAAAGCGATTATCGGCCGAAATTATCGTTGGGCTTTAGAGATCGATTTTACCCAACGGTCCAATAATCAATGGTTCTGGTACAGTTCGGCCGATAAAGAGGAACCTCGTTTGGGCAACCGGTTTGAAGAACCGGGCCAAGAAAAGGAACGGCCTTTAACCATGGCGCGCGATATCACCTGTTTGTTTGCTGGTATCAATAACTTTTTAGACCATACCCCCAATGCAGCCGTGATCGATTACCTCATGGCGAACCCGGCCGAACGCGGCCTGATTCGCCGTATTCAATCATTGGCCAAGCTCCCATACGCAGAAGTTCAAGATAACTTAATCGCGGCCGAATGCCTGCCCATAGACCTTCTACGCTGCAAACTCTCGTTTTTTGGTGCAAGCAAGTTTGATCCGCGATCTAACTTATGGGTGCGAATCACCTTGTTCCAAGGGGCTCCACTGGTGACAGACATCGGTAAACCATTTTCGGATGATTGGTTTTGGCCCGTCGCTCCAAAACCCACGCGAGATTAAAATATGGCACACTCTTCTATCGTTACAATTTCTCACAACGAAGTCATTGTGGCCTGTCGCAAGGCGTTTGAGGCACTTGGTTTATCATTTGGGCAAGCTGAAGACGCATCTGAAGCGATCGGGTGGCTCGCTTTGCACCGCCTGCCGTTCCAAGATCAATTGTCGGCCGCGCTAAACGGCTGGCAGTCTAAGTTACTGCATGCAAGCCCACTGTCCCAGTCGCCTGATCAATCGATTTGGGATGCTCAAGGGGGATCGGCTCTCTATATTTTCCCCAATTTAATTGATTACGGTTCGGTACAAGCTCAGAAGCATGGGGCATACACACTCCAGATTTTGAACATGCCAGACGTCGGTTTAATGTGGCCCTATATTGTGTGTATTCAAAAACGAGGGATTTCGCTCATGCTGCAACGGTCTGATGGCGCGGCCGGCGTTCAGCAAATCATCTGCCAGGCAGGAGAAGAACGGCCGACGATCAACCAACTCGATGCTGCGGGGGATTGGCCTATAGAAAAAGTTGAAGTTAGATTTTTGCCACAGGATGAAAGCTGCGCCAATCACTCTGATATTCGCATAGCGAACTCTGAATCACTTTTAGCCACAGCTTTAGACTGTACGACCAACGGTATTCAGATTGAGGCTTCTTTGTGGATCAAACTCAATTTGTTGGGCAAAGGGCTTTTAGTTGAATCAACTGCAGAATCTGAAAATCGTGGGGCCGGTGGCGTCTAGCAGGAAGATGATAGTAGAGCAAAAAGCTATTAGCCATTAGCTTTTTGCTTGGTGTCTACCTCTGGAAAACACCCGTTATAAACCTAATGCTTATTTCCTTTTTCACTACCGGACAGATTTAAGAAAGTGCTTCAAACTCTTCAAAAACCTAGTTTAGCCCATCAACCCTCACCCCAACCCCTCTCCCAAGCTTGGGAGAGGGGAGCCACGCCGCTCATTTTGGCAAAATTTTGCCGTCAAGCGAGCCTGAAATCCTTCTCCCTCAGGGAGAACGCCCAAGCTGATTGGGACAGTGGCAACCCGAAGGGGTCGGATGAGGGGTTTTTTCCCATAATCTAAAATCTGTCCGGTAGTGAATTTCCTTTTTGCTGTTCTCGTGGAAAATTCGACATCAGCTTAGTCTAACCATAGATAGAGGCTGGCTATCTATTTCGGTTCATAAACCGTGGCCCAAATATCACCCCTAAAAAGAGCAAAATAGCGATAAAGGCGATGATGCCGATTCCCCAATTGGCTAGAATGGTGAGAATGTCAGTATTATTGTTCTGGCTGTTGACCAAGCCGTCATCTGCGCCATCCCCAATCGGGCGGGTGTTCGGTGGTGGTGGGGCGTAGTTAGCTTCATCGCCGCCTTGTGTCATCAGCCATGCCACCATTGTTTCCAACTGGTCGGCGCTTAAGCGTTGCCCATACGAAGCTGGCATGATGCCGTCTAAACATGGTCCATTGGGGCAATCGGCTTGAATGAACTCATCTGGATACAAGATTGACCGGCGAACATACTCACTACCGCTTAAGCCTAAGGGGGCTCCTAAATCGGCCGCACGCGCCCCGATCTGGCTCATATCCGGCCCTACTTTGCCATGATCGCCTAAATCTCCAATCACATGGCAGGCCAAGCAGCCAGAGTTGAGTAAAATCGTTTCCGCATCATCTCCTTCTAACGGGGCTGGGGTAGATGTTGGGGCAGGAATCGGTGTGTTGGTTGGTTCAGCGGCCACTTCTTCAGCTTCATCGATTTTAGTGATGGTGATTTCTGAATCCTCTCCTTCAACCGGCTCGATGAGGGCTGCCAGCTCTTCCGGGGTGGGTAGCTGACCGGCCGGCTCGGCACGCAATACGGCCGTGCATGGGGTAGGATCAGGGGTTTCGTCTGGCATGCAATACCACGGACCACCTTTCTTTGTTTTTAAGAACGGGACATACCACATCGTAATATTTTCACCCGAATACCGTTCCCCATCGATGAAGTTGCGCGGCGGTTCAAAGGTGTTGGCCGCTCCTGTTAATACCGGAATCTCCCCTTCATCCTCATTCCATTTAACCAAGAATAGTTTCGCTTCATCAACACCCAAAGGATCTTCAGAAATATATGACCAGCGATAGTGTAAATCCCCATCAAATGTGGCCAATTTATCCCCTTCAGGCGACTCATCGGTGCCAGACACAATGTCAATCTCGGCCTCATTGCTGACCTCTAGCCACTGGTTGTCTGAAAAAACAAACGCTTCATCATTGCCAGCGTCTTTCAAGTCTAGATCAATGCGCCAGAGGGGTTGATAGATCGATAAATCGTCACAACCGGGGCCGTGTGACACAAACTGGGTTTCGAAGCTGCCATCTTCGTAAAATGCCAACGCTTCTTCATAGCGATAGCAGCAGACACAGTTGGGCCAACGGGTAAATTCAGTAAACAATTGGCTGATGCGAAAGCCACCTTCGATGCTGTCAACGTTGGTGTCGAAGTAAGGTGGGACAGATGCGGCCGTACCGATCTCGTCTCTGTATCCGCCCGGCCATGCAGGGTACCAGACCTCGACTTGGGCGACTTTGATGCTGCTAAAAACCGGCTGTCCTTTGTATTTGGCATCGTAGAATTCGATCCCGTCATGGGCCGTCATCTCCCAACATACTTCCCAGCCAAGGTCATCGTAGCAGCCGTTGCTCCAAGAGCTACGTTGCGGGGTAATGTCGCGGTAAGGTATTGATTCACGACCTCGGGTGTAAAAGGTACGTGCCACATGCTGTTCTTCCATATCGATGGTGACATGCAAAATTTTGCCGCTTTCGGCCGGATCTTCAAAGGTGAGGTCAACGCACCAATTTTCGTTACAGCCATCGTCTAGCAGCCAAATGTTCATCGGCACCATCATCAAATCCGCGGTTGAAACATTCCCTAATAACCCACGCACCTCTTTATCTTGCGCAGCGATGGTGACCGCTGTTTCGAGCGTGCGGGTACTTGCTAGCGGCCGGGTCTCTTCACTTTTCCAAACGTCTAGCACTTCATTCCGATCTAAGTTGACAACCCCCTCTACCGTTCCACCTTCTGTAAAATTGTAATAGAGCATATGGGCGCATGTTTCCTCCCAACAGCCCCAGTTGGCCCACTGCGTCGCTTCCCCATGTGCCAAAGGCACCGCCTGAATAAAATCATGCTCAACTTCAGTTAAGATTTCAGCCACGCGAGTATCATCTTCAAATAAGCTTAAAGCGACCTCTTCCGAATGGGGAGCTGAAAACAGATTGACTTGCGGCCGTATCGCTTTTTGGGCAGCCTGAATCTTATTTGGTTGCGGCCGTAGTAAAAGCCAAGCAAAGAATATGAGGTAGGTAGCGATGAGGGGATAGATGAAAACCAAGTAATGACGTGGAAGTTTTCGGAGGAAAGACATAAGTTAGTTAACTGCCATAGGTTTAGTATGGGGTCAATTATAGAGACATCAAGCGATGACTCCCAATCGGTTAAGCTGACAATTACTTAACGTATGTCATTAGCAGGGGGAACGCCAGTCGTCCCCTTCACGATTACCCGATCGCCGACCAAACCATATCGGACAAACGTTCCCAACGGTTGGCATTTTCCTCGTCGCCCAGCAAGGTATTAACGACAAGCACAACGGCCACATCTTTCTCTCGGTCACCCCATGCAAGCGAACTGCGCTGCCCGGGATGTCCAAACGTGGTTACGCTCGACTTCCGTCCATAAGACGGGGCTCTTTCTGCATATTCGGCCGGTTTTTCGCCACCCAGCAGAAACCCGTTCCCCCAGCGCACATAGCCATCAAACGTATGGTCGTGCCCCTCAAATTGCAGCGAAATCGCATCTTCAATCGTTTTTTCATCGAGGATTTTTCGGCCGTTCATCGTTCCACCATTGAGGAGCATTTGGTAAAACCGGGCCAAGTCGCGAGCCGTGCTGTTTAAAGTCGCGGCAGGCATCACTGTATGTCGGGCAGACCGAAAAAGCAGCGCCGCGCTATTTTGATCTTTAGCACCCGAGTAAATTTCAGCTGATCGAGCACTTTGGTCACGCGGTAGCCCTAACCATGAATTCCGCATTTTAAGCGGCTGGAAAATATGATCTTCCATGTATTGCTCAATCGACTTCCCAGAAAGTCTGCGGACAAGCTCACCTAAGATAAAGCCGGAGTTCACCACGTGATAAGCGGTTTTTGTACCAGGCTCGTATTCAGCCTCAAGATCAGCGACCGCGCTGACGGCCCAATCCCAGCTCCACCAGCGTGGAATCTGCGGATACAGTCCCCGGGCCGGAATCCCCGCCTGATGGGTCAGCGCATGGCGCACCGTGGCCGTCTCTTTCCCTTTTTGCCCAAATTCCGGCCAATAGTCCGCGACCCGTGCATCTAAATCGATGAGGTTCATTTCCACCAGCTGGTGAATACACACAGCCGTTAACGGTTTGGTACATGAGAATGTTAAAAACGGCGTATCCGGCCGTACAGATTGACGTGATCCCAATCGCAGCAGACCATTGGTGCGGTCCAGCACCACTTGTCCATGCCTAAGAACAACCAATTGCCCACCGACGTGTGCGCCATCTGATAATTGCTGGTCAAAATAACGACCGATTTTTCGAACGATTTTCCGATCCATGCCAACCGATTCAGGATTGACTTCTCGGCCGAATGTGAGCTGCTTTGAATCCATAGAGATGATATTACCTCAACTTTCTACATTTGAGTTTAAAGGATCGTTATATTTTAGAAGTGTTAGGTTGATTTTGCATTTTTTTAAGCGGGGGAGACAAGAGGTCGTTTCTTGTACTTAAAATAAAACCATCCCCAATATGCCG
>JAHDEB010000118.1:13153-18363 GCA_020629055.1 Chloroflexota bacterium
GGGGAGACAAGAGGTCGTTTCTTGTACTTAAAATAAAACCATCCCCAATATGCCGTGACCACAACGCTCAATAGCCCAAATATGCCTAAAATGTGGAAGACGCTTAATCCAACTTGATCTTGTAACCAACCACCGGCCCAAATTGAAATAGATTGGGTGAGCGTCAAAATCGCAAATTCAAAGGCGAAAACGCGGCCGCGGACCTCATTGGGAATAATCGTTTGTAACAGGGCGGCCGAGAAAACCCACAGGGTTCCACTGCCTAACGCCCGAACTAAACTTGCCCCTACAAACCACGTCAGGCCGAGTTCTAGCCCCATCCCCAATAGCCCAACGGTCATTAAAACAAATGAGACAAAGATTCCCCAACGCAGAGCGTCCTCCGTTTCACCCAGCCAATTTTGCAGGATGATCGGCCCTAAGCCGGTTCCGATGCCGGTGAATAGATAAAAGATCGTTAGCGTCAATGTGCCCCCATCCCCAACCGACTGGGCTACCCCACGCCACGTGTAATCAAAGACCAAAGGATAAACGTCTTCAGCAATTGTGATTTCAATGACGTTGGCGGCGCCATAAATCAGAGAGCCGGTCGCCTTGACCAACGCGATCGCCAGCAGGAGCTTTGCCCCCCATAAATAGTTAAATCCGGCCGCAATTTCTCGAAAGCCTCGCTTAGACTTTTTATCCTCTTTATCGGCGGCCGCAGCCACCACTGAAATTTGGGCGATCGCCCACGCCGAAATTAAAAAAGTGGCGATGTCGAGCACAAAAGCGGTTGTAATACCGAAAAACGCTGTTGCAAGCCCACCCAACAATGTGCCGAAAGCCAAGGTTGTGCTCCAAGTCACGCTGTCTAACGAATTGGCGACAACCAGCTCATCTTTTGCCACAATGTTGCTCATCGCGGCCGATCGGGCTGGCAAAAAGAGGGCGGTGAGCGAAAATTGAGCAGCGATTAAGACGTAAAATAGCCAAATCATCGACTCGTCACGAATAAACAGCAGCCCCACAACCGTTAGGGCTCGCAATATGTCAGATAAGATCATGACATAGCGCCGGTCAAAACGATCTGAAACGACCCCCGCAAACGGGCTCATCACAAATAGGGGCAGAAAACGGGCTAAAAATAATAGGCTCAACTGAGTCCCTGATTCTGTCAGCTTGGCGACTAAAGAGGCAGAGGCGATGAGGTTAAACCAATCGCCGATTTGGCTCACTAAAAAGCCAATCCATAAAAAACGATAATCACGATTTAAACGCAACAATTGAGAATACTTAGATAGCATCGCACAATGCTACTGTGTTTATATTCCAATACAATTAAATCTATCAGTCTTCTATCTAAATTTTGGATCCGGCTAAATAGAGATAAAAATTGGCTCAATCTCATGGGTCTCAATACGAGTTTGTAACCTTTTTTATGTGAATTGGGACTTATATGTAGACGTCTAATTTCAGTGAGGAAGAGACCATGACAATGGTTATGCAAACAGGTAAACCGACAGAGGAAATAACCAATTGGTCAGAGTGTGAAATAGGTAACCTTGTAGAGGCGACTTTAAGCGGCCACCTTGCCGCTTATGAAGTTATCATCGAGCGTTTTCAAAAGATGGCCTTCAGCCATGCACACAAGTTGCTAAATAACTCTCAGGATGCTCAAGATGCTGTTCAAGACGCATTTTGGGAAGCCTATCAATCATTATCTAAATTACGCACGCCAGAGGCATTTCCCGGTTGGTTCAGACGAATTGTCTTAAAGCAGGCAGACCGCCAGCTAAGATCGAAGTTTAAACGCAGAGCAACCCATGCTCTTTCAGACATTCATCTATCTAAACCCGACTTTTATGTACCGGTGGCTGATCAAGTTTCTCAGGCGGCCGAAAAACAAATTATTCACACGGGTATCGCCTCTTTGCCAGACCGTCAAAGCCAAGTTGTCTCTCTTCACTACATCGATGGTTTATCTCAAAAAGAGATCTCTCTATTTCTTGAATTACCGATTTCAACGATCAAAAAGCGTTTGCATGATGCTCGCATCAATCTCAAGCGTCAATTAAATCTCATGAATACAGAAACAAATACATCTCAATTAAAAGACAGTAAAGCTCAATTGATCCTATTTTATATCGCTCTACGGGCTAACGATTTGACCACTATCAAAAAACAGCTCAAAGCCCAACCTGATTTAGTTAATGTATTAAGCGAGTGGCCAGTAGCTTCAGATACTTATTATTGGCCATTAGGGGTAACCCCACTTAATTGGGCCGCTGGGGTGGGGAATATCGAACTCGCCCGCATTCTTATCGAACATGGTGCCACCATTAATGGATTAGATGGTGAGCGATATGCACCCTTGCATCACGCTATTAAGATGGGGCAGTTAGAGATGGTCCATTACTTGCTTGAAACAGGAGCAGATTATCAGCAAGTCGCCCAAAATGGACTTACGCCACTCCACTTTGCGATTCTCTATGAAGAGTTACAAATTGCCGAAATTTTAATTGAGGCAGGTACAGATCCGACTGTAAAAGATAAATTCGACCACTCTGCGGTTAATTGGGCGCAAGCCAAAGGGCTGGAAGAATTTGGGCAATTGCTTCAGTTTCAACTGGCAGCAAACGAAAAACCAGAGGCAATAAAGCCTCCGAATCATCATCTTGAAATTCCAAATGTGTCATCCTTGCTCGGCCGGACCATTAATAGTCAAGGTCAACCAATCGATAAACGGCCACTGCGTTCTGACACTAAACTTTCAATACCAAAGTCGGCCGTTCAAACCAAAGTGCTTGAGACCGGCATTAAGATGATAGATTTATGTATGCCAATCAAGCGCGGCGGTTTTTCAGCGGTGTTTACCCCACTTTCCGGTGTTGGCCGCTTATTAATCCAAGCGCAACTCATGCACAGCATGATCAAGAACTATGATGGCTATGTGGTTTATTTGGGGGTTGAGCGTGGTGAAAATACAGCCAATGCCTTAAAAATGGAGTGGCAGGCTGAATTTAACATCCCGCAAAAGATGCTTGAGGAGCGTTTTATCCTTGTATTCGAGCAAGAAGATTCTTCAGAATCAACCAAGCAACAATTAGCTGTAACCGGCCGGAAAATCGCTGAAGAATTATGGCTACAAGGCAAAGAGGTATTGCTTGTTGCTGAATATATGATTTCTCAAATAGAAGGTGCTATTGATCATCTCCGACAGCATTCATCTGTTTCTTCTCAGGCGGCTATTACCACGATTTTTGATGGCGACTACACGGTTGGCCTTGAACCCTCCCCTTTATCTGATTTAGACTCGGTTATCACTTTTTCATATAGTCGGGCACATGCAGGGCTATGGCCTGCCATAGATCCGATAGCTTCTCAAATAAACCCCAATTGGTTAGCCCAGTTACCTTCTAATCATAAGCAAATGACGATTCAAGCCCGTCAATTGTTACACCGTTACACAGGATTAGAGCTGCAATATGAAAAACAAGGCGAGGCTGGGCTGTTCTATCTTTCTGATGCAGCCCAAGAAGTGCGTTATGCGATTCGTGGCCAACGTTTAAACCAGTTTTTGACTCAAATATTGCCCGTCAACGAATCGCGGACCGGGCGGCTAGGGCAGCTTGTTCCATTAGATAAAACGGTTGCAGGTGCTGAGTCGATAATACAAGGCAAGTTAGATTTAGTAGACAAAGCCAAGCTCACTTTTGTAGGGGGACTTTAGCAGTTTTCCCAACAAATAATTAAAACAAACTTGTAGGGGCGCCCCTTGTGGGTGCCCACAAGGAGCGCCCCTACCTTATTCTTGCCATTGCAAAGGCAATATAGATTAATAAAACACGAGAAACTCATCTTGGAAGACCCCCAACACCCAATCCCAACGAACATTCTCGGCTATAAAGTTTACAAGCCAGATCCATATCAACTCTATTTATCGGTTCGAGCCATAGGAGCGTTTGCTTTTGCACTCGTGATTACTTACGAGCTCGTTTACCATACAACCATCGTTAATCTGAATCCGATTCAGCTTGTAACGGTTGGTGTCATTTTGGAAAGTATGACAGTCTTATTTGAAATCCCAACCGGAATTGTTGCTGACCGTTACAGTCGCCGACTCTCCGTTCTGATAGGGATTGCTCTGATAGGGTTTGGATTTTTGGTTGAGGGGTTAAATGCAACTTTTATCGCAGTTTTACTAGCGCAAGTTGTTTGGGGAGTCGGATTTACTTTTTATAGTGGGGCTGCAGATGCGTGGATTGCAGACGAGATTGAAGAAGAGCTAGCCAATCAAGCCTTTTTGCGAGGTGCACAATTGAGTCAGATTACGCGCTTTTGTGGGATTATTGCGGGAGCGTTCTTCGTCACTTTTGGGCTTAAATGGCCCATCCTCATTGGTGCGCTGATCAACATAATCTTGACCTTGTTTTTAATGCTAAAAATGACTGAAACAGGCTTTCAACCCTTGACTGAAGAAGCTCAGATGTCTTTATGGGCAAAAATGATTTTGCCATTTAGAGAAGCTTTTATTCAGTTGAAAATTCGGCCGGTCCTCATTGTCATTATGTCTGTTGGCTTTGTGATCGGGCTCTCTTTAGGTGGTTTCGACCGCTTAAATGTTGCCCATATCTTCGAAAACTTTCACTTGCCCGAGCTTGGTTCTTTAAACCCTGTTGCTTGGTTTAGTATTATTAACGGTGTTGTTGGCGTTCTCTCGATAATCGGGACTGAAATTGTTCGCAGAAATCTAATATCTGAGAAAAAAAGCCAGATCGCCGATATCTTATTATGGCTCTATAGCGGCATGGTAGTCTTTACATTGTTGTTTGCCCTAAGCGGTAGGTTTCCCTTAGCCATTGCAGGTTTTTGTATTAGTCAGTCATTACGAAATACAGGCCGACCCTTATTAATTATTTGGATCAACCAAAATACATCCTCGGCCATTCGGGCAACAACCATCTCTATGTATTGGCAATCAAACGCGATGGGGCAAATTATTGGCAGCCCAATTATCGGTTGGATTGGCACTTTTTATACTGTGAAGATTGCAATGACAACTGTAGGAGGAATATACTCGGCCGTCTTGCCATTGCTTTATTTTGGAAGCAATCAACAACCTAATGAGGGGCAATAGACGTATTTAGTTTTCAGAAAATATTTAGTAATTAGTAGGCAAAAAAAAAAGAGAAGCAAAATTGGCAACGACCTACTCTCCCGGGCAGTTG
>JAHDEB010000119.1 GCA_020629055.1 Chloroflexota bacterium
GTTCGCGCTACTTCTTAAGGTGTGGGCAAATTCGAGATAATCAAATATGTCTTTCAAAATGTTATTAATCATCGGCACCGCAATCATCGCCGTAATCGGGTTTTTTGCTATTTTAAGTTGGTACCGACGAAAAGAGCTTCAAGCTCTTAAAGCGATAGAGCTCAAGCTAATCGCGGACGAAAACAACTATGAGTACCAAGAAAATGGTGATTCTTTGGCAGCTCGCTTTAGCCAACGAGATTTATTGCCTAACCCATTTGCTACTTTTAAAAATTCGCTCTCCCGTCAATTCGAAGGTCACACCATATCTCTTTTTGAAGCTTCGCATGGAGTCAAACTTGGAAAAGCTAGCAGCACGGTTAATCTAATCGGGCTTGCGATAGACTTTGGAGATGTGCGTTTGCCCCGCTTTGACCTACAACCGGCCAAACGATTGCATAATCTGAAGATGCTGAGCAATATGAAAAAAATCGAAAATAAACGTCTGCCAAAATGGTTAAAGGACGATTTTTCACTCTTTCATCGACGGCAAGCTTTACCCCGAGAGGCAACGATCTTTCTACGTGGTAAAGACGGATTAAAAAATCATATTAGCTCTTCCGATTTTTCTCTTTTGGCCGGTTCAAGCAAGACCCTTGTTTGCTATTACTTAGGTTCGATGGATTCAAGCGAACAGTTTGTTCAGCAGATGATGGGAAAAGGAATGCAGATAGCCCGGATTATAGATCAAGAGGTGCTTGGCCCTCCCGATGATGGCCTTGCGGCCGAAATTAAATTGTTAAAGAAGGTTCGCGCTACTTCTTAAGGTGTGGGCAAATTCGAGATAATCAAATATGTCTTTCGAAATCTTATTAATAAGTGCCGCTATAGTAACTATCGTACTTTTTTCTTTACCCCTACTTTTGTTCGGGTTACCGAACCCCGGGTTAAATCGACAAAATAAGATTCAAGATGAACGATCAGCTCAGCTTAAGACGTGGGCGATAGAGAACGGTTTAGTGACCGCAAAAGTAGATACTGACTTAATTTGGGAAAAGCTTGATTTTTACAAGAAGAATATTTCCAAGCCAACAATTGCTTTTACATCCAGCCATAAAGGAGCAACAATAAAAATATTCGATTATGTACACATTCAACAAGGTTCCCACGCATCTACACCGAAACATTTCACAGGGATTTCGTGCCAATATCCAAACAAAACATTTCCCCAATTTATGATCGTGCCCAAGAATGGTGCTTACCCATTTCGTTTTGTCCTTTTAAACGCTCGATTGATGCCCAACTGGGCAAAAGAGAGATTCCACTTTTCGTTTCATGTTGATAGTAGGCAGGCATTTACAACTCTTGCACAAGAACTTGAGCAACTTCCAGATGCTGCAAATACGAGTGCTTTCATTCATCTATTTGGTCACGAAGATTCAATTTGTCTGGTTCAAGAGGGTGAAATACTGACCAATATTCCCCACTACCATTGGTTAGAATCAACGGCTCACGAGATGATCGATATTTTTAGCAATACAAGCACAATCACGGATGCTTCGTCTGAAATCAAGAAGCTGAAAGCAAATGAAAAGAAGTAAGACCTTCCCTAAAACTCGGCCGCCTACCTTGACCCTCTAACCGGCCTCGTTATAATGAACATTCGTTTTTTATGTAGCCTATACATTAATTTTTGAAACCAGCTCATCTACAAACAGCAACCTGCCATTCGCATTTTGCTGTCTGAAATATCTTTAATGTTTGAACAAATCGCCCAAGTTGTCGCCCGCTATGAAGAAATTGACCGTCAAATGATGGATCCAATCGTCATGAGCGACCATAAAAAAATAACTGAACTTTCTCAAGAACGTGCTGATATTGAACCGCTTTTCAATACCCATGCTGAATATCAAAAGACATTAACCGGCATCAGCGAAGCGAAAGAGATGATTCAAATTGAAGATGACCGAGAAATGATCGGTATGTTTCAGGAAGAGCTAAAATCGTTAGAAGCTCTGGTTCCAGAACTTGAGCAAAAAATGCGCAAGCTGCTGGTCCCCAAAGATCCACGTGATGATCGCAACGTGTATGTCGAAATTCGGGCTGCGGCCGGGGGTGACGAGGCCGCTATCTTCGCCAATGATTTGTGCCGCATGTACTTACGCTATGCTGAAAAGATGGGTTACAAGACCCAAATCATGGATGAGAACTTCATCGGTATTGGCGGTTACAAAGAAGTGATCATCAATGTGCGGGGCAAAGGGGCCTATTCCCGCTTTAAATATGAAAGCGGCGTTCACCGAGTGCAGCGAGTACCTGTTACCGAATCCCAAGGGCGTATCCACACCAGTACAGCAACCGTGGCGGTGATGCCGGAAGTCGACAAAGTAGACGTGACGATTAATCCGGCCGACCTGGAGATTAAAGCTGAATTTTCGGCCGGACCAGGTGGTCAGCATATGCAGAAAAATGCAACAGCGGCCCGTGTTATCCACAAACCATCCGGCTTGATGGTAAAAGTTCAGTCAGAACGCAGTTTGACCCAAAACAAACAGCTCGGTATCCAAATTATCCAGAGCCGCCTAAAAGAAGCTGAAGAAGCGGCCCATAATGCCGAAGTCTCCGGCATGCGCAAAGATCAAGTGGGTGGGGGTGACCGATCCGAAAAAATCCGAACCTATAACTATCCCCAAAGCCGTGTCACCGACCACCGGGTCGGCTATTCGAGCCATAACTTACCCACGGTGATGGACGGTGATATCGATCAGTTTATCGACCGGCTAACCATTGCGCAGGAAGCTGAAAAGCTAGCAGCGGCCGGCCTAGCTTAGAACCGATCGTTCGATACGCTTATCTCGTTTCGCTTGCGACCCGAACAAACTCTGTTATCAACGGATGATTATTTCCAGCCAAAGCGGAACGCTCTGGCTGATAGGCTGTCCCTACAAAAAATCGATGTCCTTGTAATTCAAAGATACGCGGATCATCGTCTAGATCAAATCCGGTGACTTTTAGGTTCGTTTGCGCGAACAAATCTAGATACGCCACATTAAACCCATAGCTACACCGATACTGCTCGGTAATTGTTTCAGAGCCATACAAATCGAGAGCCAACGACCCCGCCTGTAACTTAATCTGACCGTCTAACTCAACAAGTGCGCAGGTCAATGGGGCGATCAGCGGAAATTCAGCGTCAGGCACCACCTCTGCATTTTCAGCGTTTGCATATCCCATTTCGTTCCGGGCGAATTCTAGAATCGCGTGCTGATACCCCCCACAGGTTCCCATAAACGGTATATTGTTCTCACGTGCCGTACGAATCGCCAACAACGCCCCGTCCATGTTTTGATACGGGCTGGCAGGAACCACCCACATCCCATCAAATGATTTTAGATGATCGACGCTATCGGCCGTGATATCAACCGTGTCGATCCACTGATATTCGATTGTTTCGTTAAGAAGCTGGCCTGCAAGCTCAAGCGCTTTGGGGATCGCCTGATGGGCCGTTACGGCCGAATTATAGTCTCCAATACATGCGAATTTAGTCACAATTGCCTCCTGAAAGGTTGAATCCAAAAAGCGGTTAACTATAGTGCAGATCGGTCCTCAAACCAACAGGAAAAGTTAAAATTCTTGGGCAAAAGCAAAAGAACAATGAAAGATATACTTTCTTGGGGCTGTTTCAAGTTAAAATAAACTCTTAATCTATTTTTCGTTTCTAAACACACATGACCACAGGTTCAATTTTAATCGCTATCGCACTCTTTTTAATCGTTGGGCTTTTTATAGCCCGGCCGTTTTTGGTGCCTGCTCCCCCGCCCGAAATCGTTACAGACCGGGAGCGGCTAGAAGCTGAAAAAGAAGCATTTTTGGCCCGCATTCGCGCGCTTGATTTCGATGTTGAAACAGGCAAACAGGCGAATGAAGAGTGGGAAGGTGAGCGCGAGTTTTTGATGCAAAAAGCGGCCGATGTGTTGCGCCAGCTCGATGAAACGGAAGATGTCGATGGTGCGATTGAAGCTGCCATTCAGAAAATTTTGGCGGAGGTTAAGTCGTGACCTTCCATAAGCAGCCGCGCAAATTCAAAGTCATTCTGTTCTTGACGCTCTTTTTTTCCGCTTTTGGGGCCCAGATCGCCACAGCGCAAGAACAACCGGAGCCTGACCCGATAAATGGAGCGACGATTTATGCCGCCCGCTGCGCCAACTGTCACGGCCCATTAGGGATGGGTGATGGCGAGCTTGCACCGAACTTGCCCAATCCTCCACCCGCCATTGGCGACCCGGCTTACTTGGCAAGCACAGATCCGTTCGGCATCGCCCAAACGATTTACAACGGCCGTGTTCAAAACGGAATGCCCGGCTTTGGCCCAGAAAGTAATAGCAATCCGCTGACAGAACAAGAAATTTTTGACGTCGTTGCCGGTCTCGAAATCCTACCCCGCATGACCGAGCCGATTCCGGCCGCCCGTGTGATCGGCCAGGTTGGCAATGGCTCTGTAGGCGACCTGCTCACCAGTGGAGTTGTAACCCTACAAGCGTTCACCCCTGAATTTGAAGAAGGGCTATCCTTTTCAACAGATATTCAAGCAGACGGTAGCTTTAATTTTGACCTGAACAATCTGCCCCCCAACTGGATCTATCGCACATTTGTAAGTTACAACGGGCTCGACTTTGCCAGCAATATCGGCCGCCTGACCCCTTTTGAAACAGAAACAACCTTAAATGTGATTGTGTTTGATCAAACAACCGATGACGCCGGTATTCGGGTTGCGCAGCACCAAACCTTGGTTGATTTCGGGCTAGAAACGGTACAGGTCGCGGAAATTTATCTATTTAGCAATACAGAACCGGAAGTTTATGTTGGTGATTCTCTAGAATCTGGCACCGTGCAGATCCCGATCCCGGCCGGAGCTGAAAGCGTGATCTTCTTACAAGGGTTCGGGGATGTCAACACATTTGCTCCTGTTGAAGATCCTGTCGTGGAAAACAATGTATGGCGGCCAAAGCTCGATGTGTTGCCCGGCCAAGGCACCTTGCAACTGCTCATGCGCTATCGCTTGCCCTATGAGCCAGGGATGACAATTAGCCATCCGCTCCCCTACCCGACAGACTTTATCGACATTGCGATTCCCAATACCGGCGCTGGCATTTCAACTGAAGCAAATTGGCGGCCGGAAGAAATCACTGAGGGATTGGCGGGCGAAGCCGATGTCCGCTTGCGCTATTCACGCTCCCCCATGCCGCCCGATAGTACGTTTGATTTTACGATTACAGGGTTCCCGTCTATCGTACTGGATGCAGATGGCAATCGGATTCAGCAGAGGGATGATGTAACAGAACTATTGATAGGTGCGATCGTCCTGATCATTGTGGCCGCGGTGGTTAGCATCACCGCTTACTCTTGGAGCCAACAACCTGCGGCCGAACCGGACAAAGTTGCCCTGGTTCGACGTATTGCGGCCCTAGATTTAGCCTATGAAGAAAAAACGGTCACAAAACGAGCCTGGCAACAAAAACGTCAGGATCTACTTAAGCAGCTAAAAGCGATTTGGTCTTGACCTTATGGGCTTGCATTCGGCATAAACAGCCGCTCCCATTCCTCTAGCGCATATCGATCTGTCATGCCAGCGATATAGTCACAGATAACCCGCTCGGCCGGCAGGTTGGCCAACAGCTGCCCCGTTTTCGTTGGCAACATTGATGGATCGTTGACATAAGCGTTAAAAATATCAGTGATAAAGTTTCGCGCCTTCACCTGCATCCGCATCAAACGATAGTGACGATACATGTTGTTGAGCAAGAACTTCTTCAGCTCTTTAATCTCAGCGTGCATTTCATCCGCGTAGCCAACAATATTGCTGTCATGTAGCTGCACCCCGTCAGGTGAATCGATATCGGCCGCAGTTAAACGCTGGTCTGTCGTCGTCACAATGTCACCGACAGAAACACCGACCAGTTCTCGAATCATCTCGTGCCGCACCATTTCGGTAAATTCGCCAGAATCCCATCCGATATTTTTGCGCAGCCGTTGCCAAATGGCCAATTCATTAAGCTCTTTTAGGTCAAGGATGCCTGCTCGAATCCCATCATCTAAATCATGGGCATTATACGCGGCTTCATCAGCCAAATTCGCAATTTGCGCTTCTAGTGATGCACGCCGTCCGGGGGCATATTCATGCGCTTCGCTGTGATCATAATCTGTCTCATGCTTAATCATCCCCTCACGGGTTTCATAAGATAAGTTGAGCCCAGGAAAATCTGGATAGCGTTTTTCCAACTCTGTCACAACCCTGTAGCTTTGGCTATTGTGGTTAAATCCCCCATGCCCCTTCATTAGGTCGCGTAACACCCACTCACCCGCATGACCAAACGGAGAATGACCTAAATCGTGTGCCAAGCAAATCGCTTCTGTTAAGTCCTGATTGGCTCCTAATCCGCGTGCCAAGGCCTTTCCGATCTGGGCAACTTCTAAAGTGTGGGTCAATCGGGTTCGATAATGGTCCCCTTCATAATAGATAAAAACCTGTGTTTTATATTCTAAGCGGCGAAACGCACGGGTATGAATAATTCGATCTCGGTCACGTTGAAAAGCGGTGCGAGTTGCAGATTCGTCCTCGGGGTAAATGCGTCCAGCTGAATCAGCTGCTTTTAACGCGTAGGGGGCCAGGCTTACCTGCTCCGCTTTTTCAAGATGCTCACGTTTAACTATCATCTAGAATCTCCTATCTTTAGGCACAGGCGCTTGATCCCACAATTGAACCTTTGGAACGGAATTTAATTTCGTAGAACATTCTCGCTTCCCGTTCCTCCCTAACCGGCGATTTTTTATAATTGTCGGTTCTTAATTTCTTTGCGAAAGGGCGATCTTATGATAGCATGAACGTGACATAACATCATAGTTAGGGTCGTTTTTTTATCTGATACTATCTTAAAATCCTTGGAACGGAAACGAATTAAAACAACGAAGTTGTCACCACCGTTCCGCCTTAACCGACGATTCAACTCCTTGATTATACGAATCGCCGGTCCTACTCATGTTTCAGTCTTTATTCCGCCGCAGTCGTACCCGTCGCCCGCTTTTGGGCATAATTGTTTTCACCGTCTTCTTTGCTATCGCGCTCAGCCTTATTTCGCGCTGGAACCAAGTAGGTACAGATGCAGAAGCTGGCGCAACCAATGTTGGCCCCACGGTGGTTGATTCGATCCGCCAATGGGAAGATTACACCGTCATCGTAGAAGGACGGCCGGTTCAGATTTCAGCATTGCGCGACGAGCGCATGCAGATCGTTAATGTCCAACAAGCTCCAATTGAACCTGTTGCCAAAGATGAGCCTCAAATCACCACAACGCAAGCACCTCCTGCTACAGAAGAGGATGTTGTTGAAGCACCCAGTGAGACCAATATGGGCACTGCGGCCGATCAACAGGTTGTGGCAACCCTAATCCCAACCTCAACACCTCAGCCCCAACCGGTGCAAGTCCAAGTCACCAATAATCCAAACCAAGGGGTTATCGGCTTTCAGGCTCACATGGTACAGCCCGGGGAAACGTTATTCCGCCTAACCCAAATCTACCCATCAACCAATTACGATATGCTGGCCCGCCACGGCATTTATGAGTCAAGCATGGTGACAGGGGCGGTTCTCCAAGTCCCATATGCAAATGGTGCCGCCTGCTCATCAGGAAAAGCCTGTCCGATCGCACGTGGCGACACGCTGTTTAGCCTGGCACGCCTCCACGGCACCACGGTCCAAACCTTGCAACAGCTCAATGGGATCGGGCCAGACTTTGCGATTTCGGCCGGTGGCGCGATCTGTGTCCCCTAAATTTCGCAACCCACACCAAAAATCGCCTCACAGCCATCCCTTAAGCAACCGCTTTGGATAATTATTTTTAAGGGTTGGCCGAACTGTTTTCTCCTCGTCCCCCTCACGTGATAAAATCCCCGTGTGTCGTAAACACGCCCTGATTCCCCTTTTTCCAACATATATCAATTGTCTTAATCGTTTTACCTTTTTTGGTAAAGCCGTTTGAGATTGTCTTTTTTAGCCAGCGGTTAAACCGTAAAGGATCGTATGAACAAAAAAACTGTAAAAGATATCGATGTGCAAGGTAAGCGAGCGCTCGTACGCGTCGATTTTAACGTGCCGCTTAGCAGCCGTGATCCAAAAGATACCCATATCACCGTCACCGATGACGGCCGCATTGTGGCCGCACTGCCAACCATCAACTACTTGTTAGACAACGGCGCAGCCTTGATTTTATGCTCCCATCTGGGACGCCCTAAATCAACCGACGACCATCATCTAACGATGGGGCCTGTGGCTAAACGTCTCTCAGAGCTTTTAGATCGGCCGGTGACCAAGCTGGACCAAGTTGCAGGTGAAAGCGTTACCACCGCTGTTGCCAACATGCAGCCAGGGGATATTATCTTGCTAGAAAACACCCGCTTTGAACCTGGCGAAAAGAAAAATGACCCAGCGTTGGCTCAAGCATTGGCTGATTTAGCAGACATCTTTGTTGGGGATGCGTTCGGCACCGCCCACCGTGCACACGCGAGCACTGAAGGGGCCGCCAAAGCGATTCAGGCCAAGGGTGGCGCAGCGGTCGCCGGATTCTTGCTCGGTAAAGAAATTGCAGCCCTGGGGCGTGCGATCAACGATCCGCCAAAACCTTATGTTGCGATTATGGGCGGCGCCAAAATTTCCGACAAAATTCAAGTAATCGATAATCTGCTGGCGATCGCTGACCGTGTTTTAATCGGCGGTGGCATGGCCAACACATTTTTCAAAGCCCAGGGGCTAGAAATCGGGACATCTTTATGTGAGGATGAAGCGTTGCCCCAAGCACAAAAGTTAATGGCTGAATTTGGTGATCAAATCTTCTTGCCCATCGATGTACGAGTGGCGGATAAATTTGGTGCAGATGCGAACTACAAAGACGTTCCTGTTGGCGAGATACCGGCCGATATGATGGCCTTAGACATCGGGCCAGCCACGATTGAAGCATTTGCAGGCTTATTGTCGGACGCCAAACTGGTGATTTGGAACGGCCCGATGGGTGTGACCGAATTTCCCGCCTTTGCGAACGGCACCGAGGGAATTGGCCAAATGTTAGCCGGACAGGTTGACGGCGGCACCGAGGTCATTATCGGTGGCGGTGATTCAGCCGCAGCGGTCAAAAAGCTTGGCTTAGCCGACAAAATGTCCCACGTCAGCACCGGCGGGGGCGCGTCTCTCGAATTGCTAGAAGGCAAACCATTGCCCGGCATTATCGTTCTAGACGACAAATAAATTCGACCCATAAGCCAGCAGAGCGGCCGACCGGTCGTTTTGCTGGCTTATGAATGTCTAAACCGGGTAGCCTTTTCCCCTATTAATCCCTAAAATCTAACTTTGAAATTATTAGGAGCATGCACAATCGTCTGCCGATTGGCACAGATTAAACCCGTGACCACGCCAGAACATTGTGCCCTTATTAAAACCCATGCGTAAACAAAAATATCTGCCATTATTTACTCTTTTGGCGACACTGTTAATCTTACTGGCAGCTTGCGGTGCTGAATCCCCAGAACCAGCGCCAGCCCCAACCCAAGTGCCGATTCAAGTCAATGAAGGAGCCGTAGAAGAGGTCATCCCTCCGACACCCACAACACCACCCACACTTCCTCCTCCGCCGGTTGTCAATGTTGAAGAAGCCCCAACTGCGGTGCCAACAGATGTCCCACCTCCGACAGCTGAACCTGAAGCAGCTGCACCCGCTTTATCTGGCTTGGTCTTAGCCTCCCCTGAAGATTTTGGTGACAATCGGAACCCGTTAACGGGTGAAGAGGCTGATCCCGCAAATCTGCAACGGCGTCCGTTGGCGGTTAAGATATCGAATTCGCCTCCGAACTATGTCCGGCCGCAATCGGGTCTTAACGATGCGGACTTGGTTTTTGAGCATATCACCGAAGGGAATCTGACACGCTTGACGATGATCGTGTACGGCGATAACCCTGAAAAAATGGGGCCGATTCGCAGCGCCCGCTTGATCGATGTGGAACTGCCGGCGATGTATGATGCAGCGCTCGTTTTTTCTGGGGCCAGTACCGGCGTTAGCAACAAGCTTTTCGCATCAGATTTTTCTGATCGCATTTTAAGTGCGGGCAACATCGGCTACTATCGCACAGGTGAGAATAAGCCGACCGAACATACACTTTATGGCAATCCTGTTGGGTTACGTGAAGCGCTCGATTCTAAAAGTCAAAACAGCCCCCCTAGCTTCGGCAAGCGGATGTCGTTTTCTAGCGAAGCACCGGCCGGCGGATCGGCCGCAAGTCAGATCTCGCTGAACTATTTGTGGGAAAATGTAACATGGAGTTACGACGCAAGCAGTAATAAATATTATCGCTTTGCGGCCGGGGTGCCTCACAACGATGGCAATACCAACGCGCAAGTTGCAGCCACCAATATCATTGTCCCGTTTGTGAATCACATCGATGATCAAAACATCTGTGAAGAGATCCGCGACAATCAATGCCATCTGCTATCTGTTGAAATTCAGCTCTGGGGTTCGGGTAATGTGGCTATTTTCCGAGATGGTCAGCGTTATGATGGCACCTGGAAAAGAGAAGCGCGCAATGACATGCTCACCTTTTACGATGAAACCGGGGCACAGATTCCGCTACAAATCGGGAACAGTTGGGTTCAGCTGATGTCAATCTGGTACAACGACCCGCTTCAGGTTACCCCTTAAAGGGCTACACCAAACTGTAATGTCTTTAACTAAAAAGGGTGGTTTAGATGATCTAAATCACCCTTTTTTGCTGTCTACCAGAGAGAACGTGACCCTAATCCCTGCCGCTAAAGCATGGGGTACTAATGATTCAGAATGACTTAGAGGTGAGTGATTCAAACGATCAATTAAGCCATAATGTTTGAGACAGATCCGGCCGAGATTTTTCTCGCAAATTCAAGGAATTAAACATTGGCATTATTTCGTTCAAAACAAGCTAAAAAACAAAAAACACAGCAGGCGGGTAAAGAGAATCCAGCATTTACAACCGCTGTCTCGAAAGCGATCGCCCCTAACGATTTAATCGACTCGACCAAAGGGACGGTCCAAGAATCGTTAACCCCCTTGTTGAAAGCAAAACAAAAAAAAGCTGCTGCTGAAGAAACCGTTTCAAGAGAGAATCATCCGTTTTTACGCCCATTGGGCAACGAGCCAGAGGATGTGGGTCGCCAACGTGGTTACTTAGCCAGTGATCAACAGGCTCAATTAAAGGCTCAGATACAGACGGCCGACATCATTCGTAAAAAAGTATTGGCCCCTGATTTGTCGCTAGACCTGCCGCTTGAACGGACGGAAGCACTTGAAGACAAGGCGCTAGATACGATTGTGCGTCTGATCGACAAAGGGCGCCTAACCCCACCAGAAAAAGAAGAAGATCAAGAACGCTTTTTTGAAGATATCTTAAATGAGATTTTTGGATTTGGTCCGTTAGAAAGATTCATTAACGGGGAAGGTGTCTCTGAAATCATGGTCAATGGCCCCTACATCATCTTTGTAGAAATTGATGGCCGCTTACATGAAACCGGACATAAGTTTTTAGACGACGACCATGTAGAACGAATCATCAAGCGCATCGTGTTGCCTTTGCAGCGACTGGCTGATTCGGAAAATCCGCTGGTAGACGCACGCTTGCCCGATGGATCTCGTTTTAATGCGGTCATGCGGCCGGTTGCCATCGACGGGCCGAGCATGAGTATTCGCAAATTTAGCAAAAACAGACTGAACATGGACAACCTGCTCAAGTTCAACTCTTTGTCAGACAATATGGCCTACTTTTTAGAAGCCATTGTTGTTGGTAGACAGAACATTGTGGTGTCGGGTGGAACCGGGTCTGGTAAGACAACGCTTATCAATTGTCTTTCCGGCTTTATTCCAGAACACGAACGAACGGTAACCATCGAAGACGCGGCCGAACTCCAGTTTTGGCAACGGAACGTTGTCCGTTTAGAAACGAAAAAACCGACACCCAACACACCTCGGGAGGTTAGCATCCGCGACTGCGTTAAAAACGCACTGCGTATGCGACCAGAGCGCATTGTAGTGGGAGAATGCAGAGGGGGCGAAACATTAGACATGTTACAGGCGATGAATACGGGTCATGATGGTAGCATGACAACAGTGCACGCAAACGATCCGCGTTCCTGTCTTTCTCGTCTCGAAACACTTGTCCTAATGTCGGGGGAAGAGTTACCTGTGAACGTCGTCCGCAAGCAAATCGCCGGTTCGGTAAATTTTATCGTTCAGGCGTCGCGCTTGCGGGATGGCAGCCGGAAGATCACCCACATTACCGAAGTAGCGGGTATGGAAGGAGACACCATCGTTCTCAATGACATCTTTAAGTTTTATGATGAAGGGGATGGAGAGGATGGCAAAATTAAGGGAGGACATGCATCGGCCGGATTACGGCCTACGTGTGAACAAACCTTAAAACAATATGGTTATAGTCTGCCAGCTTCGTTATTTATGAAAACTCGGAAAAAATAGGCTGATTAGAATCGGCTCGACCCCTATAAAAAACTTGAGGCGACCAAATTGGTCGCCTCAAAACCCCACTACTTCCCATGAGTTGCATAAATGCTAACTCGGTTTTAAGTATAGAATTTTCAACCGCCCATGTAACCTGGCAAACCTGTAGATAATCTCTAGGGTGACTTTGTGTAAGTTGTACACATTCGATATCCCCCAATCCAAAAAAGCTGAATAGGTCGCCTACAGCCACCACAAATAAAAAAATCTAGCCAAATAACAGGAGCTTACATACATCCCTTATGCTGGTAGTATTTGCTTTTTTGATTTCAGGTCTGAGCTTTTTGTAAACTTCCCCAGAAAAAACTTGAGGCGACCAAATTGGTCGCCTCAAAACCCCACTACTTCCCATGAGTTGCATAAATGCTAACTCGGTTTTAAGTATAGTACTGGCTCCCCAATAAATCTATTGACAATTTACCCTAGAATATGGCGCACTTTTTTGGATATATTGCCATAAAAGCTAATTATCCGCCTTTAACTGCCATAATTTAAGTGCCAGATGCAGCGCAAGTCGCATATCAGCCTGGTCTAAATCATGCCCGGTGAGGTCTCGAATGCGTTCTAAACGATACAAAAGCGTATTACGGTGAATGAAAAGAGACTCGGCCGTTTGGCTAATATTGCCATGGTGTTCAAAGTAAGCCGCGATCGTATTCACCAAATTACTGCGATGACGCGCATCATATTCGGCAAGCGGTCCAATAATACGGCCGGAAAATTCTTGAACCGTCGGGTTATCATCTAGCTGGGTCAGCAATTGATAAACGCCTAAGCTGTCAAACTCAACCAGCCGCTTCATGCCTAAACGATCTCCAAGCTTCATCGCTTGAATCGCTTGTTGATAGATCAGAGGCCAATCGTTTAAGTTATCGGCCGGGCCAGCCAACCCACTCACAAGGACAACGTCTCTTTTCTCTACCTCCAAATATTCTCTCAACCGCCGTTCAAGTTCCCTTGCGCTACCTAAATCCTCTTCGTTTCTTAGCCCTTGAAACAAGGTAACCGTTGTACCGCCGTAAATGTGAACAAGCGCTGGCCGGTTATGACTTTGCAACACCCAATTAACCGCAGTCTCTAAATGCCTGACGGAATTTTCTTGCTCATCGTTCCATGCAAAGGTTAAAACCGCATGGGGTTGATCGGTATCATGGTCAAGCCGCATTTTTAAGCGTTCAATCTCATTACGCTCATAAGTCCCGGCCAAGATTCCTTCTAAGAAATCGCCGCGTAATTCTTTTTTCGCTTCGCTGACCGCTTTCGCTTTCGCCATTTCTAGGGCACACGCAGCCGCCCCATGTTCGGTTGTCAGCTTGTCCAGCATGTCTAGCTCATCGGCCGGGCCGATAATCGACAAGTATCCACGCGCCCGATCACCAGAAATAATCGGGGTAAGCAAGCGGCCGATGTTCTCGACCGGTAAAAGCTGTTGCCAGTGACTTTGGCGCGTACGGGCGGCCGCTTTGCGATTGCGCAAAACCGGGGGCAAATCTTCCCGTTTTAACAGCGCTTCCTTGAGCAAGTCTAAGCTAATGGTGTTATTTTCTGGCACACTAATCGCTTGCAGCTCTAAACGTTTGTCTTGTACCGCAACAATCTTGCTTGTCACCCTAGACATTAAATCCGCCATCGCCTGCAGCCCCTGCTCTTCTCGAGACATCTCTGAAAGCTGACGATAGAGCTGCATCCCCCGCTCACTTAATTGGGCCTGCCTATCGAGCAGTAATGAAGATACCGCTTTCAAAACATCCCGCATCGGCAAATCATCGGTGATGATAAGCAATGGCAAATCGATATTCTTTGATTCAGCTTGAATAACAGAGTCAACCCCGTCAAACAGAACAACCCCTGCAACCGCAAGGGCCCCCATCGTTTGCAGACCGCTCAGTAATTCCGCCGTCGAAGCATTCGTTTGCAAAGAGGTCGGGATAATTACCAAATCACCCAACTGAACTTGCTCTCGAATGCCGATCCAATCGGTCAAAACCACAACCCAGTTTATAACTCGGGATTGATGATCGGCGCTCCCCGTCATTATTGTGTTAAGCGGAAGTGCCAACTTTTGCACATCCGACAATGTCACCTGTCCCTGATCCATGTGTTTTTCCGTTGTCTTTAAAGTTTTAGTGGTGGGATTGTGGGGTTAGTCATTCCCAAGCTTCGCAACAAAGAAGAGTTGGGTTAAACATTCTACAAGTTTAGATTGTAACTGAAACCAGCCTGATTCTCTACTTGATATCTATTTTCTTTAAACATCAGGTAGAGAATCAGGCCCATGTCGAGACTATGCTTGAAAATTATTGGCTAAGACTGCTTTTTTGCAATGACGGGTAGAGACACCAAAAATGTCGCCCCTTTGCCTGGAGGGCTAGTCAACTCGATCGTCCCCCCGTGTTGATTGACAATCCTCAAACAAGTGGCTAAACCTAGACCGGTTCCGGCCCCAGGATCTTTGGTGGTGTAGAAAGGTTCGAAAATATGCCGCGCTTGCGCATCGGTAATACCTGGACCATTATCAGATACGACGATTTCAACAAAATCAGTGGTGTCTTGGGCCACACGGGTTATCAGCTCGATTTTCGGCTCTTCCACACCAGCATCTCGCATCGCATCCCGTGCGTTGATCATTAGGTTAATCCAAACGCTCTTGATATGTTCAGGGCTTGCTTCAATACGCGGCAATTTTTCTCCAAGCTGTTGGCTTAGCGTGACTTGGTTACTTTTTAACTGATACGAAACCAAGTTTAAGGCCTGCTGAACCGATTCATTCAGGTCGATCTTTTTAAATGAATATTGTTGTTCACGAGCAAAATCAAGCAGCCCCTTAACTACAGTTTGGGCCCGCTCGCCACCCTGCAAAATCAAATCGGCCGACTCATAATCGTCGCTATCTTTGGGCAAAGTCATTTTAAGCATTTCAGCATTGGCGATAACGGCGACCAAAGGATTGCTAATTTCATGTGCCACACCGGCCGATAGCTGACCAATCGCGGCCAGTTTACCGGTCTGAATCAACTGATCCTCTAAACGACGTTCTTCGGTGCGGTCTTGCCACACCACAACCGTCTTGGCTTCACTCGCATCTCGTCGGTTGCTCGGCAGCGGATACGCATTGACATCCCACTCACGTGGCAAATGATCGTCCCCCATCCAACGATGGGCCCACACGATCGGGGTGTTCCCATGGATGGTTTGATGGGCTAAACAATGTTCACAAGGGGTGTCTCGGCCGTAAAAGGTTTCAAAGCAGTAGCGCCCTTTTAAGCTGTCGGCATCGGTGCCGATGCTGCTTGCACGCGCCTTATTCACAGCAACCAGTTCCCAACGTTCATTGATCGTATAGATCGGGTGCAAAATACCGTCGATAATCGCTTGGAGCGAATTCCGATTCTGCTGCAGATTTTTAACCAAATAAGCGTTGTGAATCGTGTTGGCCAAAGAGGTTGAAAACGAAGCGGTCAGGTCGACATCGAACTCTTCAAAGTCTCCATCTTTTTTATTAAACGCGGCGATAACGCCCCATGTTCCACCACCCAACAGGACGGGCAAGCTTAAAATAGATTCTACTTGAACACCCGGAGGGCCATCTACGGTTGGGTCAAAAAGCGGATGCCGATGCGGTTCGTTGACACGCATCACGGCCGGCCGGGTCACCGTTTCGGCGATTATGCCACTTTTGAGCGGCACCTGAGGATAGGTGACGTCTTCTTCATATTTATTAGGATCAAGATCAACATGATGACAATATAATATCCCCTTATTTTTCAATTGCACAAATAAAGCGGTTGCTTCCACATTTAAGATTGTGCGCAGCCCCTTTGTGGCCAAGCTGTATGCAGAACGCATATGCAAGGTAGAAGAAAGCTCTTGCCCCACCTGATTAAGCATCGCAAACTGCTCTCGCTGTTGAACGAGCTCTTTTTCTAACTTTTGGGAGCGCAAAAGCGTCTGGGCACGGGCCAGCAATTCGGCCGAATGGAACGGTTTAGTGATGTAGTCGTTTGCCCCCGCCATAAGCGCATCGATTTTTTGACCGCTTTCATTAATAGCGGTTAGCATAATCACACGAATATCGCGCAATTCTGAATTTGGATGCCCACGAATTTGCTGAAGCACTTCTAGGCCGTTCATGCCTGGCATCATCAAATCTAGCAAAACCAAATCAACAGAACCGCGGTTGGGGATATTGCCAACAGAAGCTTGGATCAAAAACTGTAGCGCTTCTTGTCCTGTATCGACTTCAGACGTGGTATACCCCTGAGTCTGAAGTATTTGAACCAAAGGTTCGCGCAATTCCGGTTGATCATCAACCACTAAAACATGCGCATCTTTTAAATCTGGAAGAATTGTATAAGGGTGCTTTACTTCGGGAATCATCATTGCCTGCAATTAAAACAAAAAAAGGGTGTGGGTCAAACGAATCGTTTGCCCACACCCTGATTTTTTCTTATATCTTCAAATAGACAAGTAATGTGTCTATTTATTCAGGAACTGAGAAGGTATAGCCATGCCCTTTAATCGTCCGAATGTAAACCGGCTCTGAAGGTTGTGGCTCAATTTTCTCACGCAAGTTTTTGACATGCGCACGTACCAACTCTGGGCTACCGGTATCACGAGGGTAATCCCATACGTCCTGCAACAGCTGTTGGCTGGTGAAAATCAATCCTGCATTGCTCATCAAATGATAAAGCAAGTCAAATTGAACATTGGTCAGCAAAATTTTGCCGTCCGGTGTTTTCACTTCGAACGTCCGGCAATCAAGCGTGACTTCGCCCACATCGATTTTCTGTGGTGGTTCTGACGCTGATGCATTATTGGTGGCTTGAATACGACGTAGAATCGCTTTAACACGAAGGTGTAACTCTTCCATGTTAAATGGTTTCGTCATGTAATCGTCAGCACCTGCACGGAAACCTTCGATTTTATCTTCGTCTTTTATTTTTGCAGTTAGGAACAAAATCGGAAGATCTTGTAATAGAGGATCACCTCGGATTTGGCGGGCAATTTGATACCCATCAGCACCTGGCATAACAACGTCTAAAATGAATAAATCAGGACGGTGTCTGCGGGCGAGCTGTAATCCTTCAGCTCCACTTCTGGCAACCATTACATGGTATCCGTATAACTTCAGCGCACGTTGAACGGTGCGTGATACGAGTTCATCATCATCTATCGCTAATATTGATGGCATGCTACTTCGACCTCAACTAAGAATTGTATATAGTAAACGGGGGAAAAACTTTATGTGAATCCATTATACTTCCCAGAGAGAAAAATGCGAGTGTGTTGGTTAACAACCCATGATGAGTGCGAAGAGCAAACGTAAAGAGAGAGTCAAAAAAGAGTTAAGATCGGCCGATTTGGCCAATTTTTCCCCTTTTCTCCTACCAAAATAGAAAATTTTTGTAAAAAGCAGGGTTGTGTTTTTGCTTTTTTTAGTGTTTGTACTCGAGGGGACCTGAAAGATAAGGCTTAAGTTTTTTAGGGAAAAGCTCATTTTTGTTCAAGTAGTCGGCTAGCTTGGTATGAGGTTTATCTATCACTGGCCGGCCGAAAAAAATCACAAGCAACCGTTTATCAAACCAGGCTGATGGCGCCTGCTTGATCGGCTGAGGATTAAACATTCTCGAAATAATCCACCCATCTAGACAGGTCAAAAGTCACAAGCTTAGTTTACTAAATGAACCAGCGGGGGCGAATGCGCAGAAACCAACACTTGTCCTATATTAAATTTAACCGGTCGCAGGGGCAATATCATCCACATCTTCAATTTGGTCTGC
>JAHDEB010000359.1 GCA_020629055.1 Chloroflexota bacterium
GAGGATTTTTTTATGAGCGAATTAAAAGAAGGTGATTTGCTGTGGCAACCCACGGCCGAAGTTATTGAGTCAGCCACAATTACAAATTATATCAATTGGTTAAACGACCAAAAGGTGGTCGAAGTAAAAAATTTCCCTGAACTTTGGGATTGGTCGGTCAACGATATCGATGGTTTTTGGTCAAGCCTATTCCCCTATTTTAATCTGCAATATTCAGGCGATCTTTCCCCCGCACTCGCGAGCCGCGAAATGCCAGGTGCCCAATGGTTCCCCAATGTAGAAATCAACTACGCTGAAAATATATTTGCGAGAGCACAAAATGAGATCGCTTTTTACTATGCGGCCGAAGATTCACCTTTGGTTGAAATCAGCTGGTCACAACTACGCGAACAAACGGCTCGTATGGCCCAGTTCCTAAAAGAAAATGGTGTGGGTCGTGGAGACCGAGTGGTGGCGTATATGCCACACATACCAGAAACGGCCGTGGCCTTCTTGGCTGTCGCATCCATCGGAGCGATCTGGTCTAGCTGTTCGCCCGACTTTGGTAGCCGTAGCGTTTTGGACCGCTTTCAACAGATCGAGCCTAAGGTTCTCATTGCGGTCGATGGGTACAACTATGGTGGCAAGCAGTTTGATCGGCGCAATGTTGTGGCAGAGCTACAGGACGGGTTGCCCACGCTAGAAAAAACAGTTCTTGTTCCTCACATCAACGAGCATACCGAGCAACTTTCGAATGCAACCCTTTGGGATGATGCGCTTTCACAATCTGGAGACACGGCACCAGACCTGGTGTTTGATCGAGTCCCGTTTGATAGCCCGATGTGGGTCCTTTACTCGTCTGGCACAACCGGTCTGCCAAAACCGATTGTGCAGGGTCAGGGAGGCTGCCTGTTAGAACATGTCAAAGCCACCGTCTTGCACAACGACCTAAAACCAACCGATCGCTACTTCTGGTATTCATCTACCGGATGGATGATGTGGAATTACACGATTGGAGCCCTGCTTAGCGGCTGCTCGATTGTGATGTACAACGGAAGCCCCGGCTACCCAGACATGAACGCGATGTGGAAGTTGGCCCAAGATAGCGAGATGACCTATTTCGGCACCTCGGCCGCATTTGTATCGGCCTGTATGAAAGCGGAAATCACCCCGAATCAAACTTATGATCTGCGCAAATTACGCGCCTTGGGTTCAACCGGCTCCCCACTTTCAGTGGATGGCTTTGCGTGGCTGAACAAAAATGTCAATTATGCTGACAGCGACCGGCAGCTTGCGATTGAATCGCTGAGTGGCGGCACAGATTTATGCACCGGATTTGTCGGTGGCGCTCGGATTCAACCGATCTACGCCGGTGAGATTCAAGGGGCTGGGCTTGGGGCAAAGGTCCAAGCTTGGAATGATGCCGGTGAGCCGGTCCTTGATGAAGTCGGTGAACTGGTTATTGCGGAGCCGATGCCATCGATGCCCCTCTTTTTCTGGGGAGACGCGGAAATGGCCCGTTATAAATCTAGCTACTTCGAAATGTTCCCTGGCAAATGGCGCCACGGAGACTGGATCAGCTTTAACGAGCGGGGTGGCTGCATTATCTACGGCCGGTCAGACAGCACAATCAATCGCCAAGGGATTCGGATGGGGACGAGTGAAATATACCAAGCGGTTGAATCGTTTGATGAAGTTTTAGACAGCTTGATCATCGACCTAGAGTTTGTCGGCCGAGAGTCGTTTATGCCGCTATTTTTAGTCTTGCGAGACGGGGCAGTCTTGGATGATGATTTAATCAAACGCATTAAAGGCAAGCTGCGCTCAGATGTATCCCCTCGCCACATTCCAAATGAAATGATCACGATCAAAGAGGTCCCTTATACGCTGAGCGGCAAGAAGATGGAAGTGCCGATCCGCAAAATTTTATTGGGGATGGATGTGGGCAAAGCGGCCAATGTCGGCGCCATGCGTAATCCCGACGCAATCGGTTATTTTGTTGAATATGCCAAGGGGTTGGAAAAATAATTTCATACCAAGGCTAATTTAGATAAACTGCGATCTTAGTTTCGACAAGCTCAACCAACCCTTTTGAAGCATATAGTTGTCTTGTTTTCTTATACAAGGTTAGTTCCGCGCCATTAGGTTGGAATGCGTCAGAATTTCTGATCGGTAACTTTAGCCTGATTGCCGTTCGCAAAAGCATGGTATAGGATCACAATTTTGAAATTACGGAAGCGCCAAATGACACAATTCCATCTTGAAACCCTCCTTCAAATCGTCGGCCGAAAAAACGCCATCGACCAACAAAACACATGGTACAACGGTAGCGAAACCTATTTTGCCGAGATTCACAAAGAGCTGGATGAAGTAAAAGCTGAGATCGAATCCGGCCGGCAACCTCACCTTGAGGAAGAACTGGGGGATGTGTTGTGGGACTATCTCAACCTGCTAACTTCGCTGGATAGTGAAGGCAAGATCACGCTTACTAACGTCTTCGATCGGGCAATTGTAAAATATGGCGAACGGATCGACGCGATTGAAAACGGCCGCACATGGGCCGAGGTCAAAACGATCCAGAAAAAACGTTTGGCCGAAGAGTATAATCAAACACAAAATGGAGAATCGATATGATTGTTTTAGGCGGCACACTGCGCATTCCGGCCGAAGGTCGTGATGAAATTCTACAAGCACTAAAAACGCTTAAAAAGGCGACTTGGGCGAATGACGTCGGGGTCGTTGCATATCATTTCAGCATCGATTTAGACGACGAAAACCTGATCCATGTTTATGAAGAGTGGAAAACGGTGGAAGATTTAAAAGCCCATGGGCAAAAACCGCACATGGTGCCGTTTCGTGCGCTGCGGGAAGAAAAAGGGGTTGAAGTGGTAACATTTAGTCGCTGGCGGGCCGAAGAGTTAGGACGATATTAATCCGTT
>JAHDEB010000120.1:0-15496 GCA_020629055.1 Chloroflexota bacterium
ACATAGCGACACCCTAGCAGTTTTAATCCGTTTAGATTGGCTTCAAAAATTTCTATTGGGCTTTTGCCCGACGATGTCAACCCATTGGCATCAACGCCAAGAAGTAGCTCGACCGCTAAGTCTAGATTCGCGTCTTCTAAAGCCACGGCCACCACGCATAAATCATCGCCTAAAAATTCGCGATCTATGACCCGATCACGCACAGACAGTTGGATCGATTGGAAATGATTGTCTTTAGCAAACTTGATTTCTTCGATCAACGGCCGCCAATTGTTTGGAAAAAGCCGGGCGTTTATGCCGATTTTTATAGCTTGAGATTGATTATTGCGCTCTTCTCGATTTCTGTTCATTTAATTCTCCAATTCCTGATTTTATTTTTTCAGAGAGCCCAGATTTTAATCGAAGATAGCCGGTTTCGCCGATTGAGGTCAAAGCACAAACTCCGGGAAATGAAGGGAAAATGCTTGTTTTTAAAATTCAAAATGTAAAAGGCTTGCAAACTAATAAAATAGTACAAAGCAAAGCGGTTTATGGCGAGAAATTGGGTAATTTGAGACAATACTAAATCCTATTTCGGGTATAAATTTTGAGCAAAGATTAAGATGAACTACAATCTTTGACTTTGGTGACCATGCTTTCGTTATTCGTTCTATCTAAACGAATAACGTGTTGCAATCCTACAAAGGATGTGTCATCAGCTCTAAAAGCATAGGGAGTCCAGCTAGGCAAGCTAAAAGGAACAGTACAAGCTAGTATTTACGATAATTATTATTCACGAAACATGGGGTTAATTCAAATAAAGGCTATCGATAGCCCATTTGAGTTACGGATCCCCTCCTAGCCTAAATTACTACGTCAGAAAGAGGGGGCTGAATTCAGCAAGATAGATCAATTTGTGCACCTGAGAAGGTCTCATTAAATTGTTGAAGTTCGCTTTCTTGCCCTAGTTTTAACGATAAATACAGATTCTAAAGTGAGCAATGAAAATCTACCGAGTCACTTTAGAGGGTTAAATAATGAATAATGCACCCGAATTTATTATTGGAGTAGGAGCTTCAGCTGGAGGGTTAGATGCCTTAGAGCGCTTTTTCCGCTCGGTGGAACCTGATGGGAAGACTGCCTACGTCGTTATCCAACACTTATCTCCGAACTTTACGAGTGTCATGGATGACATTTTAGGGCGAGTAACTGACCTCCCAATCATCAAAGCTGTTGACGGACATCGATTAGAGCCGGACACAATTATTCTCAATCAACCTCGAACCAATCTGACAATCAAAGAAAATTTCATTCAAGTGACTCCGCACCCCAACCCAGCTGATGTCGCTAAGCCTATTAATCACTTTTTTATCAATTTAGCCCAAATCAAAAGAGCGAAATGTGTCGGTGTGATTTTATCTGGCACCGGATCTGATGGTGCTGAAGGCTCAAGTCAAATTGAGCGGTTTGGTGGGTTGATGCTCATTCAACCCCCAAACGAGGCTGAATATTCATCGATGCCAGAGAGCGCCATAAATCAGACTAGGCAAGGGGTCATTCGTCCCCCTGAAGACATGGCCCACATCATACAGCTATATGTTGACGAACCAAATCTATTTTGGACCGTTTTTCAATCACCTAAACTTGTCAGCCCTGATGAAGGGGTCCCCCAGCTTATCGCGATGCTAAAAAATCACTACGATGTTGATTTTAGTCAATACAAGCCGGAAACTTTAGTCCGTCAATTGAATCGTAAGCTGGGGATTAGTCCAGCAAAAGATTGGCGGGATTTTTTGAATTTAGCCGAAAATTCTGAAGCGATAAGGAATGATTTATTCAGAGCCATGCTTCTTGATGTAACTGAGTTTTACAGAGACAGAGAAGCATTTAAATGGATCGAGGTAAATTTGCTCCCAAACCTTGTGAGGGAGCTTCCTCCCTTAGAGAATTTGCGCTTATGGAGTGCGGCCACCTCATCTGGGGAGGAGGCCTATTCACTTGGGATATCTGCAATGGAAGAATTTGAGCGTCAGGATCGCTCTGCTTCACTCCGTATCTTCGCTACGGACATTCATCAGGGGGCAATTGAGACCGCATCAGCTGGCCGCTACCAGACAGAATTCCTAGAGGCGATTCCATATCATTTACGAGACAAGTATTTTGTTGCTGGGCATAGTTATTTAGTTGCTAAATCAAATCTGCGATCAAAAATAGCCTTTTCAAAGCATGATCTGCTCAGTAGTCCATATTATATCGATCTTGATCTTATCAGTTGTCGGAATATGTTGATCTACATCGAACAAGAAGGCCAAGAAGAGATAATAAGTCGTTTTTTGAATAGCTTGCGAATGGGGGGAATCCTTTTTTTGGGTCCCAGCGAAACACTCCCAGAATCAATAACCGAGCATTTCGAACAACTTAATGCCCGTTGGAAAATTTTCAGAAAGATTAAAGATGGCAAAAGGCGTTTTGACCGCAGGATAGAACCAATCACCAACCGTGGTCAGATGATGGAACAATCGATCTACAAGAGGCCAGTTGTTCCCACAAATCCAAAATGGCGTGATGCACTACTTTATGCTCTGGTTCCGGTTGGTTATGTATGCGATACAAATGGCAAATTACTTGAGGTGCTGGGAACTGGGGCAGAATATATTCATCTTTCGACTGGTTTGGCTAAATTAACCCTCCCGGATTTGCTACCTGATCCAATCGGTCTCGTCGTAGCTGGTGGGTTAATCAAGGCTCAGAACAGAGGGAACAAAGAGCAATACAAGGATCTGCTTGCAACGCTAAATGGGAAACAGAAGATGGTTTCTGTGGAAATATCACCCCTAAAGTCTGACCAAGCAAATAAACGAGACAATTATCAATTCCTACTCGTTGAACTCATCATCTCCGATATGTCTCTGACCATAGATGATATCGCTCAACCAAATGAAATCGGCCCGTCTGAAGTGAGCGCAGGAGAAGCAGGTGGCCTAGTAGAGAAAAAGCTGGCCAAAATGGAGGAATCCCTCCAAGCCACGTCAGAGGAATTAAAAGCTTCAAATGAAGAGCTACAATCGACCAACGAAGAATTACAATCTTCAATTGAAGAGCTTCAATCGGCAAATGAACAATATCAATCGACCAATGAAGAGTTGATGACCGTTAACCATGAGTATGGGCAGCAGAATGAAACCCTTAACCGTATCGTCAATGACATGCAGAACTATTTGAGGGCTGGCGAAGTATTAATTATTTTCATCGATGAGGTCGGCCGCTTGCGAGAGATATCTCCCGCTTGTTATGACTTCTTTGGACTGATACCAGCGGATATGGGTCGCCCATACATTCACTTTAGTAATTTTATTTCCCTCTCGTCCCAATCATTAGAAAGATTTTTTGAATTGGCGATGGCAGGTGAGCGGAATCAGGTTGAAAGTTCAACCTGCAAGGGGACGCCGATTGTGCTCAATATTATCCCTTATCTAAAAGGACAAAAAGAAATCCATGGGGTTGTTCTTCAGTTTACTGATTTAACTAGCCTTAGAAAGGTTGAAAGCGAAAAAGAAAAACTTGATAAATTGATCGGCCGTTTAAGTCAACAAAGCCCCGTCGTTTTTTTGCTAATCGATTCCCATACTTATGAATTTCTTTGGATGTCAGACTCAATTGAATTGCTTACAGGGTACACGCTTCAAGAAGCTAAAAACAATCACCAGCTTTTCCAAAACATACTTCACCCTGACGATACAGAAGAATACAATCAATTCATGAAGCAGCTGAATCATGATTCGGACAATCTTGGAGACAGTACGGTTGAAGTTCGTTTTAAACACAAAAATGGACATTTTATATGGTTAAAACATCAAGGTTCAGCTTATTTAAAAAATGAAGCAGGGGAGTTAGAACAATCATTTTTAACGATTACCGATGTTACAGAACTACGTACAGCGCTGACGGCGGCCGAGCAAGAATACAAACGATTACAAACTATTTTCTTGGATTAATTATATGTTGACGATTTGCTTGACCCATTTAGACTACGGAATTTTAGCTAGCAATGAATGACAACCCACTTAAAATTTTGCTCATCGAAGACGATGCTGGTGATGCACGTTTAATTCAAGCTAACTTGCAGTTCGCCCACGACCCGCAACAGAAAATGGAATTCGTGCATAGAGAGAGACTATCTACAGGCTTGATCGAGCATGGCAAGGCGTCGTTTGATGTTGTATTACTGGATTTAGGCTTGCCCGATACCCAAGGGCTAGAAGGGGTTACAAAAACCTATCAGCATGCTCCTAGCATCCCTATTATCGTTCTGACAGGAAATCAGGATAAAGAGTTGGCGTTGCAGGCAATCCGGGCTGGCGCTCAAGATTATTTAGTAAAAGGCCAGATTGATGGTGAATTACTTTCACGCACAATTCGCTATGCCATTGAGCGGCGGCGGCTGTTAGCAGAATTAGAAAAAACAAGGCAGCGAGAGCAAAACGAACAAGAGATGCAATTTTGGGAAAAGTTGTCGAACGGTCAGGATATGACGGTTACTGCCCAACTCTATGGCCTTAAATCGATAAGAAAAACTGTACCTGATCTATTTGCTGAATTGGTAGAGCGCTACAACGTCTTACTCCATTCAGCCCAAGAACAGAAGGAGTTTCGGGGCGAAAATGACATATCAGGTCAAATAAGAGCTTTAGCCGAAAGAATAGGCGTGCTCAGAGGAGGACCGAGAGATGTTGTTGATATTCACACTGAAGCTCTAAAACAAATCAGCAGCGACATGAACAAAAAAAATATAGCGATTATGAGTGAAGGTAGATTGCTCGTTCTTGAACTAATGGGGCATTTGGCTGCATTTTACCGCAATTATGCATTAGGAGGGCCTGGGGCGTTGAACTCGCAGAAATAATTAACTCATGAAGTGGGCTACTTGAAGCATAAGTGCATAAGTGACGACACAGAGGAAAAAATACAATGGCAAATAACAGAACAGAAGTCGATGCATTAGACCAAAGATTATTACTTAAATCTCTACGCGCTTTCCATAAGGGTGATTTCAGCGTGCGTATGCCGACGGATCAAATCGGTCTGGCTGGTGAAATTTCGGCAGCGTTCAATGATACTGTAGAACTGGCGAATGAATTGGTTGCAGAGCAGGCAACAGTTGGGCGGGTTGTTGGCAAGGAAGGCAAAGTTTCACAGCGTATTAGTTTGCCTGGAGTTCATGGCTCTTGGCGCGAAAGTGTCTCTTCTGTCAATACGCTTATAGATGATCTGCTACAGCCTACATTGGCAGTTAATCAAGTCATAGAAGCTGTGGCTGAAGGTGACCTTTCACGAACCATTCCTCTTGAAATAGACGGCCGGCCGATACAAGGACAGTTTTTAAGCTTGGCGCAAACGCTTAACAAGATGGTAAACCGATTGAATCGCTTTGCCGCTGAAGTAACACGAGTGGCGCGGCAAGTTGGTACAGAAGGTCAGCTTGGCGGACAAGCAACCGTCGATGATGTATCCGGCACATGGCGCGACCTAACCGATAATGTGAACTTGATGGCTGATAACTTGACCGCTCAAGTCCGTAACATCGCCGAAGTAACCACTGCGGTCGCCCAAGGTGATCTGACCAAAAAGATTACAATTGATGCTCAAGGGGAGATCTCAGAGCTAAAGAACACAATCAATGTGATGGTCGATCAGCTAAGCAGTTTTGCTGCTGAAGTAACCCGGGTAGCTCGAGAAGTGGGAACGGAGGGCCAACTGGGCGGGCAGGCCAACGTCGAAGGGGTATCAGGGACGTGGCGTGACCTAACGGACAATGTAAATTTAATGGCGACGAACCTAACTGACCAGGTGAGAAACATCGCTGAGGTAACGACGGCCGTCGCCCAAGGTGATCTGACTAAAAAAATCACGGTCGATGCGCAAGGGGAAATTTTAGAGCTACGCAATACGATCAATACGATGGTCGACCAGTTAAGCAGTTTCGCAGATGAGGTGACACGAGTTGCACGAGAGGTGGGAACAGAAGGTCAGCTAGGTGGGCAAGCAACAGTTGATGATGTGTCTGGTACCTGGCGTCATTTAACTGACAACGTGAATTTAATGGCGGACAATTTGACCGCTCAAGTCCGAAACATTGCTGAAGTTACCACGGCCGTTGCCCAAGGAGACCTGACTAAAAAAATCACGGTCGATGCGCAAGGGGAAATCTTGGAACTGGGTTCTACGATCAATACGATGGTCGATCAGTTGAGCAGTTTCGCCGATGAGGTTACACGCGTAGCCCGAGAGGTGGGGACAGAAGGGCAGTTGGGCGGGCAAGCAACCGTTGATGATGTCTCAGGGACTTGGCGCGACCTAACTGATAATGTGAACTTGATGGCAGACAACCTGACCGCTCAGGTTCGTAACATTGCTGAAGTTACCACGGCCGTTGCCCAAGGGGATCTGACTAAAAAGATTACGATTGATGCCCAAGGCGAAATCTTGGAGCTTAAAAGTACGATCAATGTGATGGTCGATCAATTAAGCAGTTTTGCTGATGAGGTCACACGAGTAGCCCGCGAAGTGGGTACCGAAGGTCAGCTGGGGGGGCAAGCTAATGTAGAAGGGGTATCTGGTACTTGGCGCTATCTGACCGACAATGTGAATTTGATGGCGGATAATTTGACCGCTCAAGTGCGGAATATCGCTGAAGTTACCACGGCCGTTGCTCAAGGGGATTTGACTAAAAAAATCACGGTCGATGCGCAAGGAGAAATCTTGGAGTTAGGGGACACCATCAATACGATGGTTGATCAGCTGAGCAGCTTTGCAGATGAAGTGACAAGGGTCGCCCGCGAAGTGGGGACTGAAGGGCAGTTGGGTGGACAAGCGGAGGTAAGAGACGTCTCAGGGACTTGGCGCGACCTAACTGATAATGTGAACTTGATGGCAGACAACTTGACCGCTCAAGTGCGTAATATTGCTGAAGTGACGACGGCCGTTGCTCAAGGGGATTTGACTAAGAAAATCACGATCGATGCGCGTGGTGAAATCTTGGAGCTTAAAAGTACGATCAATGTGATGGTCGATCAATTAAACGGATTTGCGGCAGAGGTGACTCGAGTCGCTCGAGAGGTGGGAACACAAGGTCAACTAGGTGGACAAGCAGATGTTGGCGGGGTCTCTGGTACATGGCGCGACCTGACTGACAATGTGAATTTGATGGCAACAAACTTGACGGAGCAGGTGCGCGGTATTGCAACGGTTGTAACCGCCGTTGCAAATGGGAATCTTAGCAGGAAGCTCACCCTCACCGCCCGAGGTGAAATCGCTGAGCTGGCTGACACGATCAACGAAATGATTGATACTCTAGCCATATTCGCTGCACAGGTGACTAATGTCGCCCGCGAGGTGGGTATCGAAGGAAATTTGGGTGGGCAAGCGAATGTCCCCGGCGCACAGGGGATTTGGTTTGATTTAACCAATAACGTAAACCTGATGGCGAACAATCTGACTGATCAAGTCCGAGGGATTGTAGAAGTAGTAACGGCCGTTGCTAGCGGTGATTTGCGTAAGAAACTGACCTTGACTGCACGGGGTGAAATCGCCGCGTTAGCCGATACGATTAACGAAATGACCGATACACTCGCAACCTTTGCAGAACAGGTAACAGGCGTAGCAAGAGAGGTAGGTATAGAAGGAAGGTTGGGTGGTCAGGCCAATGTTCCTGGCGCCCAAGGGACCTGGCGTGATTTAACTGACAACGTAAATGAACTTGCGGCGAACTTAACAACTCAGGTGCGTGCGATTGGCGAAGTAGCGACGGCTGTCGCTGAAGGTGATCTCAGCAGAACCGTCACAGTAGAAGCGCTAGGAGAGGTAGCTGAGTTAAAAGACAATGTTAATCGCATGATTACCAATCTACAGCAAACAACTCTAATCAACACAGAGCAAGATTGGCTCAAGACTAACCTGACCCAATTTACGCGTGTTATGCAAGGGCAACGCGACCTGCAAACGGTCGCCAACACAATCCTTTCAGAATTGGCACCGTTAATCACCATTCAGCACGGGTTGTTCTACATTTTGCAAAGCGATCAAGGCGAGCAGGAATTGAGGCTAACCGGTACCTATGCCTTCCAAGAACGTAAACATCTCGCCAACTCGATTCGTGAAGGGGAAGGCCTAGTTGGGCAAGTGTTATTAGAAAAGAAACGCATCCTCTTAACGCAAGTCCCATCCGACTATGTGCAAATCAGCTCAGGGCTGGGAGAAGCTGAGCCGTTGAATATCGTTGTTTTGCCCGTCTTGTTTGAAGGAAATGTGCTGGCGATTCTAGAATTGGCCTCCTTCAACCGATTCAGCAATATCCATATGGATTTTCTCGACCAGCTTGCCGAAAGTATGGGAATCGTCCTCAATACAATTGCTGCAACGATGCGGACGGAAGAGCTGCTTCAAGAATCACAAGCGATTTCTGAAGAACTACAAACAAAACAAGAAGAGCTCCAGCAAACCAATGTGGAATTGGAGGAAAAAGCACGTGAGCTAGAAATTCAAAAAGAGGAGGTTGAGCAAAAGAATCATGAGGTTGAGGCGGCTCGGCTCTCAATCGAAGAAAAGGCGGAACAGCTCGCCTTAACTTCGAAATATAAATCTGAGTTCCTCACCAACATGTCTCATGAGCTCAGAACCCCTCTCAACAGCATTCTCGTTTTGGCTCAGCTGATGCGAGAAAATAAAGAAGCTAATCTTACAGAGAAACAGGTTGAATATGCCGAAACCATTCGTGGTTCAGGTGCTGATTTATTAGGTCTGATCAATGACATCCTAGATTTGTCTAAAATTGAAGCGGGCATGATGGGGATAGAACTTAGCACCCTTCACCTAACCGCTTTAAGCGAAGGGTTGGATCGGGGCTTCCGGCAAATGGCAGAAGATAAGGGGTTAAACTTCACGATTGATTTAGCCAATGACATTCCAGACGTTCTTTTTACAGATTCCAAACGGCTCCAGCAAATTTTGCGGAATTTACTGTCCAATGCGATTAAGTTTACTGAAAAAGGAGAGGTGGCTGTCGATATTTCACGGGCGCAAGAAGGGTGGAACCTAGAAGTCGCAACGTTAAATAAAGCGGACCTCGTCGTTGCATTCTCCGTACGCGATACAGGTATTGGTATACCAGAAGATAAACGCAGCATCATCTTTGAAGCGTTCCAACAAGTAGATGCTGATATCACTCGGGAATTTGAAGGGACCGGATTGGGGCTTTCAATTAGTCGAGAGATCGCGCGCTTACTTGGTGGCGATTTACGCCTGAAGAGCACATCAGCAAATGAAGGCAGTCTCTTTACTTTCTACTTGCCTCAACGCATTCAAGGATCTCCACCATCCCCGCAAGCGCCTAATCAACCAGACCCAACTCCTCTACAACTGCCTAGGCATGTTCAGAGTAGAAGCACGGAGCGTACTTTGGTAGATGTTTGGGAAGTTGCTGACGACAGGGACAATATTGAATCTGGGGATCCCACTATTTTGATCATCGAAGACGACCCGAAATTTGCCCAAATCCTGTTGGACATCGTTCATGAGCAAGACTTTAAGGGGCTTACTGCCCCCAATGGTGAGAGCGGGCTAGCGATGGCACGAAGTTTCTTGCCAGATGCCATTACGCTTGATTTACGCCTACCAGGAATCAGTGGATGGGCTGTTCTTGATCAATTAAAGCACGATACCAATACTCGACACATTCCTGTTCATATCATCTCTGTTGAAAAAGAGAAACAGCGAGGGCTGGCCTTCGGTGCCGTTGGGGTTTTGGAAAAACCGGCCGCCGTCAAGGAACTAAAAAAGACGTTAGACAATCTCATTGACTTTAAGCAGCGCTCCCGCTCTCTTTTGGTCATTGAGGATGACGATAAACAACGACAAGCTTTAACGGATCTCTTAGCTGGGGATAGGGTAGAAATATCAGACGTAAAAACGGCCGGCGAAGCGCTAAAAATAACAAAATCAAATGTTTTCGACTGTATAGTCTTGGATTTACGATTACCAGACATGGATGGCATCGAGCTTCTGCAAAAACTAAAACGTCGTAAAGCGATGCGTGAAACACCAGTCATTATCTATACTGGTGCAGACCTGACACAACAACAAGAAACTAAACTACGAAAACTGGCCGAAACCATCATCATAAAGGGAGCTAAATCGCCCGAAAGACTAATCGATGAAGCCTCTTTATTCTTGCATCAAGTTGAAGCTGAGTTACCTCCATCCAAGCGTCAGATGCTCCTAGAGTCGCGCCAAAACGACCCGCAGCTTGCAGGCCAGCACGTGCTGATTGTAGATGATGACGTTCGAAATTTATTTGCACTCACCGGCTTGCTAGAAGAACAAGGGATGGTTGTCTCTTCCACTGAGAGTGGTCAAGATGCACTTGATATTTTGGCACAAACACCCGGTATTGATATCGTCTTGATGGATATCATGATGCCTAAGATGGATGGTTACCAAACGATGCGCAAAATCCGCAAAAACGAAGCGTTTACCAAATTGCCTATTATCGCAATTACAGCCAAAGCTATGGCGGGTGACCGGGAAAAGTGTATTAAGGCCGGAGCGTCGGACTATTTGAGCAAACCGGTTGATAATGACCAATTGTTATCACTGTTACGGGTTTGGTTATTTTAGAAATTAGGATATGCACTAGGCTATGACCAACCAACCCGCTCCTGAACTCCTCGAATTAGAAATCCGTCTGTTAATGGAAGGCATTTATGAACATTATGGGTGTGATTTTAGGGATTATTCTAAGGCGACCCTAAAGCGGCTAGTTTCTGCGAGAGTTGCCAAAGAAGGGTTGGGCAGCATCACTGCGCTATTAGATAAAACGCTTCATGATAGAAGCTGTTTCGATAGACTGGCAGGAGATCTTTCAATTAGTGTATCGACGATGTTCCGAGATCCATCTTTTTTCAAAGCGATCCACTCTGAAGTCTTTCCGATGTTAAGGACATATCCGTTTATCCGCATTTGGCATGCAGGCTGCGGCCGGGGGGAGGAGGTCTATTCGATGGCCATTCTACTTCACGAAGCTGGCTTGTATGATCGTTGCCGAATTTATGCAACAGACATGAATCAGCAGCGTGTCGAAGAGGCTCAACGAGGCGTATACCCACTCAAAGAAATGCAAGAGTATACGCGTAACTATCAAGCAGCAGGTGGTGAACACTCTTTTTCAGCCTATTACACCGCCCGATATGGTAATGCGATCTTCCGTAGTTGGTTAAAAGAAAACATCCATTTTGCTCAACACAATCTCGTTACTGAAAGCACTTTTAATGAGTTTAATTTAATCGTGTGTCGCAATGTCCTAATCTATTTCAACCGACCGCTTAAGAAACGCATACATGAGCTGTTTGTCAACAGTTTGGCCCCTTTCGGGTTTCTTGCTTTGGGTAGGCAAGAGTCTATAGGCTCTTATTTTTCCTCACCCTATGAAGTGATCAACATTCAAGAAAAAATATATAGGGGGTTGAAAAGTGGATATTGAAAAAACGAACATTTTAATTGTTGACGATGAGCGGCCAAACTTGCAAGCTCTCAAAGCAGTATTAGATGACCCCAGCTACAACCTAGTATCGGTAAGCTCTGGCAAGGAGGCGCTAAGGCATCTGCTAAGGGGTGAATTTGCGTTGGTTTTACTTGATGTTCAGATGCCAGACATGGATGGGTTTGAGACTGCCCAAGCGATTCGCGGCCGAGAAAGAACACGCTTATTACCGATCATATTTATTACAGGCCGCTTAAAAGATACGCACCACATTTCTAAAGCATATTCGGTCAAAGCGATTGACTACATTTTAAAACCTTTTGATCCAGAGATTCTAAGAACAAAAGTGTCAATTTTGGTTGAGCTTAATCGCAAAACCTCACTTGTCCAACGCCAAGCCACCTTGTTACGCAAATCAGAAGAAGAGTTGAGGCGATCCAATCAAGAGCTGGAGCAATTCGCATATGTAGTTTCCCATGATTTGCAAGCGCCGTTAAGGTCGATTAGCGGATTTTTAAATCTTTTTCAGGAAAAGTATATCTATCAGCTAAACGAAGAAGCAACTGAGTATATCGAGCTGTCGGCAGCAGCCGCAAAGCGTATGAAATCAATGATTGGGGGGTTGCTAACCTATTCTCGGGTAGGATCCATAGATAAACAGTTTCAGATAGTCGATTGTAAAGTAATAGTTAGCCAAGTACTTGAAAATTTACAGGCGGATATCGAAGAGAATGGAGCTGTTGTCACCCAAGGCCTCCTCCCAAAAGTGGTCGGAGACCCGCTCCAATTAATGAGGTTATTTCAAAATTTAATTGGCAATGCCCTTAAATTCCGTGGTGTTGATCTCCCTCAGATTCAGATAGCTGCATCAAAAAAAGCGAACTTTTGGGAATTCTCGATCAAAGATAACGGGATCGGCATTAACCCCAAAAATGGCGATCGAATATTCGGTATTTTCCAACGCCTGCACACTCAAAGCGAATACCCAGGGGATGGCATTGGGTTGGCTATTTGCAACCGAATTGTCCAACGACATAACGGTACTCTTTGGATAGAATCGGAGCTTGGTGAGGGGACAACGTTTTATTTCAACCTGCCAGAGAGCTCTGAAAGAGACTTATGATTGGATAAGTGAATAAGCAGTTAGAGGGGCCAAATTTAAATTTTTTTAGACGGCCGAATGGGGGACGGTGCGGAGCGCTCACCCCGGCTTCGACAAATCAGTCTATATAGCAGTATAACGGGTTCTGATGATGATACTGGCCTGTTCATAAAGCGGTTTCAACGGGATATTTTACATTGGCGTGAGAAGTCTTTGATTTTCTGGCAAAATAGCTTCGAAGACGATCAAATAATAGCGATAGCTCAAAAGCTCTACCTTATTTAAACAGGTTAATCATGAATGCTCGAAATATCCCAATTGCAAATCTAAAAGTTCAATTTCCCGAAAACATCCAGCAACATTCTGAATTGGTTTTAGAAAATGAAATTGAAGGTATTCAAGTTGAATACTTTGCTATTAAGCATGACGTTGTAAAGACCGATCTTTCCCAACAAGGGTATAAAACGGTCTACTTGTTTACAAAAGGGACAGGGACAGTAATTGCAGCGGATAAAGGTTATGACATTGTGCCAGAAACGATCTTTTTACCAAATATCGTTGAAAAAATCACAATTACGGCCGCAAAGAATAGCACTCTGCATTACCTAAAAATCTCTAGCAAATTGACCGATCAGGATCAGAAAGATCTTATAGAGTTCCCGACCGATCATACCCAAAATGTCTACTATGCAAAGTTCACAGATTGCCAACCCTATACCGAGGAAATTAAAAGCCCGAATACCGTAAGCCGTACAATTCTGCCTAACAAAATCATCCCACGAATGGCGATGGGAACGGTACAAACGATAGGTCCTGATCAAGTAGGGGCACATGAGCACCCCATGTTAGAACAGCTATTTTTAGGCTTGTCGAAAAACAACTGTATGGTCTATGCGGATGATTCCGAGGTTGAATTTCCAGAATACTCTCTGCTGCACATTCCATTGGGGTCAAGACATTCGGTTTCTGTAGAAAAAGATGAAGTTATGTATTATGTTTGGATGGATTTCTTCTTAGACAAAAAGGGGGAGGAGTGGCTAAAAACCCATAAGGTGATTAACGACAATTAGGCCCGGAGAAAGCCTATCTGTGAGGCTCACGAGGAGATTTGCCCGTCAGTTTTGTCATCATCTGGTAACCCATCCAACGAAAGGGTTCTAAGGGAATAGGGGAAAAGGGAGCATTGATAAACGGCATACCGCGCCACTCATCTTCATTGTCGCTATAAATGTCAGTAATGATTTTACCCGCCATATTAGCCGCTGTAACCCCGTGCCCAGAGTAGCCTAAGGCGTAATAGACATTCTTATGGTCGCCGCGCACCCCGATCGAGCAGTTTCGTCGGATCGAAATCGCTAGCGTGCCGGTCCATTGGTGTGCACGCTGCATGGTGCCAGTACCGGTTAAATATTGACCCATTGTGTTTTGCATATCATCAAACGCGGCCGTTGCGCTACCTGGACTGCCAGGAAACGCTGTGCGGTTGTTAAACAAGTAGCCGTAAGAGATATTGCTGCCGCCGCCAAACACAACATGTCCCTCATTGGTTTTGGTAGCGTAAGAGATACGATTTAGGTCGTCTGAAAAGCCGGCAGAGCCATGCCAGCCGACTTTTTTAGATTGCTCGGCCGACAGTGGGGGAGTCGAAAAGACATGGGAATGGAGAGGGAAAAATGATTTACGGAAATAGCCCAGCTTGCCGGTGTAACCGTTTAACGCTAAAACGATGTTTTTAGCCCTGACCAGCCCGTTCGGTGTCTCCACCTCTATCGTTTCACCCTCACTGATTTTAGTGACGCGGCTATTTTCATAGAATTGCACCCCTCGGGCCTCAAGCACCGGCCGTAGACCCCGAATGTATTGAACCCCATTCAACTGACCTTCACTTGGGTCAAACAACCCGCCGTGTATTCCGTTTAGGCTGATCTTTTTTCGAACATTGGCCGCATCCAAGAATTTAATCGGTACCCCGATTGAATTGAGGTGTTCAACTTCAGCTTTAGCCTCCATCGCCCGCTCTTCATCTGTAAAAACCTCAAAACAACCATCCCGCCGATAACTAACATTTAGGCCATGCTTTTTAATGATCTGTTCGATCCCATCGATCGTTTGACTTGTTGAAGCATAAACCCGGCCGGTCATCTCATCACTCATCGGGCCGGTCCCGTAAATCCAGTTGAGCATCATGCCGCCATTCCGCCCGCTGGCGCCGTTGGCCAACGACTTTGCTTCCAGCAAAACAACTCTTTTATCGGGATAACGCTCGCTAAAGTGATAAGCCGTTGACATGCCGGTGTAACCACCTCCGATAATGCATAAATCGGCCGTATCATTCCCCTTTAAGCTGGCAGATGGCTTGTAATCGGGTGTATAGGAGGCCCAAAGCGACCGATTTTCATCAATTTCAAGCTTCTCCCAGCTAAGTGGGTAGCTGATTTTAGACACAGCTTTTGCGGCATTAAAAAGGCCGAATTCAATTCTTTTGGCAAGGGTCATTTTTGTACTCATAGATGGCAGAACTTTATTTTATTTTCACTGTTTTGCCCAACAAAAACGGCCCCAATCAGATGATCGGGGCCGTTTAAATGTAGATTTATAGTTATTATCCAACAGATTGGTCCAGTTTGACAAAAGGATCTTTGTTCTGCGGAAAGAAACGCTAAAAACTGGGCCAATCTGGCAAAAATAGTTGGAGGTGTTGAATAATTACGATTCGTATCGATTAGAGGTCAGCGCTAAGCTTCTTCAACCTCAAGCGTCTCATTTTCATCAACGGTTCGTTGTAAAAAGTCACGGACGGTATCCATATACTCGGTGCGGTCATGGCTGTTATACAAAGCCATCGACATTCTCACCGGGTCGCCAAAGAAATAATATTCATA
>JAHDEB010000120.1:15596-18267 GCA_020629055.1 Chloroflexota bacterium
TGTTATACAAAGCCATCGACATTCTCACCGGGTCGCCAAAGAAATAATATTCATAATGGGCCTGACGAGCGCCAAATGCAGACAGGGCGGTGTCCCATGCCAGCCGGAATAGGGGGATACGGTCGGCCGCTTCTTGCCGGGCGCTTTGGTAATATTTATTGATCTCCTCTGAGAGAGGGCCGTTCAGATCGGCTTGGGTCGGCATAGCGACTAATCCGCTTGCGCCCAGCTTCTTGATCACTTCAATCATCTCCGGATAGATTTTCGGGTATAAATTGCGCGCCGCATCAAGGGGATCTTTTGCAGGTGTCATGACCCCAAAATCATTGAGCTCAGCCTGCTGTTCGGCCGCAAATCGAAACGCCTTCATCGTCTCTAGGTTAATCCAGATCGACATGACTTTTTCTTGCACATGCTGGAACCGTTCGATACCAATCGAATCAACCATTAACGAAGCTAGCCCAAGTAGATATTCAGTTTTTGCGATCGCCTTGCACAATACTTGATGAGCCATGTGCCAAATCGTTCCGGTCGCAGCGTAAGCTTGATTGCACGTGGCCACATCCCGATACAAAAACACCCGTTCCCAAGGAACAAAAACATCATCAAAGAAGACAACGGCGTCCATTTCTTCGTACCGCGACCCCAGTGGATGGTCGAACGAAGAGCGATTGTAGTCAAACGTTTCGCGACATTGGAATTTAAGACCTTCTGTGTTGTTTGGGATCCCAAATCCGAATGCATAAGGAGCATCTTCCTCTGGGCTGCGCAGCAGGGTAGAAGGGAACACCATGATCTCATCAGAAATCGGCAGAGTGGCAAGCATGCGTGCCCCCCGAATGACGATGCCCGCATCTGTTTCTTCTTTCACGCGGGCGGCTAAAAACGGGTCCTTTTGCTTGGCGCTGCTCACAGCCCGGTTGATCTGTGGGTTGATGAGTGTGTGGGTTAACGACAGGTCGTTTTCTTGCAAATAGCTGTGGTAATTGCGCATATTGTCGGCAAATTGGCTATTTTGCACCTTCAGAAAATCCGCGCTGCCTGCATAACCGGCCATCGATCGATTGATGTAGTCAGGCATGCGTCCCATCATCCCTTGGGTAAATTCGCCACGCTGGTGCATCGCTTTACCAATGCTGACCAGTTCATCCCGAGTTTTGGGGATCATGAACGTTTTGCTGACCATTTCACCCGAATTAGGAGACTCGTAAAGGGCGATTTCTTTATTTTCCCACTGGTGGTCATAAAGAGAAGCGAGGCTTTTCACACCGCCTGATATCCCAGGCTCTGTTGTGATGTCCTCAACTTTTTTACCACGATGGTAAAGGGCAGGGGGCTCATCTTTGAACCGTTGGATGACTTGTTCTGCTGTTCTAGCTGCCATTTTATCTCCTTTCGAGTTGTCTATTTCTGTTAAATTTTCAGGCGTTTATTCGCATTGGCTACACAATTCGTAGCAAGTGGGGTCAAAATAATTAATACAAAAAGTATATGAGACGGAGGGTTTAAATCGTAGACTGGCTATGATGCATTATTGACTGAGAGCGCAAAATATCAGTCAATAATCGGTAAGTTTTGGCTACGATAGGTTTTGGGCGTTTGGCCGGTGACCTGCTTAAACATGCGGCTAAAATGAGCGTTGCTGCGAAATCCCCAAGCAAATGCGACATCACGTATCGGCATATTGGCGAGAAGCGGATTTGCGAGGTCGATTTTGCATTTTGTGATGCGTTCTTGCCAAATATAGCGGTTGACAGTGCTATTTTGGTCTGCAAATAGCTTCTGAATGTATCTTTTAGACAAATGTAGGTTTTTAGCAAGCATTTCAACCGTTAAATCAGGGTCATGCAGATGGGTAGCGATAAATTGTTTTAGCTGGGTCAGCCGGGTAGGGTGGGGGAGTGTTAATGGCTGGTCGGCCGACTCTGTCAAGCTTAACAAAAGCAAGTCTAGCATCATTTGAGCCGTGTGGGATTGGGCTCCGGCCGATATTTTGTCGGTTTCTTGCAAAGCGTTCGACACAAAATCAAACAGCAGTTTTCCCATGCCTTTTTGGCTAGAGAATGGGCGTGCCAACCACAAATCAATCGTTGGCAGACGGTTTAGCAGCTGATGTCGTGGCACCAAAAAGACCAATTGGCGGTAATCGCTGTGACATTTTAACTCGTATGGCCGTGTGTTGTCGTAGATGGTCCATTGACCCGGCGAAAGCTCGGCCGTGTTGTTTTGTTGCGCCAGCGTTGCGGTCCCTTGGCGAATAAAGTTGATTTTGTAGAAGTCTTCCTTTAGGTCATCGACAAACGACTGCTGACGAATGACATACACGGGAGAGGATGCGACCTGAGCGATAGGGATCGATGAGAGCGTGGAATAGGCGAGAGATCCGTTGAAATCTCCAGCACGTTGGGGGACAGTGTCTAAGCGACCAAGCACGCTCGAGACTAGATAGTTCCAGTAGGACGGTCGCTCGCGCATGGCGATGTCGTCTGTGTTAAGCCGTGTCAGCATGATTGAATTTTACTTGGCAATCAGATATTCACAAATAGCGACTTGATACGATTTTGGTTAAAAGCCGCCTAGAGGGGCTTATTCAGAGAAAGCCAAGTAGTATTACTAATAAATGTTAGTTTAAGTATGAGTGTGTCATTCTTAAGCCCCCTTTCTGGCACTC
>JAHDEB010000121.1 GCA_020629055.1 Chloroflexota bacterium
GCCCTGAAGTAATTTGAACCGATTTGGGAACCCATTTTGGGTAAAGGGAACGGTGGATTTGAACATAGCCCGAATCCCAAAATTTGGCCGGCTTGGCCAAGTGGAATCTAGGATACCTTCTATGATTAAATTGGACGCAAACGCCTTGTGAATCTTCGTCGTATCGGGATATTTTACCTTGCACATTTTTTTCATTTTTTGTTTGATGATAATCAAAATAATATATTGTTGCTTCCTCCGTTTGTGAATATGAAGCATTCGAAGCGGTTCCGTTTAATCCGTCAAAATGAAGTAATCTAGCACGTAGAAACTGATTAATTTTCTTTGAAGAGTCATAAAAATCTAACCCATTCTCTAAAGCGAGAATCTGCCAATCTAGTTGGCGCTTATCTGACAGCTCATCAGACTTAAATCGCTGAAACAGCGGCACCACAATTGATATAACAACGACAACACCTACATATAATATTAAAACAGGGAGTTCTTCCATTAGTATCACTAATCAATCGCAGAAAATACAAAGCACTTTAGATAAGCCCCTTCCGGAAAACCGTCCCGCAATGGATGATCGGCCGCGTGCGTGCTCTGCATCTGCTGCCACAACGGCCGCCCCGCTTCCGCCGCCGTATTCACCACCGTCTCGTAAAACAGCTCGGCCGACACCCGACTAGAGCAGGACGCCATCACCAACATCCCCTGTTCAGCCAACACCCCCAATGCCAACCTTGTCAGCTTCGCATACGCTTTAACCGCGCCGCCTACCTCGTCTTTGCTTTTGGCAAACGATGGCGGGTCAACCACCACAAGGTCAAACGTCCGGCCGCTCGTCGCTAAATCCTCAAGCGCCTTAAACGCATCGGCCGCGACCGTCTCATGTCGGCAGTTGGCGACAGGTTCCAAATGCTTATTTAAGGCGAAATTCTGCTCGGCCGCCTCTAACGCCGGCCGACTAATATCCAAACTCATCACGCTTTTGGCACCACCGGCCGCTGCGTACAGCGAAAATCCCCCCGTGTAGGCAAACACATCTAGCACCGTTTTCTTTTTGGCCAGCTTGCCCACCCGCTGCCGATTGTCACGATGGTCAAAGAAAAAGCCGGTTTTGTGCCCGTGAACCACGTCGGCCGCAAAATCTAAACCGTTCTCCTTAAATGGGATGGGAGCATCTGGTGCATCCCCCTTCAGCACCATCCCATCATTTAATCCCCACGTTTCACCCGCTTGCACATTGCGGGACAGTCGCAGAATCCAACGTTCGGCCGGCATGACCGTTTCTAATCCGGCCAAAATCGCTGCCAAATGGGGGAACCACGCGGCCGAATAGATTTTGATCACCAGCGTCTGATCATATTTATCGATAATGAGTCCCGGTAGAAAATCCCCTTCCCCATACACCAACCGATAGCCATTAGTATCGGTTTCCGCCAGATGAGCCCGTTTGTCGGCCGCGTCTTGCAGTCGTGCTAAAAACCAGTCGGCCGTAATTTTAGCAGGCTTACCGGCCGCCAGCATTTTCACGCGTATCGGTGAGTCCGGGTCACAAAGGCCTACAGACAAAAACTTTCTTTTTTGATCAAATACAATCCCGATATCACCGCTTTTTGGGGAAAAACTTTCTTCTGTAATGCCCCCATCAAACAGCCACGGATGCCCTTGGCGAAGTTTTCTTTCTGCTTGTTTTGTCACCCGAATCGCAACATTCTTCTGCGAAACAGGCGGAATGCCGTTTAAATCAATCATTTATTCCCATTAAACCGTACAAGGGCCATTTCGAACCACACTTATCTGCCTTAAAATAGCCGCGCAAGCTTAACTCCCACGTCTTTTATTTATTCTCACAATTATGGCACACACTTTTGCCGTCTCGTAAAATTCTTTCGATGTCAACCATAACCGTATCTGTACCCGCAACCACCGCAAACCTTGGCCCAGGATTCGACTGCTTGGGAATGGCGCTTAATTTGCGCAATGAATTCAAATTTACCCCCCAACCAGACAAGTTGACCATTGATGTGCGCGGCGAAGGGGTTGACTCGATTCCAACCGACAGCAACAACCTAATTGTGCAGTCGATGCGGTTTTTATGCGACTTTGTTGACCAACCCTTCCCCAACTGCCACATCGAGCAAACAAACCATGTCCCGGCCGCTAGCGGCTTGGGCAGCAGTTCGACCGCAACCGTCGCAGGGTTAATGGGGGCCAATGCGCTGCTAGGCAACGTGGTCGGTAACAACTGCATTCTTACGTTGGCCACCCGCATAGAAGGACACCCGGACAATATAGCCCCGGCGATATTTGGTGGCCTTGTGCTCGCCCCGATGGGGGACGATGGGGAAGTCTTGGCTGTCGAACGGATCGTAATGCCCGACATAAAAGTGGCCTTGGTTTTGCCAGACTTCGAACTGTTTACGGCCGATGCGCGGGCCGCACTGCCGACAAAAATCGACCGTGCAGATGCGATCTTTAACATGGCCCGGGTCCCATTGGTGCTGCGTGCGCTTGAACAAAGCAACTACAGCTTGCTAAACATCGCAATGCAAGACCGACTTCACCAGCCATATCGCGTCCCACTTGTGCCTGGTATGGCCGACGCCTTTTCAGCCGCGCGCACTGCCGGGGCCGCAGCTGTCGCCATTAGTGGCGCTGGCCCCAGCACCATCGCATTTTCGGCCGAAAACCATGTGGCTATCGGCCAAGCGATGATCGACGCTTATGCAGCGGCCGGGCTGAATGCACGCATGTGGCTGCTCGAGGCCGACAACCGCGGAAGCTGCGTCTCCCATTAAAAATCAAACTGTTCCGCAGGCCATTCTTGAGAACAGGGGCATACATGCCTTTGCTTTTGAATAAACGCTATTGAGTAACCCATGAGGGCCAGCGACACAGCAACCTATTTAATTTATACTGTCAGCCATCAACTCGATACAGTCCCGACTGTAGCCATCCCATCACGCCTGATATGAAAACCAACAAAAACGTACCTGTTCAACCTCTATTCATCGCTGCAACACTTTTTTTACTCGTGGCGATTTTGGCCTCCTGTGCAGCCCCCGTTACACCATTGTCTCAAACAGATGAGGTCCCATTAACAGGGGCGGTCGCAGCTGCACCCGCCACAGCCACAGAGCCTGAAGAACAGGAACCGGCCACCCCCATGCCTCAAGATCGCACGGTAGATGCAGGCCCCCCCATGATTGAAATCGGCAATCAGAGCGGTGTCGCCGGTTACACCGCTGCGGTGTTTGGCAATGATTTTGGCTCCACGGCCGGTACGCTTACCGTTTTGGGGTCAGCCGCAACAATCACCACTTGGGAAAACGGCTATGTCGAATTTGTGATCCCGGCCGCGGCGCCAGCTACCGGAGAACTGGTTCTGACGACAAGTGACAATCAAACCGTCAACCACCCGTTTACCGTCTACACCATCGACCCTAATTTTGAGCAAGGGAGCGAGCCGTTCACCAATATCGCCTTTAACAAATTCGCCCATCTTTACGGCTTAGAATCTGAGTTTTGTTTTGCGCAGCCCTCAAATGAAGCGTTAGAGGCTAAATATTTTTTGACCAACTTTGTGTGTGGCTTTGAAAACGTCAACAATGTGGGGGATGCTAAATTTGGTGCGGACAGCAGCATCGGCACCAGCGCCATCATCGCCATCGATCTAGAAACTGATCTAACCGGCGAACTCTGGTTCCAATTCTTTTCAGACAGCAACTGGTATCCGATCGATTCACCTTACACCAGCATACCGGCCAACTATCAAATTCAGGTGTCGGCCGACAGCAGCAATGGACAAGATGGGAACTGGTCGACAGCCGCCACCATCAGCGACAACGACCGCTCCGCCCGGCTGCACCGCATGGTCATCCCCAGCGGCAACTATCGGTGGATTAGAATGCTCGTCACAGACGGGGCTTGGAACACCACAGATGCGGCCGGAAACGACTTCAAACTGCGCGAAATACGTGTCTATCGACCGAACAGCGGCGCGACCAGCCGACCAGACACATTTGCCCTGTATGGGGACTCACTCACGGCCGGGGCATTTGACGCGATCAATCTGTCCGGTTTTTCCCACGCGGTTAAAACAAAACGGGGCAACAGCAACGACCTGATCATGGCGACCTTTGGCCTGTCCGGGCAAAATGCTTCCGGCCTGCTCAACGGGGACGGCCAAGTTGACCTCTATGATGCATTTGCCATGGATGACATGCAAAACAACATCACCTATTGGGGGATCGGGCTAGGCACCAACGACAGCGGAGACGGTGCATCCGGGCTTGACTTTGATAGCTCTAACGTCTCGCAATATGACGAACGGCTAGAATCTGCCGTCAGTGCGCTTATCGCCAACGGCCGGATACCACTCGTTGCCCGTTTCCCCGACACCGATGAAAGCCGTGGTGGATTTGGTGATATCGAATCTAAAAGAAAGGTGTTGGCCGACATCGACCGGATCGCGGCCCGATACCGACTAATCCCCGGACCCGACCTGTACACGCCGTTCCGGCGCAACATCGAAACAGAAAATGGCAATTGGCTCGGCAACGACGGAACGCATCATACCCCTGCAGGCGAAGTTCAACTGATCGATTTGTGGGCCCAAGCCTTTGTCGATGGCACCCCGGCCGGGCAAGTTTTCAGCCCAACCCCCACACCGGCTACCCCCTTTCCCACGCTCGACCCCGCCAAGACGGTATATTCATATCTTCCGATCACTGTGAACTAAGAAACTATTTTGTAAATCAGAAAAACAACTCTTGGACAGGAAAAACAGGGGTTTCAGAATGATGTTTTCCTGTTAATTGATCCTGCTTATCGTGTAAATCCTGTCTGGAAATCAATTATCAAACAGTCTCTAAGGAATGATGGTCAGCATAACCTTCAAACTTCCTTAACCCCGTTCCCCAAAACAACATCATCCGCTATCATTCCTAGATGGCGTTTTTAACCCCGCTCCTCCTCCTGCTTGGTCTGTTGGCGATCCCCATCATCATCATGTATATGCTGCGCCTGCGTCGCCAAGAAGTTGTCGTCAGCTCGACCATGTTGTGGAACCAACTAACCCGAGACCGAGAAGCGAACGCCCTGTGGCAAAAACTACGCCGTAACCTGCTCATGTTCCTACAGCTGTTTATTTTGGGGCTGCTCGTCTTGGCCCTCGCTCGGCCGTACTTACGCATTCCCAGCGTGGTCAATCGCAGCGTTGTGGTTCTGCTCGACGGCTCTCCTTCGATGCAGGCGACCGACACGGCCGACGTTTCAAATTACCCCACCCGTTTTGACGCAGCCAAAGACGAAGTCAATCGGCTCATTCGCTCACTATCTGGCGGCAATCAGATGACGATCATCCAAGTCGGAGCGGTCCCGGAAGTATTGGCGGCCGCGACCGGCGACAAAAACCGGCTGTTTGAAGTTATCGAATCGGCCCAACCAGACTCTGCCCCGGCCGACTGGGGAGCCGCATTCGCCCTCGCGTCTGGGGCGGCCCAAGGGTTCCGCGATGCGCGCGTCATCATCGTGTCAGATGGTGGACTACCGGCCGACCTGCCACCGTTACCCCCAGACACCGCCTACGTCCCCGTTGGGGTTTCCGGCGAGAACCTTTCCGTTTCTGCTCTCGCCACCCGTCGGGGTGAAGACAAAGTCGAGCTGTTTACCGCCGTCACCAATCACGGCCGCGTCAACCAAAACGCCATTCTTAGCATCGGCATCGATGGTCAACTATTTGATGCCCGTGAACTGTTTGTCCCCGCAGGGGAAACGGTCGATCTCACATGGGATTTGGGTGACGATCTGTCGATTGTGCAAGCGGTGATTTCAAGTGCGGAATTTGACCATCTAGAAGTCGATAACACCGCCATCGCCGTGCATGAAGGGGGCATAACCAGCAAAGCGCTTTTAGTCACCGATGGCAACATTTTTATCGAGCAGATTTTCTCGGTACTCCCCGGCCTCGAATCTTTTAAAACCCCAACAGACACCGACCTGAGTGAATCGATTGCTACCAATCAGTTTGACCTTTATGTGTTTGATGGAACCCGCCTGCCAGACCCGCTTCCGGCCGCCGACATGCTCATCATCAACCCACCGCTAGACCCCAGCCCAACCGCCCTGATTCAAACAACCGCCGTGGTCACCGGTACCCAAAACACCGCCGCCATACGGCTAACAGACAGCCCACTGCTCCAATTTGTCGACTGGTCTGGGGTCAGTATTCGCCAAATGAAAACGGTTGAAGCCCCCTGGGCGCAATCACTGGTTGAATCAGCCTCTGGCCCACTCATTTTAACCGGCGAGCAAAATGGGCAGCGCATCGCCATCGTTTCATTTGCGTTACAAGACTCAGATCTACCGCTACAGGTCACTTTCCCCATTCTGATGTCAAATTTAACCGACTGGCTAAACCCCGGCCGGGCGTTTCGCGTCCCTGATGGATTGCAACCCGGTGATGTGGTCCCCTTAGTCCCTGGGGCAACGTCAACCGGCATCGTTGTACAAAAACCGGATCAAACTTCATGGACGGCCAATGCAAGCGAAAGTGAAATTTTATTCACAGAAACAGATCAGCCGGGCCTTTATGTTGTTGGTCTGGTTGAGGGTGAAGATATACAAACGGCCGGTGCATTCGCGGTGAATCTGTTCGCCCCCCAAGAATCAGCCATACGACCGGCCGAAGGTTTAACGCTGGGCGCCACCGAAATCTCAGCTGGTGCTGGAGACGACATCGGCCGGTATGAGTTTTGGATATGGCTGGCGATCATCGCCTTTGTCGCCCTGCTTATCGAGTGGTGGATTTTTCATCGAGGCACCCGCATACCCGACTGGCGTAAAATTAATCTCCAGCCGCTCTTGAACCGACTGCGAAATTGATCGTAAAACAACCAGACCATTCGCACTATATTTTGAATTAGGCAAATGCATAAGTAAACTATGTACAATGAAGGTGTTCCATCGACAAACCGTCACGCTCTCACATCTGTCGCTGATAAAATCAGAAACTGTCTGACAAATCGAAAAACAGGTTCTTTTGACAGGCCAACAGGATTTTCAGGATGATGTTTTCCCGTTAATTGATCCTGTTTATCTTGTAAATCCTGTCTGAAAGTCAATCACCAAACAGTCTCTTAGGACGCTGTAAAGTGACAAGTACTTAACCAATCGGAGGAAATTTTTAGGATGACTGAATTAGCTGAATCAGACTCCCCAACCGAACCAGAAATTGTGGAGACCCAAGGGTGGGGCAAACGCCTAATCAACACCATCATCGCCCCCGAAAAATCATTTGAAATCATTCGTGATCATAAATCAAGGATTTGGCTTTTAACCGCACTACTCGTGATCATCGCAGTTGCGTTTCCCCAAACCATTATTATTCAGCGTACGATCGCTCAATTTAAAGCCACCGGCCCCGAATTGCCACCTGGGATTGAATTAACTGAAGAGGAAATAGCCCAGGTTCAAGCCTCAACACCCGCCTTCACATTTTGGCTTGGCCTGATCGGTATCATCATTGGACTGATTCTTGTGTGGCTAATCTGGGCCGGAATCATTCTGCTATTTGTCAGCATGTTTGGCGGCCGGACAGAGTTTGGCAAACTGTGGCGTCTCACCATTTGGGCCTCTATCCCCATCGCAATTCAATCGATTCTAAGCGGCATCTACCTGCTTATCGCGGGTGGTATTCAGCCATTATTAACATCGGCCGCCTCGTTTATGACCAACCCGGCCGCTGCGCTCCTTGCCCCTTCTTCACCAGAAGACTTTGCTTCGTTTACCCCTCCCACAGGTGGGTCGCTGGCCCTCTTTTCACTAGCGAGCTGGGTCGACCCGTTTTACATTTGGCGGCTGCTGCTGCTCATTTTAGGCGTTATGATCATCGCCAAAATCAACTGGCGCAAATCCATTGCGATTGTGCTAATCCCATGGCTATTGGGCATCTTAATCATGGCCGGGATCGCAGGCCTCACCGGCTCCCTTGCGTTCTAAACTGGCACAAGCAAGAATGAAAGACTCTTTAATTCAAGTCAACCATCTGGCCCGTCACTATCAAATGGGGACAGAAACGGTCAAAGCCTTAGACGGCGTTAGCCTCGAAATCAATCAAGGGGAATTTGTCGCCATCGTCGGCCCGTCCGGTTCTGGTAAATCAACCCTCATGTACCTCATTGGCGGAATGGACCGGCCGACGAGCGGGCAAATTATCGTCGGCGGTGACGAAATCACGGCGATGGACGACAACGACCTTGCCAAGTTTCGTCAACGCACCGTCGGCTTCGTCTTCCAAAGTTTCAACCTCATCACCAGCATGACCGCCAGCCAAAACGTCGAATTCCCGATGGTCTTTGCCGGTTCAAAACCATCTGCACGGCGCGGCCGTGCGGTCGATCTGCTCAGCTCGGTCGGCTTGGGTGATCGTGTCGATCATAAACCGACCGAATTGTCCGGCGGGCAGCAACAGCGTGTCGCCATCGCCCGATCTCTCGTCAATCAGCCCAAAATCATTTTGGCCGATGAGCCAACCGGAAACTTAGACAGTAAATCCGGGTTAGAAGTCATCGACATTTTAAAAGAATTAAACGCCCAAGGGACCACCATCGTCATGGTGACTCATGATCAATCACTTTTGTCATTGGTTACCCGCTTCATCCGCATCATGGATGGGAAAATCATAATGGAAGAGGCATAGTGCCACTTTAAAAAGGAAAAAAGAGATGAAACAAACTCTAAAATCGTCAACTTTATCGGTCTGGATTTTGATCATGGCTCTGCTATTTCTCAGCACCGCACCAACCTATGCCCAAACCGATCCGACCGCAACACCCACGCCAGATCAACCGCTTGTGGGTGGCCGTTTGGCTGAAGCCAACCCGGCCGCAGCCCAAGCCCTAACCATTTCAACTGTCGAGCCAGCCACGATTTCTCAGCAGACCGGTGGCACCTTAACGATACTCGGCACCGAATTTACGGCTGAAAGCTATGTGCGCATGATCGGCTTTGGCATCTTGTCCACCACCTTTATCAACAACACATCCCTTACTGCCATCGTTCCGGCCGGTGTCGGCACCGGCAGCTACCAAATCGAGGTGTCTGATGGCACCAATGCGGCCCTGTGGGACGGCACCGTCAGCATTACAGCCCCAGCCGCTCCGACCCCGATCCCTGGCCCCACCAATACCCCCAGTCCCGGTGGATTGTCGGTCAGTGGGGTTGAACCGGCCGAAGTCAACCGAGACACCGGCACAACCATCACCGTCTTTGGCTCCGGCTTTACGGCCGATTCCGCCGTCAGACTTGTAGGCGCAGGTGTCTTGCAAACCAGCTATGTCGGCCCCAGCACCCTCACCGCCCTGATTCCGCCCGACTATCCTCCCATCGACTATCAGCTTCAAGTGATTCGAGGCGGCGATAGCGCCACATGGGAAGGTGGTCGGCTACGACTCTTTATTCCACCAACCCCCACACCACGCCCATCTACCGGTGGCGCCAGCACCACGTTAACCGCACCTGATTTGCTTGTGCAAAACACAAGCTATGATCGCAATCCGATTCAGCCAGGTGACTCGTTTATCCTGACGTTTGACCTGGTTAACATCGGCGGCCGGGACGCGAAGAATGTCAAAGTCACATTTAACTCACCCGATGTAGCGGTCCCAGCTGGGACCGGCAACAGCCAATTCATCGAACTGGTTGATGATGCTGAAGGAGGCGCCGTCACAGTCGCCGTACCGCTGATCGCCCTCAATAGTTTGGCCGGTGGGCAGTATAATCTCGCTGTCGCCTTAACCTGGCTAGACGCAGACGGCCGCAGCTACAACGGCACGGCCAATGTCGGGCTCACCTTAGGCGCGGCCGAGCCAACCCCGACACCGACCCCGGTCGTTTCTGCCAAACCTCGCATCGTACTTTCTGATTATTCTGTATCAGGGCTCGTCGAACCAGGCGGCCGGTTTAACATGGGAATGACCGTCACCAATGAAAGCGAGGCGGATGCTAAAAATCTGATGATTAAATTTGGGGGAGACAGCGCAGACAGCTTGGCCCCCTTTGCACTCATCAATTCAAGCAACATCGAGTTTGTCGCCAGCCTTCCGGCTGGAGAATCGATGCAGCTAACGAAAGAATTTATCGTTTCCGGTGCGGCCAACCCTAGACCCGAGAATATGGCCCTCATCTTTGATTACGAAGATGGGGCTGGTGCGACCTTTCAATCTCCCTACTCCGTTTCTATTTTGATCGAACGCTTGCCCCAGTTCCAAATCAACTTCTTCGACAAACCGGCCTTTGTACAGGTTGGGCAGCCACTCGACCTCTCGGTTGAGATCTTCAACATCGGCTCTAACACGATTAATGTCAACACGATCGACATGGAAGTGAATCCGAAACCGGCCGACGTGACCGGCCCCATCGGCACCATCTTCTCAGGTCCACTCGGTGGAGGCACCTCAATTTCAGTTAATGGCTTTGTTGTTCCCGAAGAAGCGGGCCCGACCGAAATAATTATCAGTATCAATTACCTTGATGACTTAAACCAAAACAAAGTTGTGCAAGAAGTTTTGCTGCTAAACGTCGAAGAAGGAGACTCCTTTGGGTCAAAATCGCTCTTCGATGAAAATGGGAATCCGATCGCCCCAGACGACGGCTTTGAGCCAGGCAATCCAGGTGCTGGTATCGACGGGGAAGCTGACCCGACCACGACCCGCATCTTCCAGATCGGTGGTATTTTGCTGGGGCTTTTGGCCGTTGTTTTTGTCGGATTACGCATCGCACGGCGCAAGAGCTAACATCGTATGAATTTTCGTGAACTCACCCGCATCATTTTCTCTAACCTGGCCCGCATGAAGTTCAGGGTCGCCATGACCGCAGCCGGGGTCCTCATCGGTACCTTCGCCGTTATTTTGCTCGTCTCTGTGGGCGCCGGTCTGCAAGACACAGTTACAGCCAGTTTTGGCAGTATAGGCCAACTGACCCAAATTCAGGTATACAACTTCAATTTTGACAACGAATCGACCGAGGTCGAGCCGATCACGAAGAAGACGCTGGATGAATGGCGCAATCTAAATGGGGTTACAGCGGTGACCCCACAGATCGATCTACAGGCTCAAGGGAAGTTTGTTGTTAACCGGTATTCAATTAACGGTCGAAGAAGCAACCTCGGCATTGACCCCACCCAAATCGAGGCGTTGAAATACGACCTCGCAGAGGGGAACGGCAATCTGACAAACGGCCAGATCTTCATCGGCTCAGACATTCCGTCACAGTTATTCGACATCCGCACCTTTGTCCACCTTTCAGAAGAAGATCAGATCGACCTTTACGGCAAAACGATTCAATTTATCGCCACGAAAGATAATCAAGATGGGGAAAGCAGCGAGCGGCGCACCCGCTTTCAGGTCGCAGGGGTGCTGGAAGAAACCGGTGGCGAGCTCGACTATCAGATTATTATGACGGCCGCAGACGCACACGCAATAAATGAATGGGCCACCGGCCGTAAGTTCAATGAACGACGCGATGGATACAATCGAGTTTTGATCCAGATCGAATCAGCCCAGCAAGTTGCTGCGGTTGAAAGTTATATTACAGCGGCCGGGTACAGCACCTTCTCGATGCAATCAATGCTGCGCGAAGTATCTGTCGTCTTCACCGGCTTGCAAATCGCCTTTGGCTGTATCGGCGGTATCGCCTTGGTTGTGGCCGCGATCGGCATCGCCAACACGATGATTATGGCGATTTACGAACGTACCCGAGAGATCGGCCTGATGAAAGCGGTCGGGGCCACCAATCGGGATGTCATGCTTATCTTCTTGGGCGAAGCAGGGGTAATCGGCCTCATCGGTGGGATAGCAGGGCTTATTCTGGCGTCTGGTGTAGGGCAAGTTGCCGGTGCCGTCGGCCGCAGCTACCTGATCGGCCAAGGGGCACCAGATACGATCCCGTCCCCCGTTAGCACCCCGATTTGGCTGATGATTTTCGCCATTGTCTTCTCGATGGCGATCGGCGTTATTTCCGGCATTTATCCTGCCATTCGCGCCGTGCAGCTAGACCCGATGATGGCCCTCAAGTATGAGTGATAGGCCCTCAAGTATGAGTGATACAGACTCAGAATCAGCAGAAAAAAAGCCTGGGATAGGCACCCTAAACGAAAAGCCGCTACACGCAGCCCTTAAGCTGTGGGCGGCCGAACCGGGTGACCAATTCGAAGTCCCACTCGAAGGTTTTTTTATCGATGTGGTGCGGGGCGATCTGCTGATTGAAATTCAGACCGGTGGCTTTTCTCCGCTCAAGAGAAAGCTGCGCAAGCTGACCAAAAATCACAAGGTCCGCCTTGTTTACCCGATTGCGGCCGAAAAATGGCTCATCCAACCGCCCAAGTTGGGCATTCTTGGCAAAACAACCCGACGCAAGTCCCCCAAACGGGGCAACGTCTATCATGTCTTCAAAGAACTTGTATCGTTCCCAGACCTATTGAAATCACCCAATTTTTCTCTTCAGGTCGTCATGACCCAAGAAGAGGAGCTGCGAAAGTTTGAGGCAAAAAAAAGACGCCGTCGCTACCAAAAGCGATGGCGTCTCGAAGAACGTCGGCTATTAGATGTGGCCAGCAGCCACCTGTTTGAATCGGTCGCAGACATTTGCGCCCTACTGCCGGCCGATCTGCCCGATCAATTTACAACCAAAGATATCGCAGACGGGCTGGCCCAACCGGCGTGGCTGGTGCAAAAAATGGTCTATTGTTTACGCACGATGGAAGGTATCCAGTTGGTGGGCAAGCAGGGGCGTTTTTTACTTTACGAACGCAGTTCTTAAGTCCCTTTTTGGGGTTGGTGATTAAACCAGCCTGCAAACATAGGGACAAAAAAGATTAGCCACCAGTAGCCCCAGAGCGCACCAAACACCTCGCCTGTTGTGAAGTAGCTAAACAGACAAAACACAATAATCGCTGGAACAATCCAAGAATTATCCTGCTGACAGTTTTGTTTCATCGATTCTACAGCAGGGCCCTCTTTTTCCTCATCCTTCAACTTTTTGATTTGTTTTTCGATATCCATTTTGGGGTGTAGACAGCGGCCGAAAATAGGCAGGGTTTCGGCCGCTAATAAAAATTCACGTTCTAACGACTAACCGGGGTCTTATAACCAACCCTGATCTTTGCAGAAGTCTGTAACGTATGGGATTTCTACATACTCGCCGTTATACGTTTTGGTCACGGCTAAATAGATCATATAGCCAAATACGCCCAACCCGATGAGTGGGGTGATGCAGTTAACGACCGGAATAAATCCGAGAACGAGAGTTACAACAAAGGTTGCAACAGAAACCGCAAGCCCGTTGACCGCTGCGTGTTTAATAAACGGCCGCACTTTTTTATCTTCCATTACCAAGGCGATAATTCCGATAATTGGAATTGCAAGGCTTAAAGCCCCCCATAACTTATCATCGTCTGTAATCATCCCGTCGTCCATTGAAGCTTTAATTTCATCACTCATTTTACATCTCCATTTCGTAGCTTATATACAGGCTGGTTATTTATAATTCTATTTTAGGTCGGTTTTGAGGTATATCAAAACCAGCCACAAAATTCACAGTCAATTGCATTACGGCCGTTTCGTTTTTGAGTTGCAATCGACCCAAGCGACTGAACAATAATCGGTCGAACGAAGCATATACAAAACAAAGGCATCGTTTCATTTAAAAATAATAGATGAACCGATGTATTTCTTGACATTTAAAAATTCTAGGACTACCATTCCGACTTCTAAAAATTAAATACGCCACCGCTAAATTTGGCCCAACCAAATTTAGACATTCACTTTTATCCAGAGAGGTGGAGGGACACGGCCCTTTGAAACCTCAGCAACCGCCCAACAATTTCGCGAGTAATTCGCTTTTTGGGAAATGGTGCTAAATCCGTCAGAGTATCCTGGAAGATGAAAGCAGCAGGCCCCCACTGTCAGCTCAATGCATGTTGAGCCATCAACCAAAACTCAAACCCTCTGGATTTATGATCAATCGATCACAAGTTTAGAGGGTTTTTTTATTGTTTGTGTTTGAACAGATTGGCGTAGTAGGAGAAATACAATGGGAATAGAACATATCGATCGTGACTTAGGGTTTAGCACCCGTCAACTACATTCTGGCCACACCCCAGATATCGACACCGGCAGCCGTGCGGTGCCGATTTACCAAACCACCAGCTTCCAGTTCCAAGATACGGAACATGCAGCCAACCTATTTGCGCTGCAAGAAATGGGAAATATCTACACCCGTATCATGAACCCGACCAACGACGTGTTGGAGCAGCGGGTAGCAAATTTAGAAGGTGGCGTGGGCGGCCTGGCAGCCAGCAGTGGACATGGGTCACAGTCATTGGCCTTTTTCACCCTGTTAGAACAAGGGGATCATATTGTTGCTAGCAGTCGCCTGTACGGTGGCAGCTTTAGCCAGTTTAACTACATGTTCCCCCGTTTGGGCATTACAACAACGTTTGTTAGCCCTGACGATCCTGAAGGATTTGCGGCCGCCATCCAGCCAAACACCAAGTTGATTTACGGCGAAACATTGGGCAACCCAGACATTTCGGTCTTCCGTTTTGAAGAGATCAGCGACATCGCCAAAGCCCACAACATTCCGTTGATGATCGACAACACCTTTGCGACCCCATATTTGTGCCGGCCGTTTGAACACGGTGCCAACATCATCAGCCACAGCACGACCAAGTTTATTGGCGGGCACGGCACATCGATCGGGGGCATTTTGGTTGATGGCGGTAATTTCGACTGGGCCAGCGGCCGTTTCCCGAACTTTACCGAGCCAGACCCAGCCTATAAAGGGATCAAATATGTTGATCTAGGCGCGGCTGCATTTATCCTAAAAGCACGGGTTCAAACGTTGCGCGACCTAGGCGCTAGCCAGTCACCGTTTAACTCTTGGGCCACGATCCAAGGTCTAGAAACACTCAGCTTGCGGATGGACCGCCATGTTGAAAATGCCCAAAAGGTGGCTGAGTTCTTGGAAGGCCATGAACAAGTTGAATGGGTGTCTTACCCTGGTTTGACCAGCCACAAAGACCACGAAGTCGCTAAAAAGTACATGCCTAAAGGGCCCGGTGCGATTATGGGCTTCGGCGTCAAAGGCGGCCGTCAAGCTGGTGAAGACTTTATCAACAATCTTCAGCTATTTAGCCACGTCGCCAACGTAGGGGATGCCAAGTCATTGGCCATTCACCCAGCCAGCACCACCCACAGCCAGCTATCAGAAGAAGAGCTGATTAACGCGGGTGTCACCCCTGACTTTGTTCGTCTAAGCATCGGCATCGAAGATTCGGACGATATTTTGTGGGATCTGGATCAAGCACTGACCGCCTAATGGCGTTTAGATAGAGATAGAGGATAGAGATAGGGAAGTTGCCCACGTCAAGTCGTTCGATTTAGGGCGACAACACACATAAGGACATCTCTCTATCCTCTATCTCCAGTCTCTATCTTTTTTCTAAATGATTGTTCCCATTCAAACCTTCACCTTTGCCAAAGACGATCCGTTTGTGCTCGAAAGCGGATTAACACTTTCCCCCGTTAATCTTTCTTATGAGACGTGGGGAACGCTAAACGCAGAAAAGAACAATGGCATCTTAATCTGCCATGCATTAACCGGCAGCGCCCATGCGGCCGGTTACCATGCCGAAGATGATCAAACGGCCGGTTGGTGGGACGACTGCATCGGTCCCGGCAAGGCGTTTGACACTGACAAGTTTTTTGTTATTTGCTCAAACGTTGTGGGCGGCTGCTATGGGTCAAGCGGACCCACCGAAATCAACCCTGAAACCGGCAAGGCTTACGGTCTGAACTTTCCGGTGATTACGATCGGAGACATGGTTCGTGCCCAAGTTGAGCTGATTAATTATTTGGGCATCGACAAGCTCGTGTGTGTGGCGGGTGGATCGATGGGCGGTATGCAGGTGCTCGAGTGGGCAGCGCATCATGCTGAACGGGTTCATGCTGCGATACCGATCGCCACGACAACCCACCATAGCCCGATGGAAATTGCGTTTGGGGAAGTCGGCCGTCAAGCGATCTATGCAGACCCCCGCTGGAACAATGGGGACTACCATGAATCGGGTGAGTCACCAGATGCCGGCCTGGCGGTGGCCCGTATGGTGGGTCATATCACTTATTTAAGTGAAGAATCGATGCATCAAAAATTCGGCCGCCGGCTGCACAACCTAGAAAAATATGGATACGAGTTTGAAACTGAGTTCGAAGTTGAAAGCTACCTGCGCTACAACGGCAGTAAATTTACCAGCCGTTTTGATGCAAACTCCTACTTGTACATCACCAAAGCGATGGATTACTTTGACCTGACCCAACCGTCAGGCACTTTAGCGGCCGCTTTTACCCAATCGACCAACTTACGTTATCTCGTCGTTAGTTTTACCAGTGACTGGCTGTACCCCAGCTATCACAGCAAAGAACTGGTGCGTGCCTTAACCGTGGTTGGGGCAGATGTAACCTATTTAGACATCGAAAGCAAGTGGGGACACGATGCCTTTTTGCTTGAAGTAGACACAATGACCGGCTTGTTGCAAAGCTTCTTGGGGCGACTAGAAAAAGAAATTTTGGCGGGAACCAAATGATTTTAAGACCCGACTTACTAACAATCGCAGAATTTATACCGGAAAACGCCCGCATCCTTGACCTAGGTTGCGATGATGGGGAATTACTCGCGTACCTGATTGAGCATAAACAGGCGCGCGGTAGTGGCATTGAGCTAAGTGAAGAGGGGGTTTTGGCCTGCGTGCGCCGAGGCTTAAGCGTACGCCAAGGAAATATTGAAGAGGGTCTGGCCGACTACCCAGATGCGAGTTTGGACATTGTTATTCTGAGCCAAACATTGCCGTTTTTAAACAACCCATCTTTTGTCATAAACGAAATGCTGCGTGTCGGCACCCGCGCCATTGTAAGCGTCCCAAACTGGGGGTATTGGCGCTGTCGGCTAGAATTTTTAATGACCGGCCGCGTACCCCAATTTCCAGATTTTGAGCAAAAATGGGATGGGGAGAAACGGTGGCAACTATTCACCCTATCTGATTTTGAAGATTTAACACAGTGGATCGGTGTCGAAATCGACAACCGTGTTTATCTCGAAGGGAACCAAAAAATCGATCGTGGCGCCCGATGGCGCGCCCGTACCGCCGTGTACGCTCTGACAAAATCGAGTTAATTTTCCCCTAACTGAGTGGTTTTTTACACCATTTCCAGAGAAACTTGGGATAATCGGCAAAACTTACTAACCCCTTCACCACACCGCGCCAATTATGGGAAATCGCACGAATCTGCACATCGGCTGGAATACAGAAATTGAAGCCAACAATCTAATCCCGATCAACTGGTTACCTATTTTTGCCCCTTCAGACTTAGAGTTTGAAGATTGGGGCGAAGACGGGACCCTTGTTTCTCTCGTTGTCAACAAAGAAACGGCGCTCACACGGCTCTTTCAATTTGGTGACTTTTTAAAAACCTACGATTCCTACAAAACTTTTTTCCGGCCGCTTGACATTATCTTGGCTGAAATCATGTCCTTGAAAAAGGATGAAATGATCACACTAAACATTAGCCAGTTCTGGAATGTTGATGAGCGCAACGCAAACAATACGATTGTCAATTTACAGCACTTTTCAGACATCATCGTTGGGGACCGACAGTTTGATGCCCCAGATATCGATGTGCTGATCAATCGCTTTTCGATGTACAAGGTCAAGCCGGTTGAAAAACTATCGGCCGCAGACAAAATGCACGTGCTGTTTGGTACCTATTGGGGAGACTTAGATAAAGAAGCGCTTTACTCCACCCCCTATTTCGGGGAAGGGTATTGGCAAGGTGATGCGGTGGCCAAAGCTGTGGCGGACTTTGACCCGAGCCAACTGAATCTTGAATCAATCGCCCTTTTTGATTCGGTGACCGACTTCCTAAATTCGCAGAAGTAACTCCTGTACCCTGCAAAAGCGTAGAAAAGTCTAAATTTCCTCAGAAACAGCCCCATTATTTTGAAAGAACTTTTTTGTCTTGGACAATGGCTCAAAAACTGATGAGGCAACCCGATGAGCAACAAACAAAATAATCGAAACCTACTGCTAGACTATGCTGATTCTGGCTCAAAACGAACGGCCGTAGCTGTGTCTACCCTGCATCCCGGCCAAAAAACACCCCATGCTGAAT
>JAHDEB010000122.1 GCA_020629055.1 Chloroflexota bacterium
AACTAACCAACAAAAACTTAAGGCCCCATGTACCGATATTCAACTTTCGGCAAACCGTACTCTTCGATTGTAGATTTTATTTCACTTGCGGTGGTACGTCCTTGTGCCTGACTAAAGGTAGATATTAAATCTTCAAATCCAGGAACACGTTCGTATTCAATAATGCGAGGATCATCGGTTATTCCACCAACATCGGCCGCATGCGCAATCGCATCTGCAAAATTACCGAGTTCGTCAACTAATCCCAATTCGAGCGCTTGACGGCCGCTATAAATTCGACCATCCGCCAATTGACGCACCGCAGCTTCCTCTAAACCACGTCCATCAACAATAATATTTACAAATTGATCATAACTTTCATCAATGAACACCTGCAAAATCTCTAAATGCTCTGGTGTCATCTCGTCGTAAGGGCTTGCGATCGCTTTGTTCGGGCCGCTGGCCAGATTTACAACATCAACCCCCCATTCATCCATCAACTCAGAGACATTAAAAATACTCACAATCACACCCAAACTGCCGGTGGTTGTATCTGCACGTGCGAAAATGTAATCAGCTGCGGCCGAAATATAATAGCCACCAGAGGCCGCTGTCGATGCCATACTCACGATCACCGGTTTACTCACGTTATCACGAATATGTTCATGAATTTGAGCTGAACCGGTAACAGTCCCCCCAGGGCTGTCTACGCGCAAAACAATCGCCTTTACATCGTCATTTTGCTCGGCCGATTTTAAATCGGCGATGACGGTTCCGCTGCCAGCCCCAGCAACATAATTGGTATCATCGGTACCGATGATTGCACCCTCTACCCTCACCACAGCAACGGCGGGGCCAGACCCTGCATCAATTCCAGCTGCCGTTCCCCCAAAAGCGGAGCCAACACCGGCCGCAAAAAACACAAATCCGGCCGTTAAGCCACACGCGACCACCGGCAAGATAAAGCCGGTCACGACCGCCATCAAAACCCAAAAACTTTGCTTGCTAGATTGTTGAACAATGACTGTCGGCTGGTCAGATTGCTCAACCTTGCCAGCGACCTGTTTGCTGCCGGCCGTTTTTGTACCCGAAATAACGTTACTTTCTTTGACTACGTCCGAACCATTACCATCTGTCATATCTGTCATAGAAGAAGTCCTTAGAACCTTTTAGTCGATTGCAAGGAAAACATTTTTCAAGGCAAGATTTTAAATCGCCTAATATAAACCCCTAAAACCGAAAATTAATTAGGATTTATTCTTCAGGGATCACCTTTCAATCATTTAAAAGCGAAATTATACTTGATTAGGCCGATGAATTCGGTCATTCTCATTCTTTTCACCATCGCTTAACCGATTGTTTTTCCCAAATGTTTTACCCAAGCAACTCGAAAGGTTATAATTCAGATAAGGTTGGTAACCTTTCATAGTGGTTATTCCCATAACCGATTAAAATCAATCCCATAAAATAAAGACTCAATTTAAATTTGTTCAAGTCAGTCACGTTTAACCATCAGTAGCGTGTGCCTCATCTAACGCTTCTTAAAGCTGACTCAATCCATTCATCTATAACGGAAGCTTGACCATAACACAATAATCGCTTGAAAAGCTAACCGAGCCTATCACCATCATTTTGAGATCGATTTACATTTTATTAAATTTCAATACCCACGATCATGGTGACAGGGTTAAAACATTCAGCTGCTGAAGCATTTAGCTTTCGCGCAAACTAACAAAAAAATTACATTTTTGGAGAAAATATGCCAACAGCATTAATTACAGGGATCACTGGCCAAGACGGCTCATACCTCGCAGAATTACTTTTAGAAAAAGGCTACAAAGTTATCGGTATGGTTCGCCGTACCAGTACGCTCAACTTTCATCGTATCGCCCATATCCAAGATCAAATCACACTTGTTCCTGGAGATTTATGTGATCAAATTTCGCTTATTCACATCCTTGAAGAGCATAAGCCAGATGAAGTCTATAACCTTGCTGCACAATCTTTCGTAGGCACTTCATTTAACCAACCGGTGTTCACAGGCGATGTAACCGCCCTTGGCGTAACACGCATGTTAGATGCGATTCGTATCGTCGACAAAAACATCCGCTTTTACCAAGCTAGCACCAGCGAAATGTTCGGCAAGGTAGTCGAAGTACCACAGCGAGAAGAAACCCCCTTCTACCCACGCAGCCCATATGGGGTTGCAAAACTCTATGGTCATTGGATCACCATCAACTATCGTGAAAGTTATGACCTATATGCTTGCTCTGGTATTTTGTTCAATCATGAATCACCACGACGCGGCCTTGAATTCGTAACCCGTAAAATCACCTACCATGCGGCCATGATTAAATTAGAAATGGCAAATGAATTGCGCTTAGGCAATTTAGACGCACGTCGTGACTGGGGTTTTGCAGGCGATTACGTTGAAGGCATGTGGCGCATGCTACAGCAAGATGCCCCGGATGATTTTGTCCTAGCAACGGGCGAGACTTTCTCTGTTGAACAATTCTTGGATGAAGCGTTTGGTCATTTAAACTTAGACTGGAAAGAATACGTTGTTCAAGATCCGAAATTCATGCGGCCGGCTGAAGTAGACCTGCTCGTAGGAACACCGGCCAAAGCGAAAAAGAAATTAGGTTGGGAACCAAAAGTCACTTTCAAAGAACTGGTCGCCATGATGGTTGATGCAGATATGAAAATGCTTGAAACTGGAACTACTCCGATCTAAAATCCGTATACTTATATACCCGATTCAAAAAGACCCTGAGAATCAGGGTCTTTTTTTGTTTTACAACCTACAGATATTTATAAAACCCTTGGCGGTTTAATCAATAGACTAACTCCAAAGAAGTTTTTAATCGCCTACCATTGTCAGACTATTTGTCACAGCTATTCTGCGAAATATTACACTGAGTAAGCATTTCACAGGGTCGCCTCTATTCAAGTCTTCAAACACGCCAAAAGCAACTTTCAATCGCCCAATCACTGTGAAAGCTTCAATAAAAATAACAGGGATGACTAAAGAGTAATTGACACTCCTTCAGGAAGTGCCACAATCCTTGTAAGACTTAAAAATAATTTATGGAACAATCTCGTAAACCCAACCTGTTTACCCTCCTCTTTGTTACAGTCTTTTCATTCGCTAGCATCTTTTACATCATTATCGCAACCAACACAGGCAACCTCCGCTGGTTTTTGCCGAACTCAGAATTTGACAAGCCGACCCGGATCATCATTTCTGATTATGGCGAACGTAAAATTATTACGGCCGAACACAGCGAATTCCAGCTGTTGGCGGATGCGATAAACGAATCAATTTCAGACTTGGACAATACAGATCTTGTGCCGATCGGTTTGTCTGCAACGACAATCGAAGACTACGAAACCAAATCCTTTGTAGTTGAGGTCCACTATCCTCGTCCAATAAGCTTTAACACTTTATTTCGAACCGGAAACCCAACAAAAATCTTGATTCCTATAGAAGGCAGACATTCAAAAGATAGGCTGTTTTTTAGAGGCAAGCGAGACGAATGGTGGTTTGGTGGTATGCGCATGGTTACGGTCAATCCGATCTACGATGTGCTAAATGAAGTGGGATATCCCGAAATCACCAATCCAAATAGTTAAGCTGATAATAATCAGCCAAGTGTCTACTACAAAATTAAAATTATCCACATCTCATTATCGAACACATCCAGTGTAGATAGCTACTCGCGAGGTAAATTATATGCATAAAATCAAATTCGGAACCGATGGCTGGCGCGGCCGCATTGCCGAAGACTATACGTTCGACAATCTTCGCCGCTGCGCGCAAGGTTTTGCAGACTATTTACAGCAAGAAGGTCTCGCCGACCAAGGAATCGTCATCGGTCACGACCAGCGTTTCCAGGCGGAGGATTTTGCAGCTGCAACCGCCGAAGTTTTGGCAGCCAACGGAATTCATGTTTGGCTAACTGAGCGCAACACCCCGACGCCAACAATTTCACACGCAGTCGTCGACAAGGAAGCCGGTGGTGCCATTAACATCACCGCAAGCCATAATCCACCTTATGATTGCGGCTTTAAGGTTCGCGACCCATTTGGTGGCGCAATTGCACCCGCGGGGCTAAAGAAAATCGAATCCCTGATCCCTGAAGACATGGCTGGCGTTAATCGAATGAATCTCGATGACGCGATGACTGATGATCTAGTTACAAAGTTCAACGCATTTACAGCGTATGAAGTCCAAATCGCTAAATTAATTGACCTTGCGCCTATCAAAGATGCAGGTTTCAATGTTTTAGTTGATTGCATGTGGGGTAACGGTGCGGGCTGGTTCCCTAAACTATTAGGGGGCGGCAAAACCAAAATTACCGAAGTACATAATGAACGCAATCCATCGTTTCCATTTATGTCTCGGCCGGAACCGATTATTCCAAATGTTGATCATGGACTTTCTTTTGTTAAAAAGATCGGCGCAGATGTCGCAATTATCAATGATGGTGATGCGGATCGTGTAGGTTTTGGAGACGAAAACGGAAACTTCATCGACCAATTGCGCGTTTACGGTCTGTTGGGCTACTACTTTCTAGAAGTGCGTGGCGAGCGCGGCCCCATCGTCAAAACCATTTCAACAACCAAAATGTTGAACAAATTGGGTGCAGCATACGGTGTACCAGTACATGAAACTGGTGTCGGCTTTAAATATATCGCTCCTAAAATGATGGAAGTTGGCGCAATGATCGGTGGTGAAGAGAGCGGCGGTTACGCCTTCCGCCAACATGTACCAGAACGCGACGGCATCCTTGCCGGAATGTTTTTGCTTGATTTGATGGTACAAACGGGCAAAAAACCATCTGAGTTGCTAGACACCCTATTTGAAAAAGTAGGTGCACACTTTTACGATCGTATTGACAGCCGTTTTGATGCAGCGAATAAACCAGCGATCTTAGATCGAGTGGGCAAAGCGATGCCGGCCAAGATCGGTGGGCTAAACGTTGTAGACAAAGTCACAGTTGATGGCAATCAATTTATCATGGAAGACGGTGGCTGGCTTTTGATCCGCTTTAGCGGTACCGAACCAATCATCCGTGTGTATTGTGAAACAACCCACGAAGACAAAGTCCAAGCGATTTTGGCTGACGGGATGAAAATCGCAGGGTTGAGCTAAACCGCTTGTTGACCCAGATCAGTTACGATATGTGACTTCTGGCAAAAAGCGGCAGCCAAATAGATAATAGAGCGGCAGGTATCCGATTGGACCTGCCGCTTTTTTTATGCTTGTAGATACACATTGTCATTTAGACTTTGACCGCTTCGATGAAGACCGTGACGCCACAATACAACGTGCGCTAGATGCGGGGCTGAGTCATATTGTCATCCCATCGGTCGACTTAGAAAAAATACCGGCCGTACTTGAGCTTGCTGATCGTTATCCTGATCATCTGTATACGGCTGTGGGGATACACCCGAACTCTACCGTAGACTTGCCCGAAGATTGGCTCTATCAAATTGAAGAATTCGCCGAGCACCCCTCTGTGGTCGCCATTGGCGAAATCGGGCTAGATTATTATTGGGACAAAGCACCGAAGGCGGTACAAAAAGATGCGTTTGCCCAACAGTTAGAGCTCGCTTTCGACCTCGCGTTGCCGGTTATCATTCACAATCGTGAAAGCGGTAGCGATGTCATTGAATGCCTGAAGCAATCCTCGCTGACGACCGAGCAGGTTGAAAAACCAGGTGTTCTACACTCATTTTTAGATACAGAAGAAATAGCTTGGCAGGCGATTGAGTTGGGATATTTCTTGGGCTTTACCGGCCCTATCACCTACAAGAAAAATGACTGGCTGCGCACCATTGCACAGATGATTCCGTTAGACCGTATTGTGGTAGAAACAGATGCACCATTTTTAGCCCCGCAGTTCAAACGGGGAAAACGAAATGAACCGGCCTATGTCGCCAATATTGCAGATTACATTGCAGAACTTCGTGGCATTTCAGCTGAAGTATTTCGAAATATAACAACAGAAAATAGTGCGTGCTTGTTCGGCCGGGCAGAGATCTATGGGGAATAATGGGGAAATGGTCAAACCGGCACCGGTTGATCCATCGGTTGATATTTCAATCATTATCGTCAGTTGGAACGTGAGTCAACTGCTAAAGGCGTGCCTAAAATCGATTTTTGAGAATCCATCCCAACTAAATTTGCAGGTTATCGTTGTCGATAGCGGCTCAGCAGATGACACCTGTTCGATGGTGCGAACCCACTACCCAGAAGTCAAACTGTTTGACATGCAGAAGAATGTCGGTTTCCCTGCCGGAAACAACATCGGTATTCAAGCTGCAGTCGGCCGGAACATTTACCTATTAAACCCAGACACTGAAATTGTGGGCGATGCACTGCAAGTGATGTTAACCCGATTAGAATCTGAACCAAGCTTGGGGATGATTGGCGCCAAGCTCCTCTTTCCAAATGGGGACATTCAATCTTCACGCCGTCGCTTTCCAACCGTTATGACCGGCATGTTTGAAAGCACTTGGTTTGAACCGCTGGCCCCAAAGCAGATTATTAATCGGTACAGGATGACCGATAAAAATGACGATCAGCCATGTTTGGTTGATTGGGTGATGGGAGCCTCGATGTTTGCCAGTCGGGCCGCAGTGGAAGCGACGGGCGGAATGGACGAAGATTACGTCATGTATTCTGAAGAACTCGATTGGTGCAGACGGATAAAAAATAATCGGTTTGGAATCTTGTGGTTCCCCTCGGCCGAAATCATACACCACATGGGGGCCAGTTCAGACCAAGCCTCAACGTTGCGCCACATTAACTTTAATCGTGCAAAATTGCGCTATTTTCGCAAGTACCATGGCGCTTGGGCCTCTGGGTTAATCCGTATTGCGCTCATAAAGAACTTCGTCTTTCAGCTTTTATTGGAAGGGGCGAAATGGGTAGTCGGCCACAAACGGGATCTACGCAAACAGCGGATGGGAGCTTATTGGCAGGTGCTAAAAACCGGCTTGAAACCGGCCGGATACTGACCCCTACACCCTAGTTTTTAGATCTTATGCAACAGAGCCAATGTATTCTCTTGATAGGGACAATTTTTAGAAAAACCGCCCTTCAATAGATATTCTTGCGTCAACCTTTGTCAAACTGCCTCAGAATCACGATGAAGCTGAATATTTACTCTTTTTTGTATTAAATTCAGACAAACACAAACGCCAGATTAATCTAAATCGGGCTACAATCAGCCCAATGTCTAAAAGTTTAATCGATATCCGTGTTCGCCAAAGAGAATACCTACTGGCTATTAGTCGTGCCCTTTCAGCCGAGTTAGACCTTGCTGATGTGTTGCGCATTATTTTGCAAGCATCGGTTGAGTTTGCTGGCGGCCGAGCGGGCATCATCGTGCTTTCTGATCCTGATGAATCGGTTTTTCGCGTGGCGGCAGCCTTAGGCGTTCCCAGCGAGATGCTCTACTCTCATTCAGATCTGGTCAACGGCTTTCCTTATGTGCCGGGTCACGAAAAAGATGTCGCGACAGAGCTTGATAGCGTGGTCACCCAATTAACGAAAGAGCTAAAAAGCGAGCTGGGCATTAACCAAACCTTGATTTTACCCATGCAACAAGGGGACATTGTGGCGGGGATGATTTATGTCTTTCAAGAGCAGAATTTTGTTTTTGGTGACGATGCGGGCAAGCTTCTCCAAGCTTTTGCAGACCAAGCAGCTATCGCGGTTAAAAACGCAAGACTCTATGAACAAGTCAACTCTGAAAAACACCGTTTAAATGCGATTTTAGAAAATAGCGCCGATGGGATTATGATCCTTGATCCACAAATGAATATTCAATCATTTAATCGGGCGCTGGCAAATATGTTGGGCAAAAAAGCGAGTGAAGCGATCGGCCGGCTGCATGATGATGTCATTCACTGGGTCAATCTGCGTACAGACCATGACCTAAAAGAGGCGGTAGAAAATGGGTGGCCGATGCCGGGGTCAGCTAATTTATACGTTGAAGGGGATATCAAAACGACCAACGGGGATATCGTTAGCTTAGGCATCACCTATTCTCCGCTACGGAATACACGCGGCAGACTGCTCAATGTCATCACCAATGTCCGTGACTTAACCCAGCATCGACGAGAAGAAGAACTGCAAAAAACATTTATCTCTGTGGTCAGTCACGAGCTAAAAACCCCGGTTTCGATTATCAAAGGATATGCGGGGACATTAAAACGGCCGGATGCGAAATGGACAACTGAGACGCGCAATGAATATTTGAGCGTCATCGAAGAAGAAGCGGATTCATTAACTGATTTAATTGATAATTTGCTAGAGGCCTCAAAACTTCAATCGGGCACATTTAGTTTGAACCTAAAAGATCATACCTGTCTAAAATCTACAGCCAAGCGAACCGCACGAAAGTTCCAGTCACAAACAGACATCCATGAGTTTTCAGTAGAATTTCCCGACAATTTCCCCGAAATCCATGCGGATGAACGCAGGATGACCCAAGTGCTCAATAATCTGGTAAGTAACGCGATCAAATACTCCCCCAACGGTGGACCGGTTCAGATCAGTGGTACAATTGAAGACGACGAGCGCTTTGTAACGGTGTCCGTTACAGATCATGGGATTGGAATCCCCGATCATCAGCGGCATCGTATCTTCCAAAAATTTTCGCGACTAGATAATGATCTTAGTCGCAAAACGGAAGGAACTGGCCTAGGCTTGTTTTTAACGAAGGCCATTATTGAAGCCCACAACGGCCGAATTTGGTTTAATAGCAATACCGACCCTGAAAAGGGGCCCACCGGCACCAGTTTTACTTTTTCACTCCCAAATATTCACGAAACAACCAGTTCATAATATGCCCAAGGCATAAATGATCAACTGTCGAACATCGTGCGATGCATTTTAGTCTTGCACGGTCAACTTTAAGTTCTGAGGAATTAAATGCAAACCCAGATTCAATGTCCGCAATGCGGAACTCCTTTTGCCACAGAAGTCCATCAAATCATCGATGCACAGCGTACCCCCCAGCTGAAAGATATGCTGCTTGGTGGAAGCTTAAATGTCGCCCAATGCCCATCTTGCGGTATGGCGTCACGAATGGCATCCCCCATGCTATATCATGACTCAGAGCATGAAATGCTGATCGTCCATGTTCCCATGGAGCTTGGCTGGTCGATGCAAGAGCAAGAGCAGCAAATCGGCAGAATGGCAAAAGCGATCACAGACGGCTTGCCTCCAGAGCAATTTAAGGCTTACTTACTACAACCAAAAACAATCATGACGATGCAAACCTTTATGGAGCAAGTGTATGCGACCGAAGGCATTACACCGGAAATGATTAAACGTCAGCAAGATCAGGCAAAATTGATGCAAGATTTGGTTGTTGCCGACAAGCTAACTCAAATTTCTTTGATCAATGACAACCAAGCGTTAATTGATGAAACGCTGTTCGCCATGTTGCAATCAAACTTGCAAATGTTAGAGCAAAATCCAGCACCAGAAGCCAACAAACAGTTCATTTTGCTTACCAATTTGCAGGCACGCTTGTTTACAATGACAGAAATAGGCAAAAAATTGGAAAAGGAACAACTTGCGCTTACCCGGTTCCAACAAGCGGTAAAAGAAAAAGGTGGCTTAACCTACGAAATCTTCCTCGATAATTTAATTGAAAATGACGGAAATGAATCGGTGCAAAATTCGATCATGAAGATGGGGTATCAGGCGATTCAGTATGAGCTGTTCACGATTTTGACTGAACGGATTGAAGCGGCCGAAGGGGATGAAGCCACAAAGCTAACCGCGCTGCGTGAGCGTCTGCTAACCGTTTATGAGCAGATGCAAGAACAGGCGAGCAAAGAAATGGCGAAGGCTCAAGAGACCTTGGATCTATTATTGGCAGCGCCAACACCAGAACAAGGCTTACAAGAAAATATGAGCCGAGTTGACGAACCCTTTATGCATTTTCTAACTGCACAGCTTGAAAAAGCCAATGCCGAAGGGGATGAAGCAACGGTGCAAAAGCTCAGCCCGGTTTATTCGATGATTATGTCAGCGGCTGAAAGCCAGATGCCACCTGAAGTGCAGTTGATTAACGCACTGATGCAAGCACCGGGTGAAGAGCAGATGCGTGAAGTCATTAATCAGATTCCGGCCGAAGCCAGAGGACAATTTAAGCAGATGATGGGAAGTCTGATTGAACGAGCCACAGCAGAAAACCCGGAGATGGCTCAAAAACTTCAGATCGCAATCTCCCTCATGTAAGATAGCTCTAAAAGTGTGAAGTGAGTTAGCCTATGATCACTTCACACTTAGGATTGGGATTTTAATCACTGTCCCAACTTAAATTCCGATCCTATCCAGCTGAACCTTAAACTTGGGACAATTGTTTAAAGTTCAGCCCTTATTCCAATTCGTAAGACGAGAACCAGCTACATCGGGTTGTCTAAACGGAAGCCATGCCCACGAACCGTCACAATAAAATTATAATCATCTAGCTCTGCCAAGCGATCACGCAGACGGCGCATCAACGCATCAATCGCCTGTTCAGACACGCCGATCCCTTCTGTATCGGGCCAAACGACATTGATGATCGAGTCTCGATCAACAACCGTCCCATCCGCATCAAACAAAAGTTTCAGCAAACGGAATTGAGCCAATGAAAGCGGAGGCATCAGTTCTTTGCCGTGGATCATCACAGCTCGACGCTCTTCGTCTAACATCATAATCTTTTCTAATACCGGCTTTTCCCATGTTAAAGGCAATGTAGCTTCTGTGCCGATAAACATGAGGGTGACGCTTAAAGCAACTTGGATGGAGTCTCCATCTGCCAATGGGACAGAACCACTGATCCGTTTCCCATTAATATGCGTTCCGTTTTTGCTCCCTAAATCGTGCAAAATGTAGTTGTTATTATCTCCGGGGGTAATCCGTACATGATGGCGTGAGACTTGCCGTTCGGGCAAGACCATGTCACATTCACCACCCCGGCCGATCAAAAATTCATCGTTTTCAATTACCCATCGTTGGCCGGCTAATTGACCTTCTCGTGCAATAAGAACTGGATTTCCTGACATTTTTTATTCCCTTTGGTCGCCTTTTTGACTGGTACGTACAAATTTAGGCCAGACTCGATTCTATTTGGTAGAATTATAGTATCCATCATCTTTATGACAACTCAGCCAGCCCAATAATTAGCTGAGCGGTCTTTTTGTTATGCTACCACCTCTTTCACCCGGTACCATTTTACGCAATCGCTACACCATCACCGAGATTGTCGGTCAAGGTGGGATGGGGTCTGTGTACAAGACGATGGACAAGCGCCTACCTGGACGCTTATGTGCAATAAAAGAGGTACAGCCCGACCCCAATGCCTCGGCCGAAATGATTGCTCAAGCACAAGCACAATTTTTGCAAGAAGCAAGTATCTTAGCCCAACTCGATCATCCTAATTTGCCAAAAGTCTCAGACTTTTTCGCAGATAACGGCCGAGACTATTTAGTCATGGATTACATACCGGGTTCAGATTTAAAAGAGCTGCTACAGGAAGCGATTGAAGATAGCCGGGTTATTGAAGAGAAAGTAGCCCTTGACTGGGCGATGCAAATATTGAACGCCTTAACTTACCTTCATAATCATAATCCACCGGTGCTTCACCGCGACTTAAAGCCTGCTAATATCAAGCTTACGCCGGATAATCGTATCAAACTCGTCGACTTCGGTTTGGCAAAGCTACTGGTTGCCGACGATATGCGTACGATTACGATTATTCAAGGGCAAGGCACTGCGCTTTATACTCCTCTGGAACAATATGCAGGTGAGTTTGACCGAACAGATGCCCGTTCTGATATCTATGCACTGGGTGCGACCCTCTTCACACTTTTGACAGGGTCACCACCCCCATCTGCAAAAGAGCGTTTTTTAAACCCAAATGCGCTACGTCCGCCGGCCGAAATTAATCCCGAAGTTTCAAAAGCGGTATCTGATGCGATTGTTTGGTCCCTTGAAATGCATCCGATCAAAAGGCCCGATAGCGCAATCACATTTAGACAAGCATTAAAAGGGCAAATTTCTCGCCAATCTTTTGATGATGAAAACAGCTCAGGTTTTGCAAAGGCGCTATATGAAAATCGGATATCTGCGATTAGTGTACTTGCACTTTTTGTGATCGCTATACTAATTACCATTATGCGAACAATTTAAAGATGTTCCCCGTTTATTTTATCGGTAAGGCCACTTTAGCTGGTTTTTGCGCGCGTTTACTTAACTTGACATATACTCAAATAGTAGGATACTTTAGGATAACCTTTTTAAGGTTTTTGACGTATTTTTTACTATAGCAAAATTAAGTAGGCATCGCGTGCTCGTTCGTGGCAGAGGTCGAGGGAAAGATGACTGCGAAAAATATTTAGAGACTTTTCCCTAACGATGAGAGATACAGGGAATTTAAGAAGTAAAGGAGATCCAATTTAATGGCTAGTGTAAGTTATAAAAACGTGATGAAAAGTTATGGCGACAACATCGTTATTAACGATTTAAGTATTGAAATCGCTGATAAAGAGTTTGTTGTTTTCGTTGGACCATCAGGCTGCGGGAAGTCTACTAGCTTACGTATGTTGGCAGGACTAGAAGAAATTACAGGTGGGGAAATCTGGATCGGGGACCGTATCGTAAACGACGTTCCACCAAAAGATCGCGATATCGCGATGGTTTTCCAATCTTATGCACTCTACCCTCACATGACCGTCTATGACAACATGGCTTTTGGTCTGAAATTGCGCAAAACGCCTAAAGATCAAATCGACAAACGAGTCAAAGAAGCTGCCGCGATTTTAGGTCTTGATGATCTATTAGACCGTCGTCCAAAAGCACTTTCTGGTGGACAGCGTCAACGTGTGGCTGTCGGCCGTGCGATTGTTCGCGAACCGGCTGTGTTCTTGATGGATGAGCCCCTATCAAACTTAGATGCAAAATTACGTGTAAGTGCTCGTGCTGAAATCTCAAAATTACACCAACGTCTTCAAACAACCTTTGTTTATGTAACACATGACCAAGTTGAAGCGATGACAATGGGTGACCGTATTGCGGTATTGAACTTTGGGGATCTCATGCAAATCGACTCACCTCGTAACTTGTACGAAAACCCAAACAACATCTTTGTAGCTGGCTTTATCGGCAGCCCAAGTATGAACTTTTTTGACGCAACTCTTGTCAAGGAAGAAGGCAACTTGATCATTGATACCGGAAGCTTCCGTTTACCAGTACCAGCCGATCGCGCTGAAGTCTATAAAGCATATGTTGGCAAAGAAGTTATCTTCGGAATTCGCCCAGAACATATCCATGGTGCAGAGTACGCTCCACCAAACATCAATGCAGCGTCACTTGATGCAAACATTGACGTTATCGAGCTTTTGGGTCATGAGCTTCACCTTTACCTAAACTCAGGTAAAAGCAACTACGTTGCGACGGTTGATACCCGTATGGCACCTAGCGTGGGCGATGATGTGAAACTGGTAGTTGATATGAACAACATGCATATCTTCGACAAAGACACAGAGCAAACGATTCGCTAATCGGTTAAGTTTCTAATAATCAAAAGACGCTATCAAGATTTTGATAGCGTCTTTTTTTGTAACTATCTAGAATTGCTAATTTTTTCCCAGAATCAATATGCCTCAAGCTAGTCGAAACATAGGCGAAAGCTTCAACATTCACTTTGTTTGGAAAATACCCAATAACCATTATCTTCGCGCCCTTTTCGAAGCCACGATCTTAGACATCGACTTAGAAGCTGATCGATACTTGATCAAGCTGCCTAGGCTTATCGCAAAAAGAGAAGAAGATGACACCGGTTCAGGATTACCTGAGGCGGAACATACGGCCGAGTATTGGGAGATGGTCTATAGGCTCACGGGGCGAATGGCACACGTCGCGTTCGAAGCGGATGATGGCCGGCCACTCTTTCTAAGGCTCCCTACTCTTACGTTAGAGCACAAATACTTCACTCGGTACGAATCGAAAGCGGATGAAGTAGAAGATTGGGAATAAAAAAGCGGCCAAAATGGCCGCTTTTTTATTCCTTCCGGAAGTTGGCGATTTACTTTAAAAAACTGTTTATCCCCAACCTTTGGCTTTTAAATCAGAAGGGATTAAGCTGACATCACACCCAAGATAAGCTGGAATACGATACCTGCAACGATAGCCCCGGTCCAATAAAGCATAATCTGCCCTAAATCGTGCTCATCTTTGTTCATCCAACCCCAGATAAAGGCATAGATACCGCAAATAATGCCGAGAATGCCATATAAAATACCTTCTGATTGAAATAGCTTGATCAAAACTAGAATCAAGCAAACAAGACTAACAAGACCAGCAAGACCTGCTAAAATTCCGAAAATTACACCCATATTAAAACCCTCCTGTTAGGTTTTTGTATATCAGTTCATGATTAAAGTCATGTAACTGTCAGTAAACGCAATGAGTCGGACAAGCCAATAGATCATCAATACAATGCAAAAAATGATCCCGGCTCCCGATTTGATTTCCACACGCTCAACAAAACCTGTGAAGCTCTCTCGAATATCCTTTGGCAGTATGGCTCCTAAAAAAATTAGGCAAAACCCGATCAAAAACAGAGGTGCCAGCGCATGATAGGCCAGCATCTTTTTAAAATCGCCTCTTAAAAGTGATACGGTTGCACGTGTAAGGCCACACCCGGGGCAAGGGCACCCCAAATAATTTCTAAACGGGCAAAGCCAACCATCGATACCGAAGTATGTTAGCCCGGCCTGAACGGCCGCAAATGAAACCATGCAACTACAGGCAACCCGATCCTTGACTAGTTTTGAAATGATAAGACCATTTTCAAGTGATTGATTCAGCTTATGGCTAATAGTCATATAAAAATTATATCAGATTACATAAAGTTGCAAAGGTTTCCCCGTTACATACCCGTTACACACCACGCCATCAATTTTCAAACAGATATTGCAAACAGCTCCCTTCTATTCAGTTGATAAAATCGCCTTATTGAACCTGGATTCTGGATAAGCCTCATAAGCTCGTTTTTGCCGCGAATCACCGTGACTTTACGCAGATCAAGTTTTGAAATTCGTGAAGATATGTGCAAAGCCGTGGCAAAACCCTTAAACAGAATTGAGGTTGTTGAGACCTGCCTACACCTTGCAAACACCCAGTTCTGTTGTGGTTAGATGAAATAACCGAACAAATACATCAGGCCAACCGTTGAAAAGCCTAATATGATACCCGCAACCGCCTGAGCGACTGAATGCCGACGCAAGTAGAGGCGTGCAGCTGTCACGGAGGCTAGCACGGGTAATCCGATATAAATTGCAGGCAAAAAGCCCCAAAGCACGGCAACAATTGCCGTAAACGCAGCCGCGCCGGCCGTGTGCATACTAATCAGCCAAAAAAGGGTGATGCAGAACAATAAGAACAAATTAATCGTTGTAAACAGTGTTAAATGTACAAATCGATGATCGAGCTGGTAGATTTGGGCTAGGGTTAAAACAATAACAGCCCCTAGTACGGCCGCTAAATATGGAATCCGACGTTCCCGCGTGTTGCTCATATGCAATTCTTCGACCCAACCTAACTGTAGCATCGCAACGACAACCAATATTGGAAACAAGGACACCAATAATCCGTAGACGACGCCCCAAAGAAGTGCGGGGCCGAATGGCATAAATGAGAATGTCACAGCAAAGCCCAAGACTGCATAAATAATTGGGGGGCTAACAATATTCGAATAGCGTCGAGCAAAAAGCACAAGGCCGTGACGGTCTTCCTCTCGAAAATCTTTGGGTTCAGATGGTGAGTTAAATTTCAAACGTTTACCTGTAAATGATTCTAGCGATTGTACCAATGTTATCTGATAAAAAAAAAGCCCTCTGAAGAAATCTTCAGAGGGCCGTGTTTGAAGCCGTTCTTAAAAAAGAAGGATCATGTTCCTTCTTCCCAAGAGTTCAAGTATTTCTCTTGTTCTGGGGTAAGAACGTCGATGTCGATTCCCATAGCTTGCAATTTACGAGATGAGATATCCATGTCCAATTCGACTGGCATGGTATGAACCGCATTTTCGATCTTGCCTTTGTTGTCTGCCAAATATTTAGCAGCCATCGCTTGACCTGCAAAGCTCATATCCATTACAGATGCTGGGTGACCTTCGGCCGCAGCCAAGTTGATCAAACGACCTTCGCCAAGAATGTTGATTTTCTTGCCGTTAGGGAAGGTGTACTGTTGAACTGAAGGACGTACTTGTTGTGGTTCACCACATTTTTCAGCCAAGGCAGCAATGTTGATTTCAACATCGAAGTGACCTGAATTCGCCAACAATGCACCGTCTTTCATGTCTTCCATGTGGTGCAAGTCGAATACGTGGATGTCGCCGGTTGCGGTTAGGAAGATGTCTCCTAATTTTGCCGCTTCAGCCATTGGCATCACACGGAAACCGTCCATGACAGCTTCTAGTGCTTTCAATGGGTTCACTTCAGTAACGATAACGTTAGAGCCCATTCCGCGTGCACGGGTTGCAACACCACGTGAGCACCAGCCGTATCCACCAACAACGAAGGTTTTACCAGCTAACAAATAGTTTGTAGCACGGATGATACCGTCTAAGGTTGATTGGCCCGTTCCGTAGCGATTGTCAAACATATGTTTGGTCAACGCGTCGTTTACAGCGATAACTGGATATTCCAATTTGCCTTCGTTGGCCAATGCGCGCAAACGGATAACACCGGTTGTGGTTTCTTCGGTCCCACCGTACAAGTTGTCTAGCAATTCACGACGATCGCGATGCAGAGCAGTGGCAACGTCAGCACCATCGTCCATGACGATGTGTGGTTTGTGATCCAGAACAGCATTCATGTATTTGTAGAATGTTTCGTTGTCTTGGCCACGTTTTGCGTAAACAGGAATCTCGTAATGAGAAACAAGCGCAGCAGCTACGTCGTCTTGAGTACTAAGCGGGTTGCTTGCGCACAAGAATACGTCTGCACCACCACGTTGAAGTGCAACCATTAGGTTAGCGGTCTCTGTGGTAACGTGCATACAGCCACCAACACGCAAACCGTCAAATGGTTTTTCAGCTTCGAACATGTCGCCAATGCTTTCTAGCACTGGCATTTCAGCATTTGCCCAGTCCATGCGGTGGCGTCCACCCGGTGCTAGGTCGATATCTTTAATTGCGTAATCCATCGTATCTCCTTAAAGTCTTAGGTTAAATTGATGATGCTTAAGTTTAAACATACCAATCTTTGCAATCATATTTTTTTATAAAAGCGCATCTAGCGCGCCGCCATCATCAAAGTTTGCACGATAGCGATCAATAAATTCGGTTACAGAATAAGCATGCCCTTGTGGGCCGTTTGCCTCAAGGACATAGGCGGAGGCTAACGCCCCCATCCGGCCGCAAATGTCCCATGACAGGCCAAGTTGGATACCGCGCATCATACCTGCACGATAAGCATCACCTGCACCAGTCGGGTCAACAGCCTCGCCAATTTGTGCGATAGGGATTTCAAATGTCTCCCCATCAAACATTAACTCAGAGCCATCTTTCCCTTTTGTCACAAGAACACCACGGGCCTTGCTATGAATTTCTTCTCGGGATAGGCCTGTTTTTTCTTGGATCATGCCCATTTCATACTCGTTAACGGTTAGCATGTAACAGCCATCTAACCCTTCGAGTAGATCTTCGCCTGACAGCCAAATTGTTTGCTGGCTAGGGTCATAGATGTAATCGAGCCCATTACTTTTAGCTTCGCGAACATATGCTTGCATTGCGCCTGGGTCGTTAGGGGAAATTATCGCCAAGTTTGCTGAAGGCGCATCGGCCGCAAACGATAGCTCACCCGCATGGGCCATTGCACCGGTATAAAAACTAGCAATTTGATTCTGTTCTTGGTCGGTGTTCGCAAAAAACGAGGCACATGCTTTATCAGAAATAACTTTGGTAGCGGTTGTATCAACCCCTACATTTTCGAGCCATGCTCTGTACTCTGAAAAGTCATTGCCGACGGTTGCCATTAAAGCTGGCGTACCCCCCAATAAACCCAAAGTATAGGCGATATCAGAACCGGTCCCGCCTCTCAGTTTCACCATATCTTCAACCAAAAAGCTGAGGCTTATTTGGTGTAACTGATCAGGCAGAAGGTGATCAGTAAATTTGCCAGGAAATTTCATGAGATAGTCGAATGCGACTGATC
>JAHDEB010000123.1:0-12283 GCA_020629055.1 Chloroflexota bacterium
CCAAATTCTTGCACTGAAAGACCGATCCGGCCGTAAGCAACCGCTGTAGGTGCTGTTGCAAAGTCCCAAGCAAGTTTTTTGATATCGGCGGCCGACATGCCAACAAGGTCAGACACACGTTCGGCCGTCCATGGTTTCACTATTTTGTCCAACTGCTCTAAACCGGCGACTTGGTTTGAAAGGACACCCATCGGTGTAAGCCCTTCTTCCAAGATTGTTTGGATCATGGCGAGCAGCAGATAAACATCAGCGCCAGGCCGGACAAAATAATGTTCATCCGCCATTTTGGCCGTCTCTGATTGACGTGGATCTACAACAACAATCTTCCCGCCTCTTGCTTGAATCCCTTTCATGCGGCGGCGAATGCCACCGGCCGACATCAAGCTTCCGTTCGATGCCAACGGATTCGCCCCCATCACCAAAAAGAAATCAGTACGATCTACATCTGGTATCGGCAGTAAAAAGAAGTGACCAAACATATGACGGGCAGCCACATGGGATGGCAATTGATCAACCGATGTGGCTGAGTAGATGTTTTTTGTGCGTAAGGCTCTGTTAAATGTAGGGCCAACTAAAATGCTGCCTAAATTGTGCACATTCGGGTTCCCCAAATAAATGCCCATTGCATCTAGACCATTCTTGTTTTGAATAGACTTAATATTTGCGGCAACCTCATCAAATGCTTGATCCCAGCTAATTTCTTGCCATCCATCGGCCGTTTTTTTGACCGGCCGTTTCAATCGATCTGGATCTTCGTAGATGTCTTTTAGTGCCGTAGCTTTGGGGCAAATATGCCCTTGGCTAAATGGATCATCGAAATCACCTCGGATCGATACGATTTGATCCCCTTGCAAATTGACTTCGATGCCGCACATCGCTTCACATAAATTACAGGTTCTATAATGTTTTGTTGTTTGGGTCATAATTAAATTGTTTGCGACTAGATTTTCACTGTGATCTTTAGCTTTGACAAAATCGGCTCACTGCCAGATGATTATAAGCAGACGGCTGGCGTATAACAAAGGCAGTTTTATTGGATTTAAAGGATTACTTAAAAAAGGAAAAGGAGATGACCCCGTGACTTCAAAAAAAACGATCGCAACATTGCTTTATAACTCGATGAGTCAAAGCCCTACAAAAGATGCCTATTATCACCCGGTCGACAATGACAGTGGGGAATTTAAAGCGGTCTCAAACGGGGCGGCATTAGCCCTAACGGAAAAAGCTGCGGCGGGCATGCACAGCTTGGGCATGAAAAAGGGAGACCGTATCGCCATCATGGCCAATACGCGTCATGAATGGCAAACGGTTGACAACGGGGCGATGCAAATGGGTTACGTGGTTGTCGCCATTTACCCCACAACTAAAGAAGAACATACCATTTATATCCTGGAACACTCAGGCTCATCGGTTGCTGTCTTAGAAGATGTGGCCCATTGGAACATGGTTTCGCCCCATCTTGATAAGTTGCCAGACTTGCAGCACATTGTGATGATCGATACGGAAGGGATGCCGTCTGGGGATTGGATTAGTTTAGCCGACCTGCTTGAAAAAGGGTCAGAGGTGTTAGAAAGCGAAAAGGGTCTACTCGAAAACGGCCGCAACTCTGTCGACCCCGAAGACTTGGCAGGATTGGTTTACACCAGCGGAACCACAGGTTTACCAAAAGGCGTTGCTCTAAGTCATTCAAATCTACATTCTGTGGCCGAGACACTCGACGACATTGTGCCACTCGAACGAGGGGATACAGGCATCACCTATTTACCGATGTCGCACATTTTGCAGCGTGTTAACACCTATTATGGAAGCAAAGCGGGGATTGTGGGCTATTTTGCCCCAGAGATTACGGCGCTTGTCCCAACTTGCCATGCGGCTGAACCGACAGCGGTATCCGGCGTACCGCGTGTCTTTGAAAAAGTTCATGCCCGTATTATGGCAACCGTTTCTCAGGCGCCCGAAAGTCGACAAAACACCTTTAACACCGCAGTATCGGCCGGCATCGAGCGTGCACGCTTGGAGTTGGCGGGCAAATCAGTACCGCTCATGTTGCGCCTAAAAACGGCCCTTTATGAGAGACTGGTTTTCAAAAAACTACGCGCCAATATCTTTGGCCCTAAATGTCGCATGCTCACATCTGGGGCAGCACCGATTAGTATCGAACTGCTTGAGTTTTTCCACGGCATCGGACTGCCGATTTACGAGGGATATGGTTTAACGGAAACCAGTAGCCCCATCACGCTGAATCTGCCCGGCAAAACCAAACTAGGCACTGTGGGCGCGGCCTTACCTGGCAGCCAAGTCAAAATCGCCGAGGACGGAGAAATTTTGCTCAAAGGGCCCGGTGTATTTAGCGAGTATTATAAAAACGAAGAAGCGACAAAAGACGCATTCACCGAAGATGGCTGGTTTAAATCAGGTGATATTGGTGAGCTAGATTCAGACGGCTATTTACGCATCACCGACCGGAAGAAATTCATCATTATTACGGCCGCTGGCAAAAACATCGCCCCTGCCCCGATCGAACAAAAGCTAAATCAACACCCTGCAATTGGCCAAGTCGTTGTTCATGGGGACAAAAAGAAATATCTGACCGCACTTCTTGCGCTAGACTCTGAAGGGGCAGCAGCTTGGGCTGAATCAAAAGGAAAAGGGAATATCGCCATGGAACAATTGGCCGAAGACTCTGATTTTAAAGCTGAGATTTCCAGTTTTGTTGATGGGGTTAATGGTCAGTTGGCTCGATACGAAACGATCAAATACCACAAAATACTTCCTGAAGAATTTTCAGTAGATAATGGGTTACTTACCCCATCGATGAAGATTAAGCGGAAAACGGTTGAAGAGACATTTGAAAATGCAATAGACGCCATGTACGCAGAGTAGACATACTCTGATTTCTTGAAGACTTTTCATGTTTACCGAAAGGGTTTATCAAAAGCGATAGGCACGAAACATGAAAAGTCTAACTTAAAACGGGAGGGAGCCGTCGTCGTCATCATCCATGCCGATCATGAAATCGTCGTCGTCTTGCTCCCCGTCTTCTGGGTCATCATATTCTATTTCTTGACGCACCCACAATTGCAAAACGGTCCCCTCATCTACTTCTTTTAAGCGAAGCCCTACGACATCAACCTCTTTGCGCAGGCGCATTTCATCTGGAAAATCTAAGCGAACCGGCCGCCCTTCTTTCCAGGCGCGCAAACAGCGTTCGCGAATCGCTTCACCGTTGCCCGTCCGCATTTCTGTGAACGTATTGATCGCATCGGATGGCCCTTCCAAAATCGAGTGGATTGAGAAATCGGCCGTTTGGTGAAATTCTGGTGTTGGCCCTTCGATAATTGTGATGTATTCCGGTTCTATCATAGTTAACTCAATTCAAAAATTTTGAACATTATAGCTGATACAGTCTCACTTTTGTACCATTCTCTTCATCTTTTATAAGTAAATTTATCGATTAGAAATATTTTCCATGCATATCAGCGATAATCATCTCCTTCAATTAAAGTTTAAGATATAATCACAACCCTATGGAAACACGCGATATTTTCTGGCTGTTCGCCATTGTTGGCCTCATTTTTGGGTCGATATGGTTGATCACCAATCCCGATTACCCGATCCGTCAAGGGCTCGACCTTCAGGGAGGCTTGCAAGTTTTGCTCGAAGCCGATGTTCCTGAAGATGAAGAAGTCTCAGAAGATCAGATGAGCCAAGCTCGACAGATCGTCAGCAGGCGAGTCAATGGTTTAGGCGTCTCTGAACCTTTGGTGCAAGCTGGTGGGGACCGGCGCATTGTGGTCGAGCTGCCTGGGTTAGATAACCCGGACGAGGCGATTAGCCTGGTACAAGGCACCGCACTGCTCGAGTTTGTGAATACCGGCTCTCAGTCATTACCCGAAGGATTGTGTATTCGCACAACCGAAAACGATGGAAAGCCATCCCCTTGTGAAACTGCTGAGCTGAACCTAGATGGGACACAAGTATTTGAAACTGTATTAACCGGTGCTAACTTAATTGATGCGGATGTACAGGCAGATATTACACAACAGGCGATGGTTGCGTTCACCTTTGATGAAGAAGGTGGAGAAGCTTTTGGCGCGTACACAGCCGCAAATGTCGGCCGTTTCTTAACCATTGTTTTAGACAAGCAGGTCATTTCTAGTCCGCAAATTAATGCGGTCATTAGCCGACAAGGGACCATCACGGGTAACTTTACCCCTGAAGAAGCGAATAGCTTGGCCCTCCAACTGCGTTATGGTAGCTTGCCGGTTCCTCTAAAAATTCAAGGGGTTCGTCAAGTCGGCGCAACCTTGGGTGAACAGTCAGTTCAAAGTAGTGTGACGGCCGGCTCTATCGGCTTAATCGTGATTTTGCTTTTCATGTTGATTTACTATCGCTTGCCCGGCGGGTTAGCCGATATTGCGCTCGTTATTTACGCCTTGTTCAATATAGCCATCTACCAATGGATGGGGGTGACTATGACGCTGCCAGCGATTGCCGGCTTCTTGTTATCAACCGGCATGGCGGTCGACGCGAACATCCTCGTCTTTGAAAGAATGAAGGAAGAGCTGCGTGCGAAAAAGCCGCTAAATGATGCGATAACGGCCGGTTTTGAACGAGCATGGTCATCGATTCGTGACTCTAATATCGCCACGATTGTCGTCTGCTTAATCTTGCTTTTGTTTGGCCGCAGCTTTGGCGCAGGCATGGTGCAAGGATTTGCGATCACATTGATGATCGGAGTTCTGACATCGATGTTCACCGCCGTGATCGTCACCCGCACATTCGTAAAATTAATTATTAGCCCCCTTGCTGACCGGATTGAAAGCAAGAGCTGGTTACTGGGGTTATAAGCATGTTTCAAATTATTCAGAGAAGATACTATTATTTTGCGCTATCTGGCTCGTTAATCTTAGCCGGTATCCTGGCGATGCTTATTTCTTGGGGCATTGCAGGGCAGCCATTTGGCATTAGTGTTGACTTCGCTGGTGGCGCACGATTTGAGGTTCAATTTACTGAACCGGCATCAGAAGATGAGATTCGGGCCGTTTTACGTGATTTCGACTTAAACAATCCGGCCGTTATTGAACTTCGGGGTGAAGAATTAACCAACGCTTGGCAAATTCGGACCGAGACTGTCACACCAGAAGAGGGGCAAGCGATTACTCGAGCGCTGGGTGACCAAATTCACCCGCTGATCCCTGACACAACTCAATTTGAGAATGTGAGTCCATCGATTGGTGAAGAAGTGACACGAGCCGCTTGGATTGCGATTGTGGTTGCGGCAATTATCATTCTGCTTTATATCGCCGTCGCCTTCCGACAGGTTCCTAGCCCGATGCGCTATGGTGCATGTGCGGTTTCAGCCATGGTCCATGACTTGTTCATCATTTTCGGTTTTATGGCGATTATGGGGCTGATTGCAGGCTGGGAAGTTGACGCCCTTTTCGTTACTGCGGTTCTCACCATCGCGGGCTTTTCATTGCAAGATACGATCGTCGTGTTTGACCGGATTCGGGAAAACATTGCGATTCGATTTGATGAACCGTATGAACTTCTCGTCAACCGCTCGATCTTAGAGACGATTCACCGTTCTTTGGCAACCCAGTTGGCAGCGATGTTTGTGATGGTTGCACTGATCTTATTTGGTGGTTCATCAATCCGTCAGTTTATTTCAGTTTTATTTGTAGGTATGTTATCAGGAACTTACAGCTCGATCTTCCACGCGGTGCCGCTCTTGGCAGAATGGGAGATTCGTAGCCCGGCCGAAATCATTTAGCCTTGATTACGATTAGGTGATAAAAGCCGCGAATTTATTAAAATTCGCGGCTTTTATTTTCCCACATCGCCTACACGCTTAAAAACATGATCCACCTTGTTCAAAAAAAGCTTTTGAACCTCAAAAGTAGAGCTCAGACGCTGATCACAGCGCTCGCGATCCTCCTTTTTGCCGCCGCATGTGAAAACGAGCCTAATCCCACAACCTTAATTGAAATAACCCCGACCAATAACGCTTCGTCTACAGAGCGTGAAACGACAACCGTACGGCCGACGGTCGCGCCACTGCAACCGACCTTTACCCCGGCCGACCTCGGTTCCAATTCGCAAGCCCCCCAACCTACCCAGCAAACGGCCGAACTTCCCCTTCTCGAAACACAATCGCCCACCGTTGATCTAAATCAGCCGGTTCTTTTGTTGACCTATCAAATTCCGGCCATTCAGCTAAACCGAAAGTTAGAAGCGAATGTCGCAGGACAACTCACCCTAATTGATGTGACTACAGGAAGTCAGGTTCGTATTCCAAACGGTCAACGCTTTTTAACCGAAATCATCGGGGCGATTGAGGCCAACAAGACAAGCTTTACGCCGGTTGCACCCGACTGTAGTTTGTGTGTCACGATCGGTTACGAGCTACCGGCGGCCGGGGAATCTGCCTCAGGAGCATTGCCCGACCCGTTATTCCAAGTCTCGATTCAAAACCTTTTTGCCAGCCGTTTGGGGGCACATTTCCCGCCAAATACTGTGGTTGGGCATCACAGGGCAGCATCTGGCTATACTGTGGCGCACACCGCCGCCTTAACAGCAGATGGGAAACTGTACCGTTGGGTAGCAGCCGATTCTCAAGTTCAGGTCACAGATGAAGGGTTGCCAACGGATGAAGCATTGGCCCCATACACGGCCGAAGTTGAAACCTTTTCTGGAGTAGATCTTGTTGCAGCCTGTCCCAATTTTCCAAATGAAGTAATTGTTTATCAGGATCAGTTTTTGCAGATCCGTTGCCCAGAGCTGGCCCTAGGGCAGGCGTTGCTGGACGCCTACGCATTTGCCAGCGACTATAGCCAACCGCTGCTCGATGATGAGCGCAATTTACCGATCCCAGAGACACGCTTGCCCGCAAACGCAAGGCTTTTTTACGCGCCAAAAGACGGCCGGACACTCACCATCTTTGCTGATGGAAATGTGACGGCCACCTACCCGGTCACGCAGACCCAACCGATAACTGGCACTGACCAAACTGAAGTGGTCAACTTGCCGGCCGAAACGATAAACAGCAGCATACCGGCGGGTGAAATTGAGCCGTTAATCATCCCGATGCTTGCCAGCGATGTAATCCCACGAGGTGTCACGGTAAGCCTAAGCCAAGAACAAAGCGAGTATGAAGAGCTCATCTTTATCCGGGCGTCAGACGGTGTTTATGAATTTGCATGGTCTGATGGGGTTGGACAAGAGTTGCTGCCTGGAATTCAAATTCTAGACCTGTTATTAGAGCGATTACGGCCGTAATCTAAACGAATTCAACCCTCACGGTAGGGTTCGTTCAACGAAAATCAAAACCATGAATGCGATCACGTTAAAAGATAACCAGTTAAGCCTATCCAACCTGTCAAAACCAACTTTGGCAGCCGATGAGGTTCTTATCAAAATATCGATCGCCGGGATTTGCTCAACCGATCTTGAAATTGTCAAAGGCTACGTGCCGGGGTTTTCAGGCGTATTGGGGCATGAGTTTGTAGGAACCGTCGAAGCGGCCGGAGATGCTGTTGAAGACCCGGATTGGGTAGGTAAGCGGGTCACCGCAACGATTAATATCGGCTGTCGAAGCTGCCCGACTTGCATGGACGCCGGGGTTGAACATTGTCCCAGTCGAACCGTATTGGGCATTCACAATCGGGATGGGGCTTTTGCAGAATATATTGCCGTTCCAGAAGCGAATTTGATTGAAATTCCGGCCGATGTCCCAGACGATTTAGCCGTATTTACCGAGCCGTTGGCAGCTGCCCTACGCATCCGGGAACAGTTACGGGTACCGCCCAGTCAAAAGATTGCGGTTGTTGGTCCCGGCCGTTTGGGGATGCTCGTTGGATGGGTCCTGTCGCTTGCGGGCAATGAGGTCGTTATGCTCGGCCGCAGAAAAGCAAGTTTAGCGTTGGGGCAACAGTGGGGTCTGGTAACCGGCTTAATCGAGGAAGCAGCTGACAATGGGTTTGATTTCGTCGTTGAAACAACCGGAAACGAAGCTGGGCTGGCTCATGCCCTGCGAATCACTCGGCCTCGCGGCACCATTGTGTTAAAAAGCACCTATGCAGGACCAGCCAATGTCGACTTAACCAAGCTGGTTGTCGCCGAATTAAACGTCATCGGCTCTCGTTGTGGCCCATTTGAACCGGCCGTCAGACTGTTACAAACCCAGGCCGCCAATCAAATTGTAGAAATGATTGACGGCCGTTATGCCCTGTCTGATGGTCTGCAAGCGATGAAGCAAGCTGCCGAGCCGGGTATTCGCAAGATTTTGCTGACAACTTAAAATAATTAAGGGGTGACCTTAAATGCGACAGAACCTACGTCACCGGCCGTGTTGATTGGAATTGAAAGAGAGCCATCCCCGTTTGCGGTAATGGTCTGTGTCGTTTGAACGTAACCAGAGCCTAAACTGTAACTCTGCAACATGACCTGATAGGATCGATTTGACTCGAACCCTTGCAAGGTGAGGGTGCCGCTCAAGCCGAAAGCAGATCGGCCGTCATCAACCGCCTTCCAATTAAAATCAGGGTGCCGCAACCAACCATGAGCCGATCGATTCACCGAATCTACTTGGCCAACAAGCGGATAATCCCCGGCCGAGAACGAGCCTGAAAGGGTGTCATATGCCCCATTGTTAAGAGGAATCGGGTCAACAAATGATCGGAACGATTCAAAATGGTTCAATATACTAAAGTTGTCATTAAAAATGTGATCGCCCGGATACCAATAACCGGCCTCCATCACCCCGCCAGAATTTAGCGAGGACCACAGCATGTTGTGCAGCCAGACAGGGTTGTTCCCGTTGCGCAATGGTGCGATCGGTCCGTCGGTGCCAGCATCTACGATTCCGGTTTCTCCCCGAATGACCGGCTTTTGAATGTCTTTGCTCGAGCCAGCCCCAATTTGCCCGCTTAATTCTAAAACGGCCGTCGTCATATCTTGATGAATAGCGCTCTCGCTTGCAGGTAGATATTTGTGCTGATCACCATAGTCGATATTTGGGTAGCCGGGATTCCGCAAAAGCTCATCAGCAGGGAAACTGTGCCAGAAAGAGGTTGAAACCATATGGCCGTTCGGATGCTCGTAGGTGCAATTGTTGTTGGACTCACTTTCGACACCAAAAACGGTGCAGTTCATGTATTTGCCTAGCTCGTCTGCCAAGGCATAATGATCGCCGTGAAAAGGATCGCCCTCATTTAAAAGTTCCCAAGAATGAATGGCGGTTGAATACCCCCAACGCGCTTGCAGGTAACGCCACCAGGCCATCTGCAAATACCGGTTGTATTGGATTTCCCGGCCGTTTCCGTAAAAGTTATCTCGGTCAAGGTCGGTCGGGTTTCCAAAGGGATCTGTTTTTAAACGTAGCGGGTCTTCTTTTTCACTGATTACCATGCTTAAGTAGAGCCCGTTTGCGGCCGCTTGATCCACAATTTGATCAAGCATGGCTGATTCACGCTGCGAGAAATAGGCCCGCTTGTCCGCTTTGTAATCGATAAAAAGCTCAGGCCCTAATCCACCGTCACCTTTCTTCTCTCGGATCGAAATCGACTTAATGTAGGCGGTTCCGGCCGATACATTGCTCAGTGCTGGATAAACGAAAGGTATGGTTGAGCTGTCACCGGAATTCCATGTGCCGGAACTCACCAAGGTTTGTTGGTTTTGGCCGCCTGAGTATGAGGTGATCCCGTTATTCCCATCTAATTGGCTGCAGTGATCGACCCAATCTTGAATAACAACTGAGTACCCATAGGGTTTAGATTGGTCTGCAGGCATGACATCGTAGGTCGCAAATTCTGTTTGCACAAGATAGTCGGTGTTTGGTTTCACCCGAATCCGTTCGTATTCTTGATTGGTATAGAGACAGCTGCTATACCAGCTATGGTTGTGGCTAATACGCCACCAAAATTCTTCGTCGCTGCTGCCTTCCGGAAAGTAACGCGCAACCGCATCGCGGGGCAGGTAACCGTCGTAAACGGTGGGTTTCATAGAAAGATGAGACCATGCGCCGCCGACAATGTTAAGGCGGCTGGCCCAAACGCGTAGATAGTTGACCCCGTTTTGGGAGAGGTTTTCAGCTTCGGCCGATTGGCGCAATGCACGGATTGAGTAGTTAAAGCCTAAATTTGAAAAGTAGTCACCATTATCAAACTCAAAATATCGGCTATCATTTTTAGATACCTGCAGGAACCCTTTTTCGGCCGAATCATCGACTGTAAAAGCACCGAATTCGCTTTCTAGAGCCCCATCACGACTAACAGCGGTCATCTTTACCGTCCATTGGCCTGCCATATGAGGAGCAAACCGTACGGTCCAGCGGCTGTTATCTGTTGATTGCAGGTTGTTGTCATACCCTTCATGCCAAAAAGCGGGTTGACGGTATTGGGTCCCGTTGGGGGCAAAAAAGATGGCGTCAACCGTCACCCCATCATTCACAAAGTCTTGGGTGTATTGGTTGGCATCAGCCGCCGTTAAATAGGGTAGCTGAAGGTTTTGGCCACTTAATCCGCTGATCTGAAAATCGATTTCTAATTTTTCAAACTTATTCACACGACTTGGTATCGTCACTAAATCGATCCGGGGTTGGCCAGGAGGTGGTTGAGTTGGTGCTGGTGGAGGTACGGTCGGTGAGGGTGTAGGGGTTGCTTGAGGCTTTGTAACAATGGGCAAAAAGGTGAATGTGTCTTCAGTTACGGCCGCTTCTGTATCAGATCGCCTGACTGAAAAGAAAAACTGCGCTAAAAAGATGGCTCCGGCAAAGAGGAATAAAGTGATGGATATTTTTTTCATGATGGATGACACGATGATTAGCTTCTACAAATGGTGTAGGACCTGCCTGTTATTGATCGAGGAAAACCTAAATTTTGTATTTAGAGTTCACATTCAATCAATAACGGCCGTAATTATAGGTCGTTCAGATCGGCTGGTTGTTAAACAAAATGCAGCCATACTATGCAATCCTTCATCTTTGCTAGAGATTTTATCACTAAATAAAAAAGGCTGGTCGATTATTTTCACAATCAACCAGCCTTTTGCCGTTTGTTCCCACCAGGACTCGAACCTGGGCCTTCGGCTTCGGAGACCAACGCTCTATCCTCTGAGCTATGGGAACGAAGGGTCAGTATTTTGCCACAACACTCGATCAGGATCAAGAATTCATAGAATCTATTTTAAAACGCAATTCTTGTAATTTTTCAGCACCCTCGACTATTTTCCCCAGATTGGCCCAGTTTTTAGCTTTTCTTTCCACAGAACAGAGATCTTATTGTCAAACGGGACCAAACTGCTGAATAACAACCATTTCTCTAGCTAAAGTTTTCATCTAAAACGGGGGTTTTTACGAAATCAAGTTTGCAAATGCACGAAAGCACAAGCGATTTTTTACCGAAACTGATATAAACGTATCAAAACAATTATGGAGGTTTTTGATGAGTGAATTTCTGTCATTAGGTGGGCCACTGGTGTGCACGGTCATCATGGTTGTAGTCGCCATTATTTTTGCCGGTGTGCGCATCGTGCAGGAGTATGAACGTGGTGTCATTTTTCGTCTTGGCCGGGTCATGGGGGCCAAAGGGCCGGGCATCTTCTTTGTCATCCCGATTATCGACAAAATGGTTAAGGTTGATCTAAGAACAATTACGCTTGACGTCCCTACTCAAGAAGCGATTACATCGGATAATGTAACGGTACGAGTCAATGCGGTGGTTTACTTTCAAGTAACGAATCCGAACGCGGCGGTCGTCAATATCGAAAACTATCAAAGGGCTACATCCCAAATCTCCCAAACGAGCTTGCGGAATGTTATCGGTCAATCGACCCTCGACGAGCTACTTTCAGATCGAGAACATATTAATGGGAAGTTACAACATATCATCGATGAGGCGACGGAGCCGTGGGGCATTAAAGTCACAATCGTTGAGGTTAAAGATGTTGAATTAAACTCTCAAATGATTCGAGCGATGGCGCGTCAAGCAGAAGCTGAACGGGAAAGACGTGCGAAAATCATCCATGCAGAAGGTGAGTTACAAGCATCACAAAAACTATCAGAAGCGGCGAAAATGCTGTCGTCCGAACCTGGGGCGATGACCCTTCGTTATTTACAAACGCTGGTTGAAATTGGGGTTGAGCAAAATACGACAACGGTATTTCCGATCCCTATCGATCTGATTCAAGCGGTTTTGCCTTCGCTTAATTCGAATCAGGCAACCAACCCAGAATCGAATTTAGCCTCGCCTTCGGCCGAGGACGACGCGCCTGATCAAAGCGG
>JAHDEB010000123.1:12383-18083 GCA_020629055.1 Chloroflexota bacterium
CGATACCCAACCCAAAAACTAAAAAAGGAAGAGGAAATAAAAGCATTTTCTCTTCCCCCACTCTTTATTCTTCTTATGTCACATACTGAACTTACTCAAAAAAGTAACACTCGGGTCCATGACGGCTGGTTAGAGGTTTATACCCATGACTCAGCCGCTTGCGCCTGCCCGATGACGTTTGCCGTCTATTTACCCCCTCAAGCTGAAACTGGCCCTGTTCCGGTCCTCTATTGGCTGTCTGGCCTTACCTGTACGCACGAAAACTTTGTTACCAAAGCTGGCGCGATGCGTTACGCGGCCGAGCAAGGCATTATGCTGGTTGTGCCAGATACCAGCCCTCGTGGTGCTGGCATTCCAACAGAAGACGATCATTGGGATTTTGGCACCGGCGCTGGTTTTTATTTAACAGCAACCCAAGATCCTTGGAAGGGTCATTACAACATGTATGATTACATTGTTGACGAACTTCCAGCTGCCATCCATGCGAACTTTCCCACAATCAAAGAAAAAGAAAGCATCTTTGGCCATTCGATGGGAGGACATGGTGCCTTGACCATCGCCCTAAAAAACCCCGGCCGATTTAAATCGGTTTCGGCATTTGCACCGATTTGCGCCCCGACCCAATGCCCTTGGGGAGAAAAAGCCTTTTCGAATTATTTGGGAGACAATCAGGATGAATGGCTGGCTTACGATGCAAATCATTTGATTCAAAGCGCGGAAGAGCGGTTGCCGATGATGATTGATCAAGGTGATGCGGATGGATTCTTGGCAGAGCAGCTGCATTATCAAACATTTGTAGATACATGTGCCAAGGTCAATTACCCTGTTACAGCTAACATGCGGCCGGGATACGATCATAGCTTTTACTTTATCGCCTCATTTATGGGCGACCACATGGCACACCATGCGGAAGCTTTAAAGTAAAGATGCTAAATCTAAACAAAAAAGACGCTCGATTGAGCGTCTTTTTTGTTTCGTGATTTGGTGATTATTCAGCACCTCAACTATTTTCGCTAGATTGGGCCAGTTTTTAGCTCATCTTGTCGCAGAACACAGATCCTTTTGTCAAACTGGACCAATCTGCTAAATAAATGCCTGCTTTATAAATTTAGAGCCTAGAAATAGGTTTAAATCAAAGCTACGGTTGATCTTTGACTCAACCGACGCCAAATGATTAAAACCAAGGCGATGATCAATGATAAGGCGGTGCCGATTTGAGCAGTCCCGATCGCAGCAAACTTGATCATGGCAAAAGATGAGTAGGGTATGGCCAGCCAATTGGCGAATGTCGCAGGTTGGGCCAACATCACAAATGAAACTAGGTTTTCTAAGCTGTCCATGATTCCCCCAAATGGCATGATAAGGGCCAAAGCGAACGTCGCTTTTTGCAAGAACGAGTCTGGTTGATGCAGACGAGCTACAAAAGAAGGAAACAAAAGGCCGGTTATGATAACCATCCCGATAAATGCAAAGTCGATAAATTGTGTTTGCCAGTAAATGTTAAGCGTACCGGCGTTTTGCATGAACGAATAATATTCTTTGAGCTGCCCCCCATCGAATGTCGTTTGACCAACATAATATGGAACAGGGAATTTTGAGTCAGCGTAGCTATTGTCTAAAATAATATTGGCAAATCGCATGCCAGCAAAAGCTAACAGGGCGAGAATACCATGAATGGCTAAATTGATTTTTGTTGTTTTTGTCTGAATCAGTTGGTAGGTGTTTTTAAGTAAGTTAAACATGATTTTTCCTTAGGTGTTGAATAAAAAAGTTAATTGAAGTAAATTTACATTCCTTGGAATAAATAATACATTCCAAGGAATATTTTGTCAAGGACCAATTTTTAATGATCGAAAAATATGTAAAAGCATCCACGCTGCTCGGCATTACAACACAGCTCTATTCAACACGAATGAATCAGATTTTAGGGGAGCAAGATCTAAACGTGTCGCAGTTTTTTCTGCTTAATCATTTATTGCGCAATCAAGGAAAACAAGAAGGGATCTCAGACTTGACGCAGGCCTTAGAGATGAATCAACCCGCGGTCACGAAAATCGTTCAAAAGCTAGCCAAGCTCGACCTAGTCGAAGTCAAGAAAGATGAGATTGACTCGAGAAAAAAGTGGGTTTCTATTACGGTAGAAGGGCAAAAAAAGATTCAAACCAGCATGCAAAGTTTAGGGCCAGATGTCGCTAATTGGTTTGAGGGCTGGTCGGCCGATGATCTTGATCAATTAATCGGTCACTTGGCAAAGTTAGCAAGCTGGCTAGATGAAAATAGGCTGCGCTAGCACTGATAGAGCCTACCCCATCCCCACCTACTTAGAGCCTTGAAACGAATACAAGCCTGACTAAATATGAATTCTGAGCCCATGCCATATTTCTGCCACATTTAGAATTTAATCTTGAAAATATAACAACGGAACGCGGACCAAATCATAATTATCTTGATTTATCGTGTGCACTTTATTTCGATTTTGTCCGCAGATTAGGGATGAGAACAGATTGTTTCAACGAACAAAATTTTCGTTCTAACCCGGCCGGCGATTAGCTTCCGTCAATGATGACATCTCCTGAAGAATAAACTGTCGTCGGCCTTTATCATTATTATTTTTATATAAGGAAACCAAATATGACAACACAAAATGTACGTTTAACCACTATTAATATCGCCCTCATGGCTTTGCTCATCGCAGCTTTAGCTGGGGTTGGATTTACCCAAGTTGGGGCGCAAGAAGACGCACCGGCCGACAATACACCGGCTGAGAACAGTGACAGTGAAGAGTTTCACGAGTGTGATTTCTTTGATGAGTTCGACGAATTTGAAGAGATCGATAGCGTCTATGAAGAGGCTGCTAAAATGATCGGGATCGATGAAGAAAGCTTCTGGGCAGAAATCGATAGTGGAAAATCAATCGCTGACATCGCGAAGGCAAACGGGGTTGACCCACAAACGATTATCGATGCACAAGTTGCTGAAGAACTTAAATTCATCGATGAATTATTGGCAGATGGTGCAATTACGGCCGAAGAAGCGGATGAATGGAAAGCGGATTCAGCAAAATACATCGCATTCGAAATTGAAACCGCGTTCGTTGATCCATTTACAGTCGCTCAAAATGCACTTGGCCTAGACGAAGAAACCTTCTGGACCGAGTTAGAAAATGGCAAATCAGTTGCCCAACTTGCTCAGGATAAAGGCATCGATCCACAAACGATTATCGATTCAATCGTGGCTGGCGAAAATGAGATCCTAGACAAAGAAGTCGCAGCCGGGTTGATTACGGCCGAAGAAGCGGACGAATACCGGGCTGAAATCGCTCAGTATGTAACTGATTCAGTCAACATGACGCTCGATGAACTTGACGCACAATTTGAGGCGGAGTGGGAAGAGTACGACTTTGATGACGACGATTTCGATTTTGAGGATAAAGAAGCTGAAGGCGAAGGCGAATAATATCGGCAATTGAACTATAATCTGGCGCGGTATCCAAATGGGTACCGCGCTTGTTGTGTTTAAAAGAGCGTAAAAATATGCAAAACATACTGATTATCGAAGACGAAAAACGAATCGCTCACTGGGTTAAAACCTATTTTGAGCGGGCTGGATATTCGGCCGAAGTTGCTCATGATGGCAAGGTTGGCCTTGCCATCGCCCGTGAAAGTTCACCAGACCTCATCGTGCTTGACTTGATGTTACCCGGCATCGATGGCACCGAAATTTGTCGGCGTCTGCGTCAAGAATCAGATGTTCCAATCATCATGTTGACAGCGAAAGGGACCCAACCGGACCGACTCAATGGGCTCGATATTGGAGCAGATGATTACATCGTTAAGCCGTTTGACCCGGAAGAAGTGGTCGCCCGGGCTCGAGCGGTTTTACGCAGGGTAAAAGGAACCGTGCAAAAATCGATCACTATCGGCCGACTGACGATTAACACAGATGCCCATTCAGCTAGTCTAAACGGTCATTCGATCGATTTAAGCCAAGCCCAATTCGCCCTATTGCTCGCATTTGCCCAACATCAAAACCAAGTGCTAACACGAGATCAGCTGATTGAACTCGCTTTCAACGGCCGTTATGACGCTTTTGATCGGGCGATTGACACCCATATTCGCCGCTTAAGAAAACTGATCCATGAAGACGGATTTGAGCCAATCCAAACCGTGTATGGTGCAGGCTACAAATTTAGTGTGGAGGCGAAATAATGTCTCTGCGAATGCGAATCTTAGGGTCTTTTGTTTCAATTATTTTAATCACTGTGCTATTGACATTGGGGGTTGCCTATTGGACGACGGAGCGAAATTTAAGGGCGTTTACCGAGGATATTAGCCAATTCGAAGCCGAAAGCCTGGCCCAGTTTTTAAGCCAAGAATATACCCTGAACAACGGCTGGTCGACTTTGGAGCTTGCCCTTTTCGAGACAGGCTATTTGTTTGACGAATTTATATTAGGGAGCGAATTTGAACTCAGTGAGGAAGATCTAGACAGTTTTTACTACCAATCTTTTTCTCGCGTCGTTGTTATCAATTTAGATCAAGAGGTAATTATTGATAGTTTCGGAGAACTCGAAAAAGGGGAGTTCGAGCCGGAACCCTTTGGGGAGAGTGCTACGATCACCGACCTACGGACGCGCAATCCGGTTGGGACGGTTTTTGTCGAGGCGAACGCAGATTTCCTAGCAGAGGAATCGGACAATTTTATGCGGACAACGGTGTTTACAAGTGCCTTGGGCGGCTTGTTGGCGGCTATTTTGGCGTTGCTGTTAGGCGCTTGGCTCTCTGGCTGGATCACCACCCCGATCACAGCGTTAACCAATGCGACCAAAGCGATCGCGCAACAAGAACAGGCGGAATTATTGCCGGTCAAGTCCAATGACGAATTGGGACAAATGAGCGCTTCTTTTAATCGGATGACGGTGGCGATGCAGACCCAGCGTGATTTAAGGAAGCGGCTGATCGATGATGTGTCGCATGAAATCAACACGCCGCTCAGTGTGATTCAGTTAGAAGCCAAAGGGTTGAAAGATGGGTTGCAGTCTCCCGGTGATGCGGCTCAACAGATAATCCATGAAGTGGACATGCTCAGAAATTTGGTTAATGATTTAAACTGGTTGGCTGAAACTGACTCGGGAGAGTTGCGCCTAAATTTAGAGGAGGGCTCGCTTAGCCAGCTTTTACAAAACGAAGTCGGCCGATGGCAAACTCAAGCTGCATCGAAAAACATTTCTCTCACCGTCGAAGCTGCGGCCGGACTTCCCTCAATCCAATTAGACGAAGGACGCATGAGCCAAGTGATGGGAAATTTAATCCGTAATGCACTACAGCATACCGAAGCCGGAGACTCGATTACCGTTACAACCAAAATCAACTCAACACCCAGCAAATCAAACGGACAAATTCAGGTTTCCGTGATAGACAGCGGAACAGGCATCGATCCGGCCGATCTACCCCATCTTTTTGAGCGGTTTTATCGGGCAGATCAATCTCGAAACCGAGTGTCTGGGGGCAGTGGGTTGGGGCTAGCAATCGCCCAAGCGATCGTTGAAGCGCATGGGGGGCAAATTTCTATCGCAAGCAGTGGGCTAGGGCATGGCACGACGGTAAGTTTTGAGCTCCCGATCATCTAAGTAGCATTCATATTCATCCAGAAATAAAGGCAACAAAAAAGCCCGACTTTCGTCGAGCTTTTTCGCATTCA
>JAHDEB010000124.1:0-1731 GCA_020629055.1 Chloroflexota bacterium
AAGGTCGTCGCGTGGAAAGAGACAAAATTCGAATAAGCTCTTTTTAAAAAATAATTTGGTTATTATTCAGCAGTTTGGTCCAGTTTGACAAAAGGATCTGTGTTCTGCGGAAAGATAAGCTAAAAACTGGGCCAATCTGGCGAAAATAGTTGGGGTGCTGAATAATCACATCATTTGTAACTATCGCTTCTGTGAATCGCCTAAAAATGGCCAAAAACGACCCAAATGCGGGATGCGATTTTGCAGGTTGCAGGTGGGCAAGTAAACTAGTGTATCGTCAGTCTTGTTTTTAGGAGCAACTTTTTGCAAGCTGACCTCGTCAAGTGGTCTTTGACCGCAATCCAAACAAAAACAGAGAGGAAAGATGCGGTGTGACCACACCTCAACCACATCGGGCATCTTTTGACAATTAACTATGAAAATCTACGCCATTGTTAACCAGAAAGGAGGGGTCGGTAAAACGACCAGCGTGATCAGCTTAGCTGCATATTTAGCTGAGAAAAAACGTGTCCTCATCATCGATATTGACCCGCAGGGGAACGCCACATCAGGCTTAGGATTTGACCGTCATGCAGACTCTCCTGACACCTATGATGTTATTTTGGGTGACCAAGAGATCAAAGATGCGATCCAATCTCATCCCCATTTTAATGTAGACATCGTGCCTGCAAGCCCGAACTTAGCGGGTGCTGAAATTGAGTTGGTGCAAGCGATCGGCCGAGAGTATCGGGTCAAAGAAGCTCTAGAAACGGTCGCGGATCAGTATGATTATGTACTCATCGATTGCCCCCCCAGCTTGGGATTACTCACCGTGAATGCGCTTACCGCATCAGACAGTGTGATTATCCCGGTCCAGTGCGAGTATTTAGCCCTTGAGGGGTTAAGCCAACTGAACGACACGGTCACGATGGTGCGAAAATACTTGAACCCGAAACTAGAAATTCGCGGCCTAATCATGACGATGTATGACAGTCGTACCAATCTAAGCCGACAGGTCGTAGACGAAGTTAAATCATACTTTCCGGGCAAAGTATTCCGGGCGATTATTCCGCGCAATATCCGGCTCAGCGAAGCCCCTAGCCATGGTGAACCGATCAGCAAGTATGCGCCCAACTCGTCTGGTGCACTCGCTTACCGTTATTTAGCGGCTGAACTGATCAAAGGTGACCTTTCGGAAGGATAAACCGACAAAACAGATTTTTGATATGCGCGTTGTAGCGGACATCATCTTTCACTGATTCAAATTAATGGCAAAGAAAAAAGGTTTAGGTCGTGGCTTAGGGGCATTGATCCCCACAGAATCCCCGGCCGTAGCAGACTCCCCATCTAAAACAACAAAAGCGGCCGTCGCTGAAGATAAAAGCGGCCTGCGTGTGGTGAAAGTCGCCACAATTTCCCCCAACCCGAAACAACCCCGAAGCACGTTTGATCAAGGTAAACTAGAAGAGCTTTCGGCATCGATTTTAGAGCACGGCTTAATTCAGCCCTTAATTGTTTCAGAGTATAAAAAAGGGAACTATCACTTAATTGCAGGTGAGCGCCGTTGGCGTGCGTCACAACTAGCAGGGCTGGCTGAAGTGCCTGTGGTGGTGCGCGAAGCATCTGACCAACAGATGTTGGAACTTGCGATCATCGAAAACGTACAGCGAGATGACTTAAATGCGGTGGAAGAGGCGTTGGCCTATCGACAGTTGATGGACGAGTTTAATTTAACTCAGCTTGAAGTGTCTA
>JAHDEB010000124.1:1831-17854 GCA_020629055.1 Chloroflexota bacterium
GTCCAAGATAAATTCCGCCAGCATTTGGGTATGAAGGTCGATATTGCCGGAAATGACAAAAAAGGCAAAATCGTCATTCACTACGATTCGGGCGAAGACTTAAACACCGTATACGATTACTTTGTTAAAGAATAATGACTATTGCTTTAGACGATCTGGTCAAACACATTTACTGCTAATCACTTACCACTAATCACTTACCACTCAAAAAACTATGCCTATCTTTGAAGAGAACTTTATAGATAACCGGAACGAATGGCCGGTACAGGATAATGAGCGCAAGAAATTAAGCTTGGGCACCAATCACTACATCGACTACTACATCGTGAACCGTCATGATGAGGTTGGCCACTCGATCATTTGGAAAGGATTAAATATCGATCCTGTTTCACCGATCCAAGTGACAACCACCATTCGTCGTCGATCTGGGGGAAACCATGGCTATGGGGTCATTTGGCAAGGCAAAGACAAAGAAAATTGCCATGCTTTAGAAATATCAGGCAGTGGCCATTTTAAGGTCAAACAGCGGGTCAACGGTAGCTGGAAAGCGCTTACCAGCTGGATGGAAACACCGTTTATTAAACGGGAAACGGGAACCAACACGCTGACCATTACTCAAAAAGAAAAAGAGGTGGTCATTGAAATTAATCATATCGAAGTCCACCGTGCAAAAATCGCTTTAGAGAAAGAGACGGCCGGCGTTGGGTTTACCGTATACGGCAAGCTACAACTCGAAATTCAAAAGCTGCTGGTTACCTACTACAATCGGCCGGATGAAATTGAAGCTGGCGCTAGCGGAGATGATCAGGCTGAAAAAAGCGAAGTCACCGGTATCAACACCATTGAGCCTCCTGAAGAAGAAAGTTTGCAAGATGTCATGGATGAGCTAAATGAGCTCATCGGCATGGACAACATCAAAGAAGAGATCAACACCTTAATTAACGTATTAAAAGTGCAAAAAATACGTTCTGATCGCGGCATGAAAACCACCGACTTGTCTCTGCATATGGTTTTGGCAGGCCCACCGGGCACCGGTAAAACGACCGTCGCTCGGCTAATCGGCCGCATTTACCATGCGTTAGGCTTTTTAGACAAAGGGCATGTGGTCGAAACAGATCGGGCCGGGCTGGTCGCCCAATATGTGGGGCAAACGGCCCCTAAAGTGGCAGAAGTCGTAGATGAAGCCATAGGCGGCATCTTGTTTATCGACGAAGCTTATTCATTGATGCCCAGTGACGGCGGCGCAGGCGGCCGGGACTTTGGCCAAGAAGCGATTGAAGCGCTGCTCAAACGAATGGAAGACAAACGGGGTGAGTTCGCCCTGATCATCGCCGGTTACTCCGATGAAATGCATCGCTTTTTAGACGCAAACTCTGGCGTACGCTCCCGATTCAACCGTTATCTTTACTTCGAACATTACAACCCGGAAGAATTAACCGGCATTTATGAACTGTTCGCCAACAAAGGTGGCTTTGATTTAACCGATGGGGCACGCAATGCGATCATGCTGCACATGACCAAAGCGTACAATGAGCGCAACAATGCGTTTGGTAACGGCCGGTATGCGCGAAACCTGTTTGAAGACACAATCGAAAAACAGGCCAATCGCATTGTGGGTGAAGACAAAGACCTAGACAATGAATCAGACTCGATCAGTGATGAAGCGCTTAAAACCTTCACAAAAGACGATATCCCTGAATTCAAGTCTCAGATCGAACTGACCCCTGAAGAAGTGGCTGAACTGCTCAAGCTTGAGCTGGAACCACCTGAAAACAAGCCCGAAACAGAGTTGGTTTCGATTGAAGAAAAGCCCACTGAAAAGACGCCTCCAAAAAAGAACCCGGTGAAAAAGGCTAAACCGGCCGCAAAAACAGCTGCCAAAACGACGACAAAGAAAAAGCCTGCAGCCAAGAAGAAACCAGCGGAAAAACCGGCCGATGATAAAAAGGGGTAGATTTACCCTTGCTCCTCGGCCGTTATTAACAACTGCCTTTTTAGAAACTGTTTTACAAATCGAAAAAAACCATCTTTTACAGGATTTTCAGGATGAGGCTTTCCCGTCTAACTATCCTGTTCATCTTGTAAATCCTGTCCAAAAAACATTCATCAAACTATTTCTTGGGACTAAGCCGTTGCAAGGAAAAATCGATGCTAGCCATTTTAATCGTTTGTATTCTAGTTGGAGCCATACTCATCTGCATCCCCTTTGTCTACGAGTATGGCACCTTTGCATTAGCGGCTATTTTGGTACAGATCGCCTTTGGGGGCTTTTTGTTAAGCTTTTCATTCGTCAATGTCATTACCCTGCTCGCCAATTCGAACGATGGCTCATATTTCAGCCCTGATCCATTTTTAATTGGGACGATGACCGTTGGGATTACCGTTTTAGCCACCGGGTTGATCAATTACAAAAAATTTGACCTATAACGCCGTTGCATCCACGTGAAAAGAGAAAAATCATTGCCAAGAAGCCTGTAAAGCCGCATACAAGTGGAAACAACCATTTGCGTTTAACGTATAGCCTGTGACTGTGAAACGACTTGTAGCGGGATAAGATTCGCCTAAGCAACACTCGAATTTTGACCCAAGGGAAACCCAGATGAATGATCCATCGATTTTAATCTTTTTTATTATCGCCATTATCTCTGTCATTATCGCCTTTGTTAAAACAACTCAATTTGAACGCCGTATCGCTCGTGAAATCGAATCAAAGCGATTTACCCCGATTTCAATTTCACGGCGCTGGTTTGATTTTGATGAAGGGACCGCCTCATTCGATGTGGTTTACCAAGACTCCTTGGGGCTTACCCATGAAACGCGCTGCAAAATTCGCTCTTTCATGCTCTTTTTCGATGGGGACATTTACTGGACCCGTCCCTTGGTTGATCACAATCGGGAGCGCCAAGACCGGGTAAAACATGACGAAGGGCGTACATTTTTAATCGATACATTACGGAAAGAAAACAAAGAGCTCAAAGAGCGGATTAAAGAATTGGAAGCCCGTTTGGTCTAAACCATACCGATTTTGGCGATTTCAAAAAATTAAGCTCCCGAAAAATAATTGAGAATCGCCTCACAGCCAACCAAAATAAACACAGGCCCACCAAAAACATTATCTTTGGTGGGTCTTTTTGTTTTTGTATAGGTGGTTTTAAAAGCTGAAAAAGCGATGTAAACTTGAACTCTTATGACAACGACTTTTATCAAAAACGCAGCTGTCATCGCCACCATGAACGATGCCGGTGAGGAAATTTCAAATGGGGCCATCTTTATTCGTGACAATGTCATTGAACAAGTTGGCCAAACGGCCGACCTAGAGCACCTTGCAGATTCAGCCGATCGAGTAATCGACTTAAGCGGCCATGTGGTGCTGCCCGGCATGGTCAACACCCATCACCACATGTACCAAACGCTGACCCGGGCCATGGTGCAAGATGGCACGCTGTTTGAATGGTTGGTGGGGCTGTATCCGGTATGGGCGGGCTTAACGGATGAGATGATAAGAGTGAGTACCCTAACCGCCACGGCCGAACTTTTGCTCAGCGGCTGTACCACATCTAGCGACCATCACTACGTTTTCCCCAATGACTGCACCCTAGACAGTCAGATCCGGGCGGCCGGGGAAATCGGCATTCGTTTTCACGCAGCTCGTGGCTCGATGTCTTTGGGGCAAAGTGATGGGGGCTTGCCACCCGATAATTGTGTAGAAAACGAAAAAGCGATCATGAAGGACACGGTTCGCCTCATCGAGACCTATCACGATGCGAGCAAACATGCGATGATGCGCATTGTCGTCGCCCCCTGTTCACCCTTTTCCGTCACACCCACCCTCATGAAAGATGCGGCCGAGCTGGCCCGTAGCTATGAGGGTGTCAACTTACACACCCATCTGGCTGAAACGATCGACGAAGAAGAATTTTGCATCGCCACATTTGGCAAACGGCCGGTCGCGCTTATGGAAGAGTTCGGCTGGTTGGGCAACGATGTTTGGCACGCCCACTGTGTGCACATGAACGAGCCGGAAATCGGGCAGTTTCGTCTGACGGGCACCGGTATCGCCCATTGCCCCAGCAGCAACATGCGTTTGGGCAGTGGCATTCCCCCTATTTGCAGCTGTGTCGACCAAGGGGTCAAAGTGGGGTTAGGCGTCGATGGCTCCGCATCAAACGATGGCAGCCATATGCTGGGTGAAGCACGGCAGGCGATGTTGTTGCAGCGGGTTAAAAACGGGTCGAGTTCATTCAGCGCTCGCCAGGCACTGCATTTAGCAACCAGAGGCGGCGCGGCCGTGTTAGGGCGTGATGATATCGGCCAGCTGGCCCCAGGCATGTCGGCCGACTTGATCGCCATTAACTTAGACCAACTCCCTTTCGCGGGAGCAACGCATGACCCGGTAGCGGCCGTGGTGTTCTGCCAGCCGCAAAATGTCGATTGGTCGATTGTGAATGGGAAAGTTGTGGTTGAGAAAGGGGTTCTACAAACAATCGATGTCGAGTGGCTACGGCGTAAGCATGTCGGGTTTTCTCAGGATCTATTGCGAGGTGCTTAGCAATTGGCCAGCAACTTTGGCCCTATTTGACTCAATCGTGTTTCGTGATGCGTAAAAGCAGGCAACCGCTAAATTTTACGCGCCACGCAACACGTTGTAACCCAAAGTTTTAGCTGTCAGTCACATCTGCCAATTAACCCCGTTCAATACGGGCCTGATAGCAGTTGTTAGAGGCGGAGCGCATGTGAATATAGGCAACGGCCGGGTTCGAGAATATCTCGGCCGCTTGTTTTTCTAGCTGCGGCATTTCAACGATTGTTCCGGTGCCGTACAGGATCCGATTGTCGGCCGTATATCCTTTAATCAACATTTTTTCCCAATTGTGAAACATCTCGGGTAACTCAGCCCCGTCTGGGTGCCGCTCACAGCCATCTGCACATAAAAAGATCGGGCCAACTTCGGCATAAGGTTGTAGTTCGTCAAACGGCCGATGGGCCAAGACCAGCATCTTTTCCCCGGCCGGGATTTCGGTTAAGCAGTGGCGGCATGGGTTGCCACCACCGTCTGATACAGCGATTTCCGGCACTAGTTCATTGTCATCGGGTTCACCGGCTTGATAAGCGCGAACTTGTTCGGTTGATAAAGCGATAAAGTTTAAAGTCATTGAATCTACTCCTAATGTGACTAACTATGGTTTGATAGGAGCATTCTAACTTTTACCCCCTCCTTATTAAATCTGAAACTTGCTTACTTTGAAATTAGGCTTTGGAGGGTATCACTCAAAGTCCATTTGACTAAACCTAGACTGTTTACCGAAACTAAGAATTACTATACCAAGCAAAATCACTGCAATCACACATTAACCTACGTTTTCAAAGCAGACCAATTAAGACAAATGTGCTAAAATCGGCCGCATGTCAAACTTCCAACACAAACTCTTTTTGATCGACGGCCATGCTCTGGCCTATCGAGTCTTTTTCGGCCTACCAATCGAGCAATTCACCACCAAAACGGGGGAACCCACCAACGCCACATTTGGCTTTACTCGCCAAATCTTCGACGTTATCTTCGCCCCTGAACCTCCCGCCTACTTCGCTGTTAGCTTTGACGTTGGCAAAACGTTTCGTGACGACATGTTCCCAGACTATAAAGGGACCCGCGAGAAAATGCCGGACGAGCTGCGCACTCAAATTGAGCGGATCAAAAAGGTGGTACAAGCCTTAAATATTCCTATTTTGACATTGGAAAACTACGAAGCGGACGATGTGTTGGGAACGGTCGCCGCGCTAGCCAAGCCGCTGGGAGTGCCGGTTCACATCCTAACCGGTGACCGGGACCTGTTGCAGCTGGTGGACGACAACACGATTGTTGAACTGCCCCCCACCAAATGGCAGCGTGGAAAGCAGATTTTTAATGCTGAAAAAGTGTTTGACAAGATGGGAGTCCGGCCGGACCAGATCGTTGACTACAAAGCGATTGTTGGGGACGCCAGCGACAATATCCCTGGGGTAAAAGGGGTAGGTGAAAAAACGGTCACCAAACTGCTGGCTGAATACGAGACGCTCGACGCCATCTACGAAAATGTAACCGATATCAAAGCCCGCTTTGCCAATAAATTAGTTGCAGACAAAGACAACGCGTATATGAGCCAAAAACTGGCCCGCATCGTGACCGATGCACCGGTTGAGTTTGACCTAGAATCTTGCGCCAATGTACCGTTTGACGTTGAGCCGGTGCTCGATATGTTCCACGAACTGGAATTCCAATCGTTGACCAATCGGCTGATGGAAGCAACCGGTTATGGGGCAGATGGGGACACACCGGCCCGCCCGGCCGCCAAAGGGCCTGATCCCACCGAAACGGTGTTGGTTCGCACCGCGGCTGAACTCAAACAGATGGTGGCAGAGCTAGAAACGGCCGACGAAATCGCCTTTGACCTAGAAACCACCGGATTAGACAAACAAACGACAGACATCGTCGGGATCGCCTTGTGCGGCCACAGCCCCAAGGCATACTACATTCCGGTCGGCCATACAACCGGCGGCCAAGCGAGCGAAGGGCAAATGGGGCTGTTCGCAGAAGCGGTACAACTGGCCGAAGGACAACTATTGCTAGACACCGTGCTAGAAGCGATCCGGCCGATGATGACCAACCCTAAAATCGGAAAAATCGCCCACAACGCCAAATTCGACTTTTCGATTTTAAACAGGCACGGTTTAACTGTCGCTCCGATCACGTTTGATACAATGATCGGTGAGTGGCTAACCGACCCGAGCACCAAATTTAAGGGGCTAAAAAGCCTTTCGGTCCATCGTTTGCGCATCGAAATGACGGAGATCACCGATTTAATCGGCAGCGGCCGAAAACAAATTAGTTTCGCCGAAGTGCCGGTTGAAGATGCGGCCCCATACGCCGCAGCCGACGCTGACGTCACCCTCCGGTTAGTCGAACCGCTGCGAGAAGAGATTAAAAAGCAGGGGATTGAGCATTTGGTCGATTTAGAAATGGCGCTGATTCCGATTTTAAGCGACATGGAGACCCAAGGTGTGGCCCTCGACAAAGAATTCTTTTCAGAGATGTCTGTCGACCTATCTCGCCGAATCGGTGAACTTGAATTTGCCATTCACAATATTGCTGGGCGAGAATTTAAAATCAGCTCGACCCAACAGCTCAGCGATGTCCTGTTCCATGAGCTAAACCTGCCGCACGAACGGCTTAAAAAGACCAAAAGCGGTCATTTTTCAACGGCCGCCAACGTGCTCAACGATCTAAAAGAGCTGGACGAAACCGGCATCATCGAGAAAGTGATTGAGTTCCGGGAACTGGGCAAATTACGCTCGACCTATGTCGATGCACTGCCGCAGCTAATTAACGAAAATACCGGCCGCATTCACACCAGCTTTAACCAAACCGGTACGGTAACCGGCCGGATCGCGAGCCAGAACCCGAACCTGCAAAATATCCCCATCCGTACCGAAATCGGCCGGATGATCCGCAAAGGGTTTATCGCCCGCGAAGGTTGGGTCTTTCTGGCCGCTGACTATTCCCAAGTCGAGCTACGCATTTTGGCCCACATCAGCCAAGACGAAGCGCTGATCGAAGCGTTTAAGAACGATCAGGATATTCACACAACGACGGCCGCCAAAGTGTACGGCATCGAAAACGACGAAGTGGAATTTGAACAGCGGCGCTTTGCCAAAGCGGTCAACTTCGGCCTCATTTATGGGATGGGGGCGTTCAGGCTGGCCCGGGACTCTGATTTGACCCTAGGTGAAGCACAAGAGTTTATTAAAACCTATTTCGATCGCTTCCCCGGTGTACAAAAGTATCTGGATGAAACCAAACTAGAAGCGGCCGAAGAAGGGTATGTCAGCACGCTGTTCGGCCGACGCCGCTTCTTCCCCATCTTTAAACGACCCGGCAACCAACAGTTCAAAGCGGCGGCCGAGCGAGAAGCAATCAACCATCCGATTCAAGGAACCGCGGCCGATATCGTCAAAACGGCGATGCTCACGCTGCATAACGCCCTGCTCGAAAAGTATAAGGCCCGCATGGTGTTACAGGTGCATGACGAACTAGTGCTCGAAGTACCGCTTGAAGAGGTTGAGGATGTTTATCAGCTGGTAGTCGACACGATGAGCAACGCCTATCAGCTCGATGTGCCTTTGAAAGTTGATGCCAACGTCGGCACCAACTGGTATGAATTGAAGGATTAGTTTTTGGATGCTAGTGCTAGTGAAAAGTGCAACTACCCACTAACATCTACCCACTACCCACTAAAAAAAAATGATCACTGTCCACTACCTCAACAACTCCCGCGCCCAACGCATTTTATTCATGCTCGAAGAAATCGGGGCCGAATACGAAACCAACGTCTTTAAACGGGTCAATGGGCTTGCACCGGCTAGCCTGAAAAAAGTGCATCCCTTAGGCAAATCACCCGTTATTACTGACGATGGGGTCACCATCGCTGAATCAGGGGCTATTGTCGAATATTTGGCTGCAAAATATGGGCCACAGATGATGGTTGAAGGAGAACCGGGCGATCCGGCCGTTTTAAATTATCGTTACTGGATGCATTACGCCGAAGGGTCACTGATGCCCTTGCTGGTGATGAAGCTCTTGTTTGATCAGATAAAGAATGCCAAAGTTCCTTTCTTCATCAAACCGGTCGCCAAAGGCATCGTTAAACAGGTGATGGACCGCTATCTAGGACCAACGCTTAATAGTCAGCTGGCGTTCGTAGAAGATCATTTGTCTTCGCACAAATACTTTGGTGGTGACAGCATGAACGCGGCCGACGTGCAGATGCTTTTCCCATTGGAAGGGATCGCAGTGCAAGCGGACTATAAAAACAGCTATCCTAATATCGTTGAATACGTCACACGTTTACAAGCCCGCCCCGCCTATCAACGGGCGCTCGCGGCTGGTGAGCCTTATCGATTCGCCCAGAGAGAGTAAGAAGTGTAAAGTAACAAGTGAGAAGCCGTTCGCAATCCCCACTTTTCACTTCTTACTTGGCACTTCATACTTATGAACTACAAAACCATCGGCTCTGGCCCCCCACTCTTGTTACTCCACGGCTTTACCGGCTGTATGCGCAACTGGGAGCCTCTTGTACCCCAACTGGCCCAAAACTATACGGTTGTAACGGTAGATTTGCCCGGCCACGGTCAAACCGCCAGCCCAGACGACCTCAGTTTTTATCGGATAGGGCCTGTTGCGGCTGAATTGGTGCAGCTTATGCACAGTTTAGGGCATGACCGTTTTGATCTAATAGGCTACTCGATGGGCGGCCGATTGGCGCTGTACATCGCGTGCCGCCATCCAGAAAAAATTAGCCGCTTGATTCTAGAAAGTGCATCCCCAGGGTTAAAAACGGCCGAAGAACGTGCAGCCCGCCGGACGTCCGACTATGCGTTGGTGAACCGTATTCAACAAGACGGGGTCGAGAAATTTGTCGATTTTTGGGAATCTATACCGCTATGGGAAAGTCAAAAGCAGCTATCGGCCGAGGCTCGACAGAATCTGCGCCAAATACGGCTGGACAACAACCCGGCCGGGCTTGCCAATTCGCTACGCGGGATGGGAACGGGTCAACAGCCATCTTTATGGTCAGACCTAAGCCAACTCACCATGCCTACCCTACTCATCACCGGGGAACATGATCACAAGTTTTGCGCCATTGCGGCCGACATGCAGAGCCACATCCCCCAAGTTGATCATCAGACGGTTAAAAATGCAGGTCATACGGTCCATCTAGAGCAGCCCAGCAGTTGGTTAGCTCTGGTTGGTGCCTTCTTATAAAGATTCGTCAAGCCTCCATCCAATTTGAGCCTTTTGTGTCACTCAAGCGATATTTTTGCGTCTAAATAATTGTGTCAACAATGCGCTGATTTTTACTTCATCAAAATCGGCCGGCACCGGCATATTCAAAGCAAATTTAAACCGATTTTCAACCTAAATTGATTTGTCATCCGTTATGCTAAAACGGTAGATGAAGGGTGAAGATTAACAACACAGAGAGCTGTGACAGACAATCATACGATTCGCGTCGCCAATGCGTCAGATTGACGTCAGGTTTGGTCATGCGCTGTAAATTAAACTTAAACGTATAGGATTTAACAGTCCTATTGACATAATTTATCGCTCCAGAGGTAAACGGGGTGATTTCTTTGCTAGTACTCATTGGCTACCATTGGTTTATTCAATTGGTAGTGGATCTTTTATAGGTGCTACGTCGTTTAATTAAGACAGATTTCCCACATATTAACTGGGACGAACATCTTATAGTGTGATTAGCACTTTTATTGATCTTTAGTCGACCAGAATTGGTCGGTGGATATTCAAAATGAGCAGTAACTTTTTTGGCAAAACTACCCTATTTTGCATTTTGAGCCTATTATTTTTGACCGTTGCCTGCGTGCCTGCCACCAGCGACCCGCCCCCTACGATTCAAGCGGTTTTTGAAGACACACAACTCCTGACTGCAACAACTTTAGATCAAGTCGAAGTGCTCCAAGATCAGGCATATGGGTCCGGCCGCATTTTGCTATATTCATGGCAGGCTGAAGGTGGCACCTGTTTGGCCTCATCTTACCTAACCTCACTAAACGGCAGCTGGACAATAAGTGACACCCTCAGTCTACCTTGCCAGCCAGAAACAGAATTTATGGCCGGCTATACCAATGTCAGCACGATCGAAACGAATTTAGGCAGCCCGCGCCAAACGGTCGCGTATGGCACAAGCACCATGGGCAATGTGGTACGGGTTATTTGGGCAGATGGGTTGGTTGAGCAGGTCCCGCTAAGCCACGGGTCATTTTTAACCGTTCGGTCCGGCAGATGGGCGATCGAACGCATTGATCTTATCGATGCCGACGGCAACTTAATCCAAACTGAAGATTGGAAATTGAGCCCGGTTCAAGCAACGGGTTAATTAATTTAGCAACTGTAGAAACAAAAAAAGGCTGTCACCGAAATCGGTGACAGCCTTTTTTTGTTTGATTGAATTTTTTTATAGTTTATTCGATCGCGGTTTTCTCAATTTTGATCAAACTACGATCCCCTTCAACCGCGATACACTCAGTTGGGGTAATCCGGTATTGTTTCCCTTCGCTGGCCCAGGACAATGCGGTTTGCAATACCCCAACGGCCAAGTGACACACCGGTCGATCAGACGTCCGGCCGGTACACATCGGACATTTTGTAATTTCCCAGTACCAGTAGTCATCATCGGACCAAACATTTACTTTTTGGTCTGAAACAGTATTGAACAATTTAGCAAAGAAATGAAGCCCTGTCTCGATCCTTCGATCGAGAGAACCGATTTTCATTGCCACCTGAGCGGCACGAGCCACACTGCTCATTCGGGTTAAACCATCACGCATCGATTGTTGACCTGCGCGGGTTGCAAATACACGTGCCCCACGAGGGCCGTACATCTCCCAAAAAGCCTGCTGAAGCTTACCAATTTCAGTAAAGGTAAACTCTTTCTCCATATTGTCAGGTGGATAGTTTCCGATGTATTGTTGCAGGCCAGCCATGTTGAGAAGAGCCGCAACTCCTTTCTCCCCAACAATCTCCTCGGCCGACTCTAAAATAATTCTAGCCCAGCGGTTGGGGTAAAAATAATTCTGGCCTTCTATCGCATCCATTAAACATTGCCTCCACGACTTTGCGCGTTTATGAGTAGTTTGGTTTTACAGAAAATTTTATCGAAAACTTAGTCTGCAAAAATCCGAGGTTTTTTGCCTCAGGATATGAGTATATTACAGGGTAATGGTGATCGGCAAACTTGAACATGACTTTTTATGCGAAAGTGGGCAAGCAGATAGCCAATTGGTCACACTTTTACCCCGATATCGTAATTTAAAGCCCTATATGGGTAAAAAGTTATTATGTAAAGCATAAATTTCCGATTCTTAACAAAACAGTACTTTCTAGGCCAAATCAACAAGATTCATACAAAATTCAGTCTTGAGACCCAAACCGAATACTTACCTAGTCATAATCTAAAATTGATCTGAGCGAGTTAAAATAGAGCCTATGGTAAAAAAATGTTTAATTCTCTTATTGTCGATCGCCATCACATCTTTACTGATCGGTTGTGGCGGCCGAAATAGTTCAAACGACAATTCAAGCGGGTACGATATTTCAATCGATGCAGGGTCAACCGCATTGGGGGAAACAAACCTCGTTGTTACAGTAAAAGACCAAAGTGGCATCCCGATAAATGATGCCACTGTGAATATCAAAGGTGACATGGTCCACGCAGGAATGTCTCCCGTTCTTGGTGAAAGCTCTAAGGGTGACAGTGGCACTTACACCGTCCCATATGAATGGACAATGGCAGGAGACTGGATTCTCAGTGTAGACGTTATTTTATCGGATGGGACAGTGATCAGTGAAAAGATCGACTTCAGCGGGGTCGGTGGAGACGATGGAGACATGGACCACGATGATATGGATATGGAAGACGAGTAGGTATAATTTCAACTGTCCTATCCCTGCTACCACGAATAGATCATGACCATTTACCGCCCCACACCCCAAATCGATGTTTTAAAATTGCCGCTTATCGGCCGTCTATTACGTTGGCGCTGGGGGCGACTCGTTTTTCAAACCATCCTACTCTTGGTGGCGACATTGCTGTTGTATGACGGCTTTACCGGCCCCCAATTTGCACCAGAGAATTTATCTACCGTTGTGACGTGGATCCATTATCGGGGCATTATCGTGTTTGGGTTTTTGCTCCTCGGCAATATCTTTTGCATGGGGTGCCCCTTTACATTACCCCGTACATTGGCGAAGCGTCTTGCGATTAGGGGCGGCCGTTGGCCCAAAATGTTACGCAATAAATGGCTGGCGATCGGCATGCTCTTTTTCTTCTTTTGGGCCTACGAGTATTTCGATCTTTTTGCTAGCCCGTTGCTCACCGTTTGGATTATCGCTGGCTATTTCATCGCCTCGTTTGTACTTGAGGCATTATTTGAAGAAAGTCCATTTTGCAAATACGTCTGTCCATTAGGCACCTTTAACTTTGTTAGTTCAACCGTTTCTCCACTGCAAATAACTGTCAGCGATCGGGATGTGTGCCACACATGTACCGGCCGTGAGTGTATCAATGGCACGACCAACATCGGTGTACCGGGCAATCCGGTTAAGCAAGGTCAAGGGGTCATCAGCCTCGACTCGATTCAAGTTTTAGGGTGTGGCACAGAGCTCTTTGCCCCCCAGATCGACAGCAACCTAGATTGCACCATGTGCCTCGATTGTGCCCGGGCCTGCCCCCATGACAATGTGATGCTGGGGGTGCGCAATCCGCTAGCGGAACTCAACGAGGGCGTTTGGTCGCAACGCTGGGACCTATCATTTTTAGTGCTCATTTTTACATTCTCCGCCTTAGGCAATGCGTTTGGTATGGTCGGCCCGGTCTTCCAACTAGAAGCTTGGCTCGCCAACGTGCTTAAAGTGCAGGATGAAGCGCTACCGCTGATGATTATCTTCGGCATGACAAACTTAATCTTGCCGATCGGGTTTGGATTACTGGTCGCTTGGCTTTCACGGACATTGGCCCGCCGCGAAGAGCCGTTGCGAACCACGCTTGGCCGTTATGCGCCTGCATTTGCACCATTGGCGTTTTCTATTTGGCTGTCACACTATGGCGGCTTTCATTTCTTGGGCAGTGCGGCCGCGATTTCCCCGGTCTTCAAAAACTTTATGTGGGATCATAATCTCTTCTTCTTGGGGGCTCCAGACTGGACAAAGTCAGCCATCGTCCCACTCAACTGGCTAGACCCACTCGAAATGGGAGCGATATTAATCGGGCTAATCGCATCTTTGTATGTGTTAAACGAAAGAGGAAAAAGAGCACCAAATAGACGCGACAAAACGTTGGCCCAACTCCCCTGGATGCTGCTATTGGTCGGCCTGACGATAGCGTCGTTTTATATTTTCTATCTACCGATGGAAATGCGTGGGGTATCGTTTACGGGATAATCTCGGCCGACAAGATCCATTGCCCCGGCCGAGAACGTGGATCGAAGTATATTTCGAATAGGCGGCCGCAGTCCGTCTTTACTTTGAAATGGATGCGAGCAACCCCAATAAAGCGTAATTTCGATTTTACGCGGCCGTCTGTGCGCCACTCGGACACCATGTATTCGATATGGAACAGCTGCTTCCGCCAAGTAAACCGCTGCGGACAGGGTGGCTTGCGAATGTACATCGGCTCTTCATCAAACTCTACTGTGATTTTATCTGCCAACATCTGGATCATGCCGACTCATCCCCTGAAACAACTTCACGAAACAGATGCCAAGTCCCTTTTCGGTTGCGCGTACCCTGTGGTGCCCGATCATAGTAAATATCGACAACTTGATCATTAGCCAGCCGAACCCGAAAGAAATAGCGGCCAACGCCCCAAGAGCCGGTTTTACGTGCGCGACGCAAATTTTCCGGCCGCATGTTGCGGCTCATATGCCCTTTTCGTTCAAAATCTTGCCATTCGCTTAATATCTCAGCGATGGCAAACGGCTCGTTGCTACGCAGGATCCGGTCAGGGCAATGGGGTTTTTTCTCTAACGTCGGTTGCTTATCAAATTCAACTGTAATCGCCTCACCAATAAATCGATAATCCATAGCAAAATTATAGCAAAACAAATACAATCAAACTCCTATGTTAGATTGACGCTTTTGAATCGGCGATTGTTAATTCAAGCCGAGCTAAAGATCGATAATCATTCAAACAATCAATAACGTTACGTGCTTCCCCAACAAAGACCAGTCAGGTTTTTACACACAACTGCTCTAAAAAATAGAGGGAAATGGAAACCTGACTGGTCTCTAGCGCGTAACACAAGTTAATCACACGAGGAACCGGATGTCTGAAAAATTTCGTGCACTAATCATCGAAAAAACTGAGCCTAAAACTTTTACCCGCCGCGTGGGCGAACGCACAATGGCTGATCTTCCTGAAGGAGAATTGGTCATCAAGGTCCAATATTCATCGCTCAATTACAAAGATGCCCTTTCAGCCATCGGAAATCCTGGCGTCTCGCGTAATTTCCCACATACACCCGGCATCGACGCCGCAGGGACGGTCGTTAGCGGTCCAGACGGCTTTAACCCCGGCGACGAAGTGATTGCGATTGGATTTGATTTAGGGATGAATACCCCTGGCGGATATGGTGAATACGTTCGCATTCCGGCCGGGTGGGCCGTCCATAAACCGGCCGGTTTAACCCTGCGCGAAGCGATGATTATGGGGACAGCCGGTTTTACAGCCGCACAGTCAGTCGATGCATTGGTCACGGCCGGAATTAAACCTGAAGATGGCCCGATAGCGATTACCGGCGCAACCGGTGGCGTTGGCAGCGTTGCGGTCTCTATTCTCAGCAAACTGGGCTATTCTGTGGTCGCGTTTACCGGCAAAACAGAAGAAGCGGCCGACTTCCTAACCAGCCAAGGAGCCACAGAAATTAAACATCGATCCGAACTAGCAGAAGATAACGGTCGGCCGATGCTGCGTGAAACCTATGCGGGTGGTATTGACACAGTCGGTGGCATCCCCCTTTCGAACCTGTTGAAACAAACCAAATATGGTGGCGCAGTTACCTGCTGTGGCCTGGTAGCTGGGGCTAGCTTTGAATCGAGCGTATTTCCTTTTATTTTGCGCGGTGTGTCCCTGCTGGGCATCGACTCGGTTGAATGTCCGTTAAGCGAAAAACAGCGTATTTGGGACAAAGTAGCGACCGATTACAAACTAGACAGCTTGGAAGCCTTATCCCGTGAAGTCGGATTAGAAGGTGTCAGTGATGAGATCGACAAAATTCTAAAAGGTGGTCAAACAGGCCGGGTGCTGGTCAACCTCAGCTTATAGAAATACAGCTTCGGTATAACACGGCTTAATACAGCATAAAAATAAAAAGCCCCATCAAAGTTAAAATTTTGATGGGGCTTTTTATTTCCAGATTTTTCTAATTTTGTTTTACAAACTCATCTTACCCACTCTAAACAAGAAAAGTCTAAAT
>JAHDEB010000125.1:0-9017 GCA_020629055.1 Chloroflexota bacterium
TCGTAGATTCCGTTTTTCTTTTCCCATGTTTTGCCACATGAACAGGGGAGCTTGTTGTCTGTTTCTGTGAGCGGTGCTGCACATTCAGGGCAAGCAAAGAAGGCATCACCCACAACCTTGGTTCCTGATTTTTGTGGTGTACTATGTACAAAGACACTGGGCGTTACTTGCCAGAGTGGACCAGTGAGAGAGAAGATTGAATCGAGCCAAACCAATAATTTAATCGGGATAGTACGTTTTAAAAAGCCGATACGGAAATGGGAGGTGGTTAAAATTCGGCCGTGTTTGAAATTGGCTTGGGTCAATTGTTCTTTGATATAAGTCGGATGAAAGTCAAAATTGAGCTCTACAAATTCAATCGGTTCATGGGTGTAGGGGCTCCAATCTTGTTTACCCAATGCATAACGCAGCATCGCTTTTAAATTAAACTTGTTGGCGAATTCTAGAATGTAGTTCCCATTTGGCTGAATGATTCGATTGAGCTGTTTGAATAAAGCTGGTACATCGGCCGCATGATGAATGGTGCGGACCTGTGTCATCGTATCAAACAAGTTATCTACAAATGGCATCTTGTACCAGTCGGCCGCCACATAAATAAATTTCGGATCGTCACCCAAATGCTCACGACCTTCAGCCAGCAAAGTGCTTGAATAGTCCATAAGCACAACACGATCATAGCCACGGTATTCATCAGCCAGTCGGCCGAAGCCAGCACCGATCTCAATGAGAGTATCACCTGTAGGTGGCATCATCCGTTTAATTGCAATTCGCTCAGTAAGGTCTTCGTATTCACGACCTTGGTTTTCCCAAAAGCGGGTCCGATAGTCAGACCCTTCATAGTCACATACAGGTGTTGTCATTGTCGCTTCGCTTACATGTCAATCAAAGATTGACCAATGGTTGAATTCGCTGATATCAGATCAACAAACTATTCGTCTATTGTTGCTGTGGTGATGGTAGCTTCTTCAGCTGTTTCTTCACCTGAAATTGAGTTATTAACCCGGGTCATAAACTCATCATTGTCTTGTGGTAGCCCTTCTAAAAATCCGGTAAGAGGACCAAAAAGTTCAACCAGTCGAGCAAATGGAGTTGATAATTCTGTTTCATCTAGAGGGATCGCAACATCAACAGCCAGCTCAATTGGAATCATTTCATCAACTGGAACATTAAGGGCTAGCTTAACTGGTAGCACTGTATTCTCTGGAAGGGTGATATTGACATTCCCATTAATGATTCCGCCACCAGCCGGTAATACAAATGTTGCGGGAACATTGAGTGCAACGGGGGCTGCCAACACAACATCTGTTTGTTGTTCCAATGGCAAGGTAAAGGCCACTGGGATCTCATCAACAACATTAATTGTTTGTACGATGCTCGCCTCATTCATCTCTGCAAAGCTTTCATCTAACCCGCCAACAAGTGGTGTCACCATGTTAGAGAGAAATGGAAAGAGCAGAATTGCCACAACACCCAATACTAAAATAAGGATGAAATTGACGATAAAGGAGAAGAGGATTGCAAAGTTTTTAAACGCTTGCCACGGCTTGTTTTGCCAAAAGAACTTGCGCATGTTGAATACTCCTACAAGATACATCATCGGCCGATTATTTTTGTTGGCCCATGATGGGAAGATTATGGTAACATGTTGGCCTTAATTTACAAAAGATTTTAGGATAAAAGGGCAAGTGTTTCCCGGGAAACGTCATGTTGTTAGCAGTCCACTTACATAACCAATCACAGGTTGGTTAACTTGTGACACAGAAAGTTCTACTCACATGACTGATCAAGATGTGGTTTAGTAATGATGTTTCCCAGGAAACATTATTGAGACATTGTTACCACTTAATTTGTATCAAAATTTCTGGGGAAAAAACGAACTCAATCTTTCTAAAATATCCCGACCAATTGATGATTGGTAGTGTAAACGAAACTTTGTTTCGTGACGTTTCCCGGGAAACACAAACAAAAGGTAACCGTTTGAAGAACAACTATATTGCTGACATGGAACAAGGGCTTGAATTAATTGATGAGCCCCTGATGTTTAAAGACCTTGTACGTCGTACAACAAAGGACAATCGAGCTTATGTATTGTGTACGCTCAGTGATCGCAGTGGGCAGATGTCTGGGGTGTATTGGGATATTCCTGATCAGATAAATCAGGTCTTACGGCCGGGTATGGTGATGTTCGTCACTGGAAAAGTCAGTCGATATAAAGACTCACTTCAGATCGGAATTACTGATTCTTACCCTCATGACAATCCTGATCTAACTGATTTTATGCCTGGTGCTAGCCGAACAACGGCCGAAATGGTTGAGGAACTCAAGAGCTTAATTGGTAGCATGCAGGATCCTTGGCAAGGGTTTCTGACCCACCTTTTGTTGAATGAATCTTTTCTTTCTCGCTTTTCAGAATCCCCTGCAGCGATCGCTATGCACCATGCCAGCGTAGGTGGCCTGCTTGAGCACTCATTAAGCATGGCACGATTGGCTGAATCGGCCGCTGCTAACTATCCACATGTTAACCGTGATTTGCTGATTTCAGGTGCATTGGTACATGACATGGGGAAGGTTTGGGAATACACATTAGATGGTGAATTTGGTGTTTCAGATGATGGTCATTTGGTGGGGCACATTACAAGGGCAGCTATCCACATTGAATCTGAAGCTGGAAAATATGGGAAATTAGAAGGTGAAGATCTGCGAGAATTGCTTCATTTGGTTGTGTCACATCATGGCACATTAGAATGGGGATCACCCGTTCAACCTAAAACCTTAGAAGCTATTTTGCTCCATCAACTTGACCTAATGGATAGTCGGGTTCAAGGTTATTTTGATTTCTTGCGCAACGAACCTGGCTTAGATGGTTGGACGCCACGACGTAGTTTCATGCATAACACCCATCTGCGTGCACCCAAAGATTGGACCTAAAGTTTTCAATGTGAACTTCCTGCTGATGTTTCCCGGGAAACGTTGCAGAACAAGTTCTGCTTACGCAACCAATCAGAGATTGGTTTGCAAGAAACGTTGCGTATGCTGAACCTTCGCTTAAATCATCAATCAGAAATTGATGGTGGCTGAATATTTGAATACGCATGAAGCAAAGCAAACTCAATGCAATCTGAAATATTAAACTTGGTAGAACAGGTGCATGCAGCACCACATAAAGTTGTACTAGCAACAGCTGGTGCAGGGACCCAAGCGCTATCTGATTTATTGGCAGTAGGGGGAGCCAGCAACACATTGGTTGAAGCACGAGTCCCTTATGCTAAAGTCTCGTTTGATGATTTTGTAGGTCATAGCCCTGAAAAATATGTGTCTGGTCATGCTGCTCGTTTATTGGCAGGCAGTGCTTTTGAACGAGCTTTTAAATTGACAGGACAATATCCCAATTTTGAGAATCTAATTGGGTTAGCCTGTTCAGCCGCAATTTCAACCACCAAACCAAAACGTGGGGACCATCGTGCCTACATTGTGACATGGCAATTTAGTCAAATAAAACAGACGTATATCAAGCTAGAAAAAGGAGCACGAACCCGTCTTCAAGAAGAAGAATTAATTAGCTGTATCATGCTCAACATGTTGTCAGAAGCCTGTGGTTTAGATGCGAAGATTGAGCTGGATGTGACTGATCAAGATGTCATTGAACAGTTGGTTATTGACCAATCAAATGATATTGATGAACTGCTTTTGGGGAAAAGTCAGTTTGTTGGTATCTATGCTCATGGCAAAACAAAGAAGGCTGGTATCAATCCACAAGTTCTTTTTCCAGGGTCATTTAACCCGTTACATCAAGGACATTTAGAATTGGCAAAAGTTGCGGGGCAAGTTTTAAATAAACCTGTCGCCTTTGAAATCTCAGCAACAAATGTAGATAAACCACCATTACCAACAGATGTGATATTGAAACGGGTTTCGCAGTTTGCTGGTCATCATCCAGTCTATGTAACCAGTGCACCTACATTTTTAGATAAGGCCCGATTATTTAGTGACACCATTTTTGTGATCGGATATGACACGGCCGAACGGATATTTATGCCCAAATATTACAACCATAGCTCAACTGAAATGATTGCAGCACTCGATGAAATCAAAGATCAGAATTGTGGGTTTTTGGTTGCTGGACGCAAAGGTAAAAATGGGGTGTATGTATCTCCAGATATGCTGCAGGTTCCTACTGAATATCAATCACTTTTTCAATCGATTCCAGACGGACTTTTCCGCCGAGATATTTCATCTAGTGAGTTGCGAAAAAATCTGAATTTGTGAGCCACCAAATAAAGTTAAAAACGGTAGAAAGAAATTAAATTAATCCTGCTAGTTTACAGAAATTTTCAATCATGATCCGGCCGGCCGGATGTTCATCTGTATAATATTCTGGATGAAATTGGGTTCCTACGATCGGTTTATTTTTGTGTGCAATCATCTGAACTTTACACATTTCAGTTGAAGCTAAAATTTCAAAATCTTTAGGAACTTCCTTTAATTCAAAACGATGTGCATGTCGCACAATTGGTTCTTTACTTAAACCGGTTAGCATCGGATGATCTTTCACCACATCAACTTTTTCATACCCAAATTCACGAATTTGTTTTCGCTGTCCCATTTCATCATATTCAGGTGGATCAAGATATCCCATCAATTCCATGGGTACTTCATGGGCTTCACCCATTAATTGAAAACCGCCACAAAAGCCAAAGAAGGGGATCTCTTCTCTTTTTATAATTTCGTATAGCTGTAATTTGTCGGCATGATGATAATACTGAGGTTCGGCACTGTTGCCACTAACAAAAACGGCACGGGCATCATACTTTTCCAATAGTTGCCGGGAAACTTTATGATAACGAACCATGAGACACTCATCCCCTACAATATCTTCAAGGCGATATTTGATCCGTGTGCGCGCCGCCATCAAGAACTGCCCCCACGGCTTGCTGTACCCTACTTCATGTTCGTTGTCGACAAAAATAATCATAGTGCGTTCGTTCTTTTAAGATCGATTCGTATTTTATTTTAGTTGGAGCGAATACTGCACCCCTCGTCAATGATACCTAAATTTGCATGGGCAGCCATTTTATTATGATTGTTCCAATTGATGAATGGGTCTTGGGTTCAAGCTGCTAGAGATCTTCAGTTGGGGCAACAATGGGCAAATTCGCTTTCTCTGTCATGAGGACGACCCATCCGAGCCAAAATCGGTCATCGAGCAGTGTAGGCGATTGTAGGAGCAGCTAACGGCTGTTTTTAGCTATTTTATTTGTTGTTTAGCCCTAAATAGGTCCAGACACGATTGACTAAAATCTCACGAGCTGATTTGTTTTGACTCGCGGAGGGTGCTTTTTGACCAGACCGTTGAGTTTCAATGTTGCTTTTCTGCTCATCGATCCCATCTAAAAGCAGTGTCAGAATAGAAGGATCTTGCATCAGCACCCCTGTAAAGCCATCTTTGCGCAAGACAATCGCATTGACATCGGTAACCGCCTTAATGGTGGCTGATCGTGGTTCCCCGGTGAGTAGGCTCATTTCACCAAAGAAATCATCTTTGTATTTATGCTGTACATAAATATCTTGATTATGATCTCCTTTGACCGAGACTTCAGCAACCCCTTTTGTGACTAAGAACAGAGAATCTCCCTCATCTCCTTCTTGGACGAGCGTTTCACCCTTTGCAAAAAAGTTCATGCGGGCCGATTTTGCCAACTGCTCAATTTGGCTTTCTTTCAGCTCTGTCAGCAGATCAAATCCGGCTAAAAGTGCTGGAATGTCAAATTCCGGCTTACTGGCTTCTTCTGCAACCGCTTGCGGTAATTCCATCTGGTATTCAAACGCGATCGGGTAGGGGATCTTGATTCCTTCTCGTTTGAAGATGTACCACAAACGGCTGTAAACCAAATCTTGAATCTTAATGATGTCGCCATAATCTTTAATCCAAAAGCGAAGCCCATATCTAATCGAATATTCGGCAAAACCGGCGACAAATGGGGGATTTTGAGGATCATATTCACACTCTTCAACGGAGTTGAGAAAATCGATCATGATCTCTTTAACTAAATTTGGCGGATGACTGTAATCTAAGTTGATATAGAGGACCTGGATTTGACGCTGCGACGGCCGAGAGTAATTGATGATTTTGTCTGAGGCGACAAATTGATTGGTGAGTGAAACCCGATGATTCTCACGGGTTAAGAGCATCAGTGTGCGCCAATTTTGGCTGAGTACCTGTCCCTCATGCCCTCCGATTTCAACCCAGTCGTCAATGGCAAACGGTGATTCGATCTGTAAGGCGATACCGGCAAACAAATTGCTTAAGGTGTCTTGTATCGAAAAACCGATAATGGCAGAGGCGACAGTCGAGGTTAAAAGGATGCCTGAAAGCTCTTGGCCAAACACAAAGCTGAGTACAAATAGGAAAACAATGGCTAAAAACAATCCCCCAAATAAATTCAGCACAAATTTAGGTATTTTTAGGTGGCCCGGCCGGATAACGAGCTCGCTAATCAGCCAAATCGCAAATTGATTGATGCTATAAACGGCTAAGACGACAAGCGACATCCACAAAATGAGATGAGATGGGGTTACATCGGGCGATGGTGGTGTCGGCAGCAGTTGGAATGAGTAGATCGCGAGCAGGTAGAGGGATAATAAAATCGCGGGGAAAAGCACCTGACGCGTGACCATAAAGTTGTATTTGCGCCTTAAGAAGGGGATGAGAATGAAAAGTAGGAGCAAATATGCGACTGATAGCAGGAGCAATTGAAGAATCATGCGATTATTTTAGTTTTAATATCGGTTTAGCACAGGTGATTACAGTGAAAATTCGATTGTGTAATTATTAGCCTTAGAAATTTTCTGTCGGGGAGCGTATTTTGTGAGGAGATGCGTATCATTTCAGCTGACGCTTGATGACCACAAGAGTTAAATCGTCAGAGCGCGGCTGTCCATGCGCAAATTGATCGATATCTTCTACTATTTTGGCGGCTAATTCGTCGGCCGATCCGTTTTGGTTTGCTTGAATTGTGGCTAAAAGCCGGTCATCATCGAAAAATTGCCCAGCCGAGTTACGTGCTTCTGTGACACCGTCTGTAAAAATCACCATAAAGTCTCCCGGCTGCATTTGAAGCTGGTGCTGTTCTGGGGAGATTTCTTTGAACATCCCCAAGACAAATCCCGGCATTTCTACCGTTTCGACGACATTTTCGGCCGCCCGAACCCAAAGGGGCCAATCATGACCCGCATTTGAAAGGGTCATGTCACCGGTTTTTAGATTTAGATTCGCAATGAGACAGCTTAAAAACAACGGTGTGCGAATATCTTCCATTACGGCACGGTTCGATTGACGCAAAATGTCGGCCGGGGTGTTAGATTGATGGGCTAGGGTACGGACGGTTGAGCGCATAGATGCCATAAAAATAGCGGCCGGCACCCCTTTCCCCGTGACATCTGCCACAACAACCTGCATATTATTCGGATGATCGGGATTGACGATGAAATCGTAGAAGTCCCCACCCACTTGGGTTGCGGTCAGATAGACGGCCGCAAATTCCCATCCTTCAACTTCTGGTGTTTTTTCCGGCAGCAGCCCACGCTGAATGTCTTGGCCAATGGCTAACTCCTGCACCATTCGCTGTCGGGCTGTTTCTTCAATAATCAGACGTCGGGTGCGTTCTGACATTATGCGCATGACCGCAATGCCAAACTGAGGGATCTGGCTGGCGAGCTCCCCGAAACGCTCCTCATCAATTTTCATCAGCTTACAGTCTGTAAATGCGATCGCACTTGCGCTTCGGGTTTGGGCATCCACAAGCGCCATTTCCCCGAAAATAGCCCCATCTTCCAGTTCATCAATAATTAAATCATCGATTTTTATATGTATTTGCCCTTCCAGCAGAATATACATCGCATCGCCGGGGTCACCCGCTTCAAAAATGCTTTGACCTGCTATAAAAGTTCTGTGGTGCTCATAAATGAACGTAAAATCGAAATGATTCATCCTAACTCAGACTTTTGACACAAAATAGCTTTGATGAAGGATGCGGTGTGTTCTATTTCTGTTGTGGGAAAAAATTAACCAGCCCCAGCGGCCGTTTGGCAGCTTCGATTAGCTAAAACTGCGTAACGCTTCGTCACGATCTGAAAAAATCTCGATCAATTTATCGAAACCGGTCATTTTAAGCGTTTTTTCAATGCGTGGTTGCGGGGAAAGGAGTTTTAAATGGGCCTCTTTCTTGGTTGTATTGGCCAACTCGTCCCGAATCTCATGCAAAACGTTCCACCCTGATTCCCCATCGGGGATACTGTCACCCCGCATCGTAAATGCGATGTTGTACAGCGAGATAAGCCCTGAACTGGCCATAAATGAAAGGTCGCTGAGGTCTAATAACAGATTTTTTGTTCCGGCCGAGCGCAGCTCTTGAGATTGTTCGATTGCGTCTTGATAACAGGATGCATCTAGCTCACCGGTTAATTTCATAATTGCGATGGCTCTGGGGCCTTCAACATGTTCTACATCAATTTCCATCGGTTCCTCCGATCTTAAGGATCAGTTGATTTTGTTCTTCTTTTATTCTTTTATACGAAAAATGATTTGTAAACTCTCGGATCATCAGTACACCTAGCCCACCAGGTGCACGTTTTTCAAGAGGGGCATCAATTTTTGGGTTTTTAACGGTAGTGGGGTCAAACGGTGGGCCGGAATCAATGATCAAAATCGATAATTCCGGGCTGTTAAACCTAACCTGAATGTCAATATCGCAGGTTTGCTGTTGAAAACCATGCATAAAAATGTTGGTAATCGCTTCATTGGCGGCCAACGTTAGATCTGCGGCCATTTCTGTGTCAGCGCCTAAAGAAACAGCTGATTCTTGAAGAAACGCTCTTATCTTTGCGAGGTCATTTAGGGAGCTGATTTTAAATTGACCGTTTTTTGTTTGCATGAAGGCTTTTTCTACCTACGTTAATTGACATTGAAATAAAGGATTTAATTCGTTAATCCCTATTAGCGTACTTTTTCTAGGGGATTG
>JAHDEB010000125.1:9117-17847 GCA_020629055.1 Chloroflexota bacterium
GAAATAAAGGATTTAATTCGTTAATCCCTATTAGCGTACTTTTTCTAGGGGATTGTTTGATAATTGATTTCCAGACAGGATTTACAAGATTAGAAGGATCAATTAATTAATGGGAAAACATTATCCTGAAAATCCTATTTATTCTGTCCAAGAACTGTTTTTTTGATTTACCAAACAGTTTCTAGCGGATTGAGGCCTCGATTCTAAAAGGGTTGCAGTCGTTTAGCAACCCGCGCCCGGTGAATGTGGCAATAAATTGCCCAGATGTGGCAAAAATTGCCTAGAAGTGGCAAAAATTGCCTAGAAGTGGCAAAAATTGCCCAGACGTGGCAATAAAACTGCTGAATTGATGTGATTTTAAGTTTATTGATTCATTTGACCGCTAATCAACCGAATCGCCTCGGCCGATTGGCGTAAATGTTCAAATTTCGTCTCCGGTTTGACCACTGCGAAGCGCAAAACGGTCTGACCGTCTAAAACGGTGGTTGAAATCGAGCGTTTTCCACTCGCCATGACCGCGTCATACAGTTTTCGCTGATACCGGCTCGATTCCTCGGCCGATAATCCCGGTTTTAGAAAACGAAAGCACAAAATGCCTGTGTCTGGCCTGTGGCATACCTCAAAATCAGATTGTGAGCGCAGCCAATCGGCCATTTGACGCATCCCCCTAACCGGTTGGGCCAATTCTTCAACAATTGTCTTTAATCCTTTGCCTTTTAGGATCGTCACCAAAGGTAAAGCGGACATCGGCCGGGTGGTTGGCGGTGATTTGAGTCCTGGATTCGGTTCAGTGTCTTCTTCCCGATTAAAGTAACCGCTGTAGAGTGACATCCGCCCAAAATCAGCCCCATCTTTGCAAAACAAAACTGAATTTGGGATCGGCGCCCCCATTTGCTTGTGCGGGTCCCAAGTGATCGAGTCGGCTAGCCCGTCTCCGTCAAAAAGATGGGTACATTCGGGGACCAGTTTGTAGGCGTACCCATAGGCCCCATCGATATGAAACCATACGTGTTTGGGCAACAGCTCCGCCATCGGTTTGATCGGGTCGATCGATCCTGTGGAGGTTGTTCCGCTTGTTGCTACAGCGCACACCACCTCTTTTTTACCTTTAAGCTCGCTTAGAATCGATTTGAGCGCGTCTAAATCGATCCGTCGGTCAGAATCTAGCCCGATTTTGATCAAATTTTGCTCACCCAGCCCCAACATGCGTATCGCGTGGCGCATTGAGAAGTGGGCATCGGCCGAAACGAGCACGACAAGCCGTTTTGGGTCTGGAAATGCTGCGAGTCCCTGATTGACGTAGTCAACCCCCATTTGCTCGGCATACCGATGAATGCCGAGGTAAACGGCCTGCTGGTTGGCATAAGTTCCAGAGTACATGAACGTGCAATCGGCCGTGGCTGCCAGCCCAAAGAGTTGACATAACGCTTTTCCCGCCATCTCTTCTAACATCGCACCACCAGGGGAAACTTGCCAATTGGTGACCCCCTGATTGGTGTTGTGCATAATTTCAGCGCCCAGCCGCGCCTCGGCCGGGGGATAAGCGTTGAACATCGATTGAAAAGCCGGGTCGTCGTAGGCCATCAGATGGGGCATCAGGGTTTTGTCGATGAGCTCTTTGAGTTGATCAAGCGGCATCCCATCCTGCTGGAAATCAACTAAAGGGTGTAGGTCTTGTCTGACCTGTTTGGGGGTTGCACCGGAATTTATTTTTGTCATGAAACGTTTGTCGTCGGGAGCCGACCCCGACCATTTGGGTTAATGTTTTTGCTCTGTGGCCAACCCCGGCCGCACGCCCAACCCCATCGACGCATCGATAATTGCTCCATGCAGCGGCGTCGAATAGGATGACGCTAAAAAGATGACGATATTTGCGATTTCAGCAGGGTGAATGAGTCTGTTTTTAGGCATCGATTGCTCAAACGCTTGGCGTTCATCGGCCGATAAATGGTTTAGGGTGCTGGCTTGAAACATTTTTGTGTTGGTTGCCCCTGGGCAAATCGCAAACACATCGACCTTGGTGCTGGTTAGCTCTGCTGCCAATTGGCGTGTTAAGGCGGCCACGGCCGCTTTGCTCATGCCGTCGGACAGGCGAAAACCGGGAAATGTCCCGATTCCCCCGCCAACCGAGCTGAAATTGATAATTTTTAAGGGGTGGGTCGCAAGCGAATCGGCCATATGTTTTAAAAAGAGTTGGCAGGTTTTTAAAGTGCCATCCGCATTAATCGTCAGCATGATCGAATCTTGTGCTTCAGGGTCATCAGAGAATGCGGAAACTGTGGCTGAACCTACAGCCGCATTGTTGATCAAAATATCGATTCGTCCCCATCGGTCGATCACTTCTGCCATGCAGCTTTTGATAGATTCGAAATAACGGAGGTCAAGTTTGTGGGCCGAAATACGGTTCGGGTATTCGGCCACCATCTTTTCAACCGCTTTTTCAGATTCTTTGCCATCAACATAGGTAAAGGCGACGTTGGCGCCGTGCGCGAGCAACGCGGTCACACATTCCCGGCCGATGCCACCAAAGCCACCGGTGATAAAGGCTATTTTCCCCGAAATACTGGGCCGACAGTCGAGTACACCATTGTGTTCAGACATCGTTATTCTAAATCCCCTTGATATGGCCGCGAACCGCTAGATCGCTTTAGGCTACCCAACCTCTAAAATCACCTTGCCGATATTTTTGTCGGCCGCGATATATTCGTGCGCCTGCTGGGCTTCTGCCAACGGAAACGTTGTGTCGATAATCGGCTGAAGCGTTCCGTTTTGAAAAAGGTGCCAAAAACGGTCGATAAAACTTGTGGTGATTTCAATTTTCTCAGTCAGCGGCCGGGCGCGAAGTGTAGACCCCTTGATCATGAGATTTTTGATCAAAATCGGGGCGATATTGGCGGTTGCGACCGCGCCGCCGAGCAGGCCGATATTGACCATCCGGCCGTGACGGGCCAAAACATTGATATTTTTTTCGAAATAGGATGCCCCAACCGGGTCAAGGACCAAATTTACCCCCTGATTTCCGGTCGCTTGCTTCACTTCTGCCACAAAATCAGCCTCTTTGTAGTTGATGGCCAGCGTTGCTCCCAACTCCCGTCCTCGTACGAGCTTCGCCTCAGTTCCGGCCGTGATCATCGGTTTTGCACCGGCTTCACGGGCTAGTTGGATGGCGGCCGTGCCTACGCCACTCCCTCCGGCGTGGATCAAAACCCTTTCACCTGACTGCAAGCCACCCTCGAGAAAAAGATTGACAAAGGCGGTTAGCCAAACTTCTGGTACGGCTGCCCCCATCGCGAACGACCAATCATCTGGCAATTTAAACAGCATTTTGGGGTGAATGGCGATTTGCTCCGCATAGCCGCCACCGGCTAACAGCGCCGCGACTCGATCACCCACCTGCACGTCGGTCACACTGTCACCCACGGCCGAAACGACACCGGCCATCTCTAATCCTAAAATATCGCTGGCACCAGGTGGTGGCGGATACCCACCACGCGCCTGCATTAGGTCGGCCCGATTGACGGCCGAGGCTTTGATATCAACCAGCACTTCATCTGGGCTATAGGTGACATCTGCTACTTCTTCAAGTTTTAAAACAGGTTTTCCATCGAGTTGGTGTACAGCGATCGCTTTCATATTGTCTCCATAAAATTAAGTGACTGGATCATACCAGCCCTTAAATGCTTAGCAATAACTTGATCCTCCCCAAATTGAGCCTTAGCCTGATTTATCAGGCTTTATATTTTAACTGTGGGATTGATCCCACAAGAGTAAGCCAAAATTGAAACAACATATCCGCATATGTCCTATTCGATTTCTAAAAACTCAACAATTTTTTGCACAACGTCTGGGTCTTTCAAAATTCGTTTGTGCCCCAGCCCTTGCGTACGCACCAAATGCCCCTGCGGAAACCGCTTAACCAGCGTATATCCATGATCAATTGGGATTATTTTGTCATCTGCGTCATGGACGATTAGGGTGGGACAGGTCACTTTTTGCGCGGCGTTAATCATATTCCATGACTCCCGCTTCACGTTTAGCCGTTCTTCGATTTTTCGAATCAGCCGCTCTAGCACTTCGTCCGTTAAATGGGTCAGCTTATGAAAAACCTCGACATGAGACATCAGAGTTGCCATCGGCGAAATGCAGACCAATTTGTCTAATTTAATTTTGTCTTCACAGGCAAAAAGGGCGGCCGCACTGCCAAATGAGTGAGCGATAATCCGGTCTACGCCGCCAAAGTGAGCCATTACCAGCTCGATGCCTTTGGCGCAGTCAAAAACAGTTGCCGTTATATTGCCAGACTCCCCATGACCTGGCCCGTCCATGGCGATAACCTGATACCCAGCATCGACCAGTGGCTCAACAAACTTGAGCATGGTGCCAACTTGACCTTCCCAGCCGTGCATAAGCAGCACTTTTTTCGGGCCGGTTCCCCAGCTGTAGCCGACTAAACTTGTTTTTTCAAATGGCAATTGAAAGCGGGTTGCCCCGGCCGGAAGCGATGACAAATAGCGCAACCGTTTGCGGCGCGGCCGGGTAAACAAAAAATAGGCGCCTTCAGTCGCGACTCGGGGCATCGCAAGGCAAGTGGCTCTTAACGCGGCCGCTTGAACTTTTTGCATTAGTGAAAGCTCAAAGCCTTTAACCGCTTGAGCTTTTGGTTTTCTAGGTTTTTCAGCGACGATAAACGGTTCGTCAAAAAGTGTATTCGCCATAGATCCTGATTCTCTTTTATCCAAATGGGGCAAGGAGACAATAACAGAAACAATCAAGGATCAATTGAGTTACGAAATTTGATTTAGCCTTATCTAAATGGGGTGTGCGTATTTTTCGTTGATTTTGTCAAATTGGAAATATATTTCAGGGATGTAAGGGGGCGGAACCCGGTTTTGCCGCTTTGACGAGGTTTTACCGCCCCCTTTCACCCCTACCTGCATCGTGGCGCATTTGGGTAGGGGCGAAAGAGACGGGAAAGAGTTTGTGCAACGTCGAAAATCGTTTGTTCCCGCCTCTTACGTCCCTTGATCAACAAAAAAAACGCGCACCTATCTAAATGCACCTCAGTTCTGGATTAGTAAATTTAGCGTTCACCAACTGAGCAATTTAGGGAATTTAGACGTCAAGCAGGGTAAAGGGAAGCTGGGGCTAAGTTGACAATGTTGTCTGATTTCTTTTGGCGATCAATTCAATCGCATCAGCTAGATGCTCATCACCAATGGCATAGTCTTTACGGTCTATCCGAAGTTTGTGTGCTTCGAGTAACACCTCTGCGTGGCTGCTGTGAATGGGGGGCTCAAATTTATAAGTCGCCAGTTCGATTAACAGCCCCAACGGATCACGAAAATAGATCGAATCCATAAAGCCTCGGTCTTTTTCCCCGCTGTGGCTGATGCCCGCTTCGTCTAGCCGCTTTGCTACTTGGTTATAAGTCACTCGGGAAACATTAAAGGCGACATGATGTACGTTTCCGATCACTTCAGGGGTCGGGGTTGGGTCGGCCGTGCGGCTTTCACGGGTAAAAATCGTAATCAGTCGGCCGTCACCAGGGTCAAAGTAAAGATGATTGTCGTCAGGTACATCTAGATTGGGTTGTTCAAAAATAAACGGCATCCCCAAGACTCCTTCCCAAAAGTCGATACTTGTCTGCCGGTCCGCTCCGATGAGCGTGATGTGGTGAACGCCTTGTGCTTGTAATTTTTTCATATGTTTTGCTTTGAGAAGCGGGTTACGCGGTGCGACACCATGCCGAAATGATCATCGTTACGTTTAACGAAAGCAGCTTCCGAATCGGTGTCGCCACATGCACCACGCTCCTCGAACTATTTTTAAACCAATTTTTGCGCGATCGCTTTAACCGCTTCAATTTCATCCATGTTAACCGTATGCCCCATGTTGGGGTAGATGCGTTTGTCTACTTTCGCCCCAAGCGCTTCGAAAACCTCGGCCGATTCGTGTACCCGTTCGACCGGAATGTGAAAATCGACATCAGAGCAGCCGAGAAAGACCGGCGTGCCCGCCATCGAACCGGCATAGTTGCGCGGTGTACCCGGAGGGCCGATCACACCACCTGATAATGCAAAGACGCCACCAAATCGCTTGGCGTGTCGGGCGGCGTATTCGCTAGAAAGGCAAGCTCCTTGAGAAAAACCGCCGATCATGATCTTTTCAGTCGGAATTCCGGCCGCTTCAATTTGCTCAACCAGTAGGCCGATCTTGGCCAAACCGGAGTCTAGCCCCGGCTGATTTGCTTCCATCGGGGCTAAAAAGCTGTTTGGGTACCAGCTGTTTTGATTGGCCTGTGGAGCCAAAAACGCGAAACCGGTCAGTTTCAACTCATCGGCCAAAGTTAAAATACTGGGGGCGGTCGCCCCCCGGCCGTGAACCAAGATCATCGCCGCTTTGGCTTCTTCAAGTGGCACTCCTGCCGTTGCTATCGGTGTATGTTCGTGCATAAATCGTCAATCCAAAATCGAGAATCTAAAATCAAGCGTAACTGTCTAAATGAATGGTTGGCACCATCGATTCTATTTTTTCTCGATGCTGCTCTAACCAAGGGGGAAGTTTTAATTCGGACCCAAGCGATTCAACCGGTTCGTCATATAAAAACCCTGGTGCATCGGTCGCCACTTCAAACAGCGTGCCGTTGGGCTCACGAAAATAGATCGAATGAAAATATTGACGATCTTTAACGTTTGTGGCGGGATACCCGGCCGCGTGTAATGCGTTTAAATATTCTAGCTGCTCGCTGTCATCTACCGTACGAAATGCCACATGATGAACTGAACCAGCACCCAGTCGGCCGCGAGGGTGGCCGGGTCTGACGAGTAAATCGATAAATTGCCCAAAGCCGCCGGCCCCTTGATAACGGACTCGATTGCCTTCTTGCCCAACCAATTCGTAGCCAAAGCTGCCAACCAGTAGGGCGGCCGTTGGCATCGCATCATCAACGCCAAGTGTCACACCATGAAACGCTTGTAGCGCATGTTCGGCCGGAATCGGGCCGTTTTCCCAATGGGCCGGTACAGGTTGATCGACATTTGCGACCAATTCAATAACCATCTCTTCAGGATCTGCAAACAGGACAACTTGCTGATTGAACCGAGTTTCGAGCGAATGTTCGATATTATGTTTTATTAGCCACTTTTGCCACCAATTAACTGAATTTGGGTGGATGGCGTATGCTATTGCGAGGGTTTCTCCGTTTCCACGACGCCCTTTTGCGATATGGGCCCATGGAAAAAAGGTCATGATGGTACCAGGACTTCCGACGTTATCTCCGTAGTAAAAATGGTAGGTACTGGGATCATCGAAGTTGACGGTGCGTTTGACAAACCGCTGTCCTAACACTTGGGTGTAAAAGTCTAAGTTTTGCTGTGGGTTGGCCGTCATGCAGGTGATGTGATGGATGCCTTGAATTTTGTTCATAGTTTAGTTGTCAGCTATCAGTTGGGTGAATCGAAAAAAGATCGGGGCGAACATCGCCTAACTTTTTAGGATAAGTCGATTTCCGGCCGGGTCAAACACCTCAACATAGGTGCCGATACGATCAAAAGCGATATTATTTTTCTCAAGCCGGGTCAACGTCTCTTCAAGCTTTTCATCGGTTGAAAATATCAGTTCAAAGCTAGAAAGCCCAAGTGAACCGGCCGGTGGCGCCGACGCCCCTCGTGAATTCCAAATGTTGGCACCGATGTGGTGATGGTACCCACCCGCCCCAAAGAAACCGGCCTGAGAAGAAAAGAATTCGGTCATATCAAAGCCGAGCCCCCGATGATAAAAATCAACCGCTTTGTTTACGTCATCGACTTGTAAATGGATATGGCCCGTCGTGGTGCCAGACGGCATCTTTTCAAATGGTTCATCAGGCGCGGCCGCCAACAGGGCCGGAATGTCGACCCGGAGGGTGTCCATTTTGATTTTTCCATTTTCACCCGTTGTCCATTCGCTGCGCGGCCGATCCCAATAAATTTCTAGTCCGTTCCCTTCAGGGTCACTCAGGTACAGGGCTTCACTGACCAAATGGTCGCCCGCCCCATCTAGCTGATGGTTTTGAGAATAGTGGCGCAGCCATTGGCCCAGGTCAGATTTGCGAGGCAGTAAAATCGCTAAGTGAAACAAGCCTGTTAAACGAGGATAAGCTTTGCCGTCTGGCTGATTCACCAATCGCAAAATCGGCCGTTCCGCTTCTCCGGTAGACGGGTCGGCCGGAATGCCCAGAATCACTGAGCCATAATCCTGATCTAGTTCGCTTAACCCGATCACGGTTTGATAGTATCGGGCCATACCAACCAAATCTTTCACAAAGAAGGTCGTTAGTCCAATCTGTAATTGGGGGTCAATTTGAATATTTTTGTCTAAGTTTGTCATTTTTTTTTGAAAAATGGACCGCGGTCCGTTTAGTTGGTCAGAAGAATAATATGCCCCTGCTTCGGTGTCAATCATCCATTGACAAGTGTCTATCGAAATCTAACAAATTGGTAATCGTTCAGCGCCCCAACTATTTCGCCAGATTGGGCCAGTTTTTAGCTTATCTTTCCGCAGAGTGCAGATCCTTTTGTCAAACTGGGCCAACCTGCTGAATAAACACACAAATTGATGGATTATGGTTGGCTAAACTTACCAGCTTTTACGAGAAGCATGCTAGTGCTTCGCCCAACTTCTTTTGCTAGGTTGCCGGTTCAAGATGGTGAAGCCGGGCCAAATTGGCCTAAAGTGTTTGCCCCGTTTTAA
>JAHDEB010000360.1 GCA_020629055.1 Chloroflexota bacterium
AACTGCTTAAAATGGGGAAGGTAGCCGACCCATTAAAACAAGAATGACATAGCCGATGATAATTACATCGATAATCAAAAAGAGGGTTAGGATTAGACGTTGCCCTGGGGTCACACGGCTAAAGAATCCCCGCTCTTCTTCATCGTATACATCAACCGCTTCGTAAGCTGCTGCGCGGCGTGCGCTTTTCTCGCGTAAGCCTTCAAATTCATCGTACTCATCAAATTCTTCTACGGTCATATTTACTCCTTGGGGACCCATCACTGGCAGCAGGATGGGAGATGGCAATTGCCAACATTACGTCAACTTAATTTGGGTATTATAAAGTCTACTCTATGAATTGTACAGATTGGAATGTGCTGAAGGGGTTATCTCTAGTTAATCTGTGCGTAGGGTGACATCCCCGGCCGAGACCGCCTTTAACTCATGTTCATCCGTTTTGATGACCAATCGTCCCCATTCATCAACATGATCTGCGATACCGTTAATTTTTTGAGATTGGTCATTGGTCCCTGTCATCGTTGCGGTTACCCGTTTGCCCAGCGTCACCAATTGACGCTCCCACTGGGCTTGAGGGGATTCCCCTGCAGCACATTGTTTGTAGAGCGTTTCAAAGTTGCTCAAGAGGTCTTCTAACAGTGTATTGCGGTCAAACAGCTGACCCGAGAGTGATTTTAGGCTGCATGCGGGGGTGTGAGTCGCCTGAGGCAAATCGTCTGCATCTAAATTCACATTGAGGCCGATCCCGATAATCACTTGAGAGATTCGGCCGTCAACCGTCTCAGCCTCCTGCAAGATTCCGCCTAATTTGCAAAGCTCCCCATTTTTTTCAAACACAATGTCGTTGGGCCATTTAAGTTGGATTGGCAGCTGAGACTGATTCCTTAGGGTGTTGGCCGCTGCTAGCCCGGCGATCATGACCAGCCATCCCCCTTGTTCAACCGGCCAGTTGGGGCGCAATAGCATCGAAAACATGAGTGCGCTGCCGGGTGGGGCCACCCATCGTCGGCCGAGCCTGCCACGACCGGCCGTTTGAAAATCAGCGACAGCCACTGTGAAATCTGGCAGGTTAGCCTGCTCATTTTTTAACCAAGTGCTGGTGGAATCGATTTCAGTAAAATGTTGGATGTTCCAATTTGAGGGCATACAAACTACCGTTCACGTTTAAAGCGCTCTGCCAATGCTTTGGTGATGGGGCCAACGGTGCCGTCACCAATGACCAAATCATCTATTTGGGTGATGGGCAGAATTTCTTTGGTTGATGAGCTAATAAAAGCTTCTTGCACTTGGGGCAACTGGCTGAGAAAGATCGGCTCGATTGAGACCGGAATAATTTCGGGGGCGAATTTTAAGATCACTTGGCGTGTAATGCCGGGCAGTACATTTTTTTCGGCCGTTTTTAAGACCCCATCTTGCACCACAAAAAAGTTAGACCGAGTACATTCTGAGATCTCGTCATCGGCATCAACATACAGGGCTTCGACCGCCCCAACCTCTTTCGCCAGTTTCATCGCCATGATCGCCCCGATATAGTTTGTGCTTTTCACGGTCGGGAATTCTCGCTGCAAGCGTGATGTGACAAGCTTCGCACCCTGAGCATACACATCGGCTGAAAATTCGCTAAGTGGCTCTATTAGGATGGCCAAACTCGATTCTTCGGCCGGTGTGAATCCATTTGCTGATATGCCACCGGTGACAACAAAACGGACACCGACATCTGGCAAACCGTTTTTTTCAATGAGCCGTTCCGTACAATCTGCGATTTCCTCAAGATCCAGCGGCAAGGACATGCCGATTTGGTCTGCTGAAGAATGCAATCTTTGCAGATGCTCCATCAGCCGGAATGGCTTTAGCCCATAGGTGCGTAAATAATCAAAAACTCCGTAGCCGCGCAAAACGCCCACATCCCGCATAGAAACGGCCGCATCATCGGCCGACACAAATTCCCCATTTACCCAATATGTTAGTGAAGGTGTCATAGCGCTTAGATTGTACCTAAATTTGCTGACGGTGGCTGGTGCTCCCAGCAGCTAGGCAGATCCCCTTTTTTAAAATAGCAGCGTTTACTCTTCGTCAGCTTTTAATACGCTGATATAACGTAAATTTCGAAATTGTTCTTTATAATCTAACCCGTACCCGATGACATAAACCGGATCTATGTGAAAGCCGATGTAGCGGATATCAATATCCATAATCCGTTTGGCTTCTTTACTTAACAAAGTGCATACTGAAACCGAAGTTGGGTTTTTCTGCCACAACATGCGGGTGATATAACTCAGTGTCAACCCTTCATCGACAATGTCTTCGACAAAAAGAACATGTCTATCTTGAATCGCTTCACCCATTCGAGTAGATAACTCGCTATATCGCCGCCCACCAACTTGATTGCCGCCAGAGGATACATCGACAAAGTAGAGTTCGACGGGTAAATCAAGTTCACGCATTAGGTCGGCCAAGAAAATTAAGACCCCTTTTAGCACCCCCACAATGATCAAAGGTTTTTCGGTTGTCGCGATGTGTTTGAAATCTTGGGTAATCGTTCTTCCCAATTCTTCAACTTTTGCTTTTATTTCCGCTTCTGTAAAAAGCAGCGACCCGACCTCTTTTTCTAATAACGATATTTCTTGTTGCGTATCCATTAAAAAATTTTACAGGTAGAGTTCGCATCTTCACAATAGGCCAAAACTAACTATTACAATCAATATGGCCCTCTCTGGCCCTGTTGGGCCACAGGCAATATGTGTGATTTTGGTTAAAATCATTCGTTTACTACGCTTCAATGTCTAACAAAACATAGAATTGACAAAATTCACAAACTGCGAAGGTATTTCTGACATCTT
>JAHDEB010000126.1:0-2459 GCA_020629055.1 Chloroflexota bacterium
ATGTCAACCCAATCCTAACTTGTCCCCCTCCACACCCTGTGCTATCGTGATTTCTATGCCAACGCGTACACCCATCTTCTTCTTAATACTCCTGCTCGCCTTCACCTATTTCAGCCTGCCCCCAGCGACCCACGCCCAAGAGCCTGCCCCTTTTGTGTGTGGCGACACTCCCCCCAAAGCCGATGCAGACAATGCCCACGCATGTGCCATCTTGCCCATATACGGCGAAATGGATGGGGCCTCATCTGTTGCCATCGAATTTGCGGGCATCAACGGCAACAGCTGCACGCCGGTATTGCGGTCGGCCGTTGTTGACGAATCAGCCCGTCAGGTCACAATCGAATTGGTACGCGAGGTGCCGCCGCAGCTGGGTTGCCTGACTGTCATCAGCCCCTACACCGTTCAAACACAGCAGCTGTCGCTTACAAAGGGGGATTGGGACATCGTTGTTGTTAAATCAGACGGGACCCAAACCGTCACCTACACCAGCCAACTCTCCCTCTTCACCCACGCCCTATTTCTCCCTATGCTTACGACCCCTTAACTCCAGGGGTTTTCAGTAAAAGTAGAAATGACTAAAAAATGTTCAACCTACTCCGCCTATCTTTGCTCTTTCCTATCCGCGTCCTAAAAATCAACGATACGGATAGGAAAAACGCTGAATTTAAATTGATTTTGGTCGAACTGTTTTTTACTGAAAAGCCTTGCCCTTAACTCCCTACACCTGGCCTGCATCAAAAAATCGAGCTATCCTCTTTTCGCCTTTGTTTAGGCGCTATTAAAAAGGAGGATAACACGATGAATGTTGATTCAATTGCTCTCAACTTTAATCCAACAACACTTTTTATTCTTAACCTAATTCTAGGATTTGTCATGTTTGGCGTCGCCCTAGACATGACCTTGGCCGATTTCAGCAGCATCAAAGAACGGCCGCGCTCGTTCCTGATCGGCATGGCGTGCCAATTCTTTATTCTGCCCGCCGTCACCTTTCTGCTTATTTTATGGCTAAACCCACACCCTAGTGTCGGGTTAGGGATGATCTTGGTCGCCTCTTGCCCCGGTGGCAATATCTCCAACTTTTTCACCTATTTGGGCAAAGGCAATACCGCTCTATCTGTCAGTATGTCGGCCGTGTCGACCGCGGCCGCGATGTTTATGACCCCGTTTAATTTCGCCTTTTGGGGCGGGATGGTGCCAGGCGCACAGGGAGCGTTGGCCGAAATCAACGTGACCTTTTGGCAAATGGCCCAGACGATTTTCATTCTCATGCTCATTCCGTTGGTGATCGGCATGTTCATTCGCCACCGCTTCCCTGCAACGGCAGGTAAGTTGGTAAAGCCGATGAAAACCTTCTCGATGGTCTTTTTCTTAGCGTTTGTCGCGGTTGCCCTAGCCGGCAATTGGGAAAACTTTATGGCGTCAATCGATATCGTCTTCCTTTCTGTTTTGATTATGAACGCCCTCGCGATCGCCTTAGGCTATTTTTCAGCCACACTGTTTCAACTGCCCGAAACAGACCGCCGAGCCGTTGCCCTAGAGGTTGGTATCCAAAATTCCGGGTTAGGGCTCATCTTGATCTTTAACTTTTTTGGTGGTTTGGGCGGCATGGCGATTATCGCGGGATGGTGGGGCATTTGGCACATCATCACCGGATATGCAATCGGTTATATCTGGTCGAGGCAAACCCCAAATAGCGATAACATTGGGCACATTGCAGATGGTACCCTGCAGGTTTAACCTGATATCAGGCAACCTGACAACTGCTCATCAGCATGGCAAGGCCAAAAGCCGTTGTAAATACCTGTCGGGATTTATCCCACAGGCCGGTAAACACAGATAAGCTGCCCCAATCTGGCGAAAATAGCTGGTTGTGCTGAATAAATACGATTTTTTAAAAATAGGAGACAAAATGAAATTTCTACACTCGATGGTGCGCGTTCTTGACGAAGAAAAGGCGATGCACTTTTTTGTTAATTTATTGGGATTTAAAGAAGTCCGTCGCTATGACTCAGAAGAGGGGAAATTCTCCCTCATCTACCTTGAATCTTCTCCTGGAGATCCACCGGTTGAACTAACCGTCAACTGGGGTGAGACAGAAGCATACAGCGACGGCCGGAATTTTGGCCATTTGGCGTATGCGGTTGAAAACATCTATGACACCTGTGCGATGCTTCAAGAAAATGGGGTCACCATTTTACGGCCGCCACGGGATGGCCGCATGGCGTTTGTAAAAACACCCGATGGCATTTCGCTCGAGCTGCTGCAAGATGGTGAATCCCTTGAACCGGCTGAGCCATGGGCCAGCATGCCTTCAACCGGGTCGTGGTAGCCTCCCGTTTTTCGTTAATGGTTGACTGTTGACTGCTCTCCGTTAATTGTTCCGGCCAGAAACAGAAATAGAAATTAAAAGCTCGCTAGGGGAAATAATTATCCTAGCGAGCTTTTTGTTCCGGTACGAT
>JAHDEB010000126.1:2559-17788 GCA_020629055.1 Chloroflexota bacterium
AAAAAACTCCAAGAGGAACTTACACGCATCCGCCGCACCATTCACATGAACCCAGAACTCGGGTTTGAAGAATTCCAAACCGGTGCACTCGTTGCAGAAACCCTAAACCAGCTCGAAGTTGAATACCAAACCGGCGTCGGCAAAACCGGCATCGTCGCCAGGCTAGGCAATGGAAACGGCCCCAAAATCGGCATCCGGGCCGATATGGACGCCCTACCGATTTTAGAGGCCAACGATGTCCCCTATAAATCAACCGTACCTGGCAAAATGCACGCCTGCGGCCATGATGCCCACACAACCATGCTGCTCGGTGCCGCCATGCTCTTAAAAGATAAAGAGTTTGACGGTGAAATTCGTCTACTGTTCCAACCTTCAGAAGAACGGTCTGACGAGAATAACATCAGTGGTGCTCCTGCCATGATTTCAGATGGGGCGGTTGAAGAGCTCGACGCGGTCATCGCACTACACGTACTCGGTATGTTTGATACCGGCATGATCAATATTTCAGACGGTTTTATCTTGGCAAACACAGACACCATCGAAGCCAAGATTATCGGTAAAGGTGGCCATGGGGCCGCTCCGCACATGGCCATTGACCCGATTTTTGTCGCAGCCCCGGTGATTTCAGCCATTCACGGTATTGTTTCTCGCCGCGTTGACCCGAACAAACCGGCCGTTATCACCATCGGCCGCATTTCTGGCGGCACCGTCAGCAATGTGATTCCAGGGGAAGTTGAATTCAGCATCACCCTGCGTAGCTTCGACGACGATGTGCGTGAACTGTTGATTCAAGAAACGATCAACGCCTTTGAAATCGCCAAAAACATGGGTGCTGATTGCGAAGTAGACGTGCAGCGAGGGTATCCAGCCACCTACAACGACCCTGAGGTGGCCAGTTGGATCCGCGAGACCGCCATCGATTTAGTTGGCGAAGAAAATGTCATTAGCCGCGGCCCTTCGATGGGTGGTGAAGATTTTGGCTACATGTCCCGAGCCAGCAAAGGTGCGATGTTTAATGTCGGCGTCCGGGTTCCTGGCGGGCCAGATCGCTTCTTGCACCATCCAGAATTCGATCTAGATGAAGACGCGTTGCCCATTGGCGCGGCCGTTCTCGCAGAAACCGCCATGCGCTTTATCGAAGGGAAATTTAAATAAGCACGGGGCAGGGGCAATCGTCACGCTTGTAGACGCTCTGATGTGTGTTAATCACATGCTAGGACAGGTCGAAAGCCACGGCGATTTCCCCTTTACCCTTTCCTCTTTTATGGACGGCTACGCTATTGAACTTGGCTTTGCTCCTAAAGCATCTGCCAAAATCGCGAAGATCGGGTTAAACGTGGCGGCCGCCGGCCTGCATTATGAATATGTGGATGATACCAATAAGCCACATTTGACATTGGCCGCATTTGAGTCGACCGTAGACGCTGACCGCCTGGCTGCCGTCACGGCCGAGTTCGCCCGCACCCTTGCTCCCTTCGACATCACATTTACATCGATAGCCCAATTTGCGACCGCGCAAAATGTTATCTACCTTGCGCCGCTAATCACAGCAGATTTATTTGCGATTTATCAGGGATTTCAAGATGTCTTGGCTGCGGCCCAGTTAGAACCTGGCTATTACCATCGCCCAGGCAGTTGGGTTCCCCATACAACAATCACCATGAAGGGGCCAAAGGCTGATTTAGGCCCCACGATGGAAATTGTGCGTAAAGCACCGGTATTTAACCGGCCGATGCGTTTGGACCATATCAACTTGGTTTGGTATCCTCCGTTTAAGTTTATTGATCGATTTGAATTACAGGGGGGCCAAAAAAAGATATGAACATACGCGAAACCCTCATCCAAAAAGCAACCAATGTCCGGCCGCAAGCATATGCCCCCTATTCAAATTTCGCTGTCGGGGCGGCCCTCATCACCCACGACGGGGAAATTTTTACCGGTGTCAATTTTGAAAATGCATCATTTGGGCTAACGATTTGCGCTGAACGCAACGCCATCGGCACGATGGTTACAGCGGCTCAAAAGTCGATCAAAGCCTTAGCGGTTGCCACTGAAAATGGGGTGTCACCCTGCGGCGCGTGTCGCCAGGTCATGGTTGAATTTGCGATTGATGACTATCCAATCTACATTGTCAATACAACCACCGGCGCTGTACAAGAAACGTCTGTGCAACAAATGCTCCCCCTCGGCTTTGATAGCTCTCAATTGCCCCGCGACAACGGCTAGCAGGCAATAAAAAAGCCCAGCCAAACTGGCCGGGCTTTGTCAGATTTTTTGAGACAATTCCGTTTCACAGCTCTCTTTCATAAAAAGATTTGCTGTTGGGAGAATCAATCCCCTGTCATTCCATTCTCTCTTTTACTAATTCAAGTTACATGAAGATGGCATAGACGGCTGAGCCGATCATTGTTAGCGTCGTTAGCATCGCGCCTGCCATAATATAGCCTAATACTGGTGGCCCATCTGGCCGATCACCATATTCAAAGTTGTCCATCGTTAATCCCCCCGGATTACGCTTGACCCTTTTCTTTAAATCTTTTAGCCATAGGTTGGCCGAGAGAAGGGTTAAGCCTCGTCAGATATTTAAATTTTTGTTTTATACTTTGCGTGAGGACTGCATAGCGCTCTTGCATAAGATGGCTCAACTATAGCCGAAACGTTTAAATTGATGAATAGGAAAGATGTCTTATCGATGCGGCTAAATTTTCACCCTGTCTTTTTCTTTGCTTTAGTTAGCTGTTAAGAAAAAACGCCGTTTCTTTAGCCTGCGTTTTCCACGGCCGTAAAATAAGCTTGCAAAAATGCACCCCAGCCTGTCTCCCGAGCATAGGCCGTATGCCCATAAAACGGTGAAAGTTTTGCACCCACCGGCTCCATCAAATAGGTGGTCAACCCCATAATCCCATCATCGGCCGCTGCCGTATGCGCCTCGGCTAGAATAAAATCAGGGTCGTTTAGCTGAGCGACAATCGCCTCCGCAGCTTCTTTCACCGGTGCAGAGGTCTCCTCCATTTGCGCCAATTTATCGCAAAACATCCCTAAATCATACAGATGATAGCTTTTGTGCCCGTTCTGAAACTGGGTTGTGAGCAGTTGCGCATCATAAACCGGCCCCATTTGTTCATCTATATCCGCCATTAAAGCGGTTGCCAGCGTTTTGACACGCTCCGCAAGGGGCGCAATGCCGTTTACACGAACGGCGGTTAGTGTGGCCCCATCAATGCCCCGTTCGGTTAAATCAACGTCAAGCGCCTTAAAAAAAGCATCGTATTTTTCAACAATCAATTTGCTCAGACCCACGCTGTCTAAACAAGGGCTGTTTCCTAGGTCGGTCAATATTTCCGTGTAGGGCCAGCTTTCGGCCGGCATCAGTTCTTCCGACGCCACATAAACGGTGGCTGAATCCTTCACCTCATAGACGATTTCGACCGTTGCCATCAGGCACGCATTCATCCCCAATAAATCGACCGGCTGCCCTAATGAGCGTTTTATTTTTGTCAAGGCCTTCCCCAGCTCAACCGTGTCTAAAGAATGGCCCGTTCCGTTGTCAAACGCGATATCACGCTCAGTTGGGCTATCATTTTCTAAGATATGGCGCATTGATGGGGTGAAGAAAATATTGTAACGACCCCCTTGTGCGCTGCGTGTGTTAAATTCATCGGCCGTAAACGGCTGAGTAACGGAACGCTCAAGCTTAATCCCTTGGATCTCACCCGGTGCCCACCCTGATCCATGACTCCAAAGGACAAGGGCGTATTTTTCGGCCGGGGCAACCTCCTTCCCCCATTTGGCGAAATCAACCAAGGTCCCCGCATCTCCCGAATCGACATCACTGCCCATCTCTGTTTCAGACGTATTTCCCCCGCCAATATGGATTCGTTTGGTCCCTTCCGGCGTTGTTTGCTGGATAACGACCTGCACGTCGTCACCCAGTTGGGCCGCCTTAATATTTTCTATGCTTTTTTCGCCCCAACCGGCAACATTGTTATGTGTCGCCACGTAAATCATCCAAGTCCAAGCTGTCATATCGTTTTGTCTACAGAAAAGCTTATCGAAGAGAGGATAGCGATAAGCGATCGCCCATCGCTATCCTCTATCTTTTTTATTATTGATTAAACGCCTTCATCACAGACCCTGCGCCAAACCAATCGATGACTTGGTCCTCGGTCCACTCAGCCATCATCAGCTGGTCGGCCAGGTTTTGAATGACCACCTCGATCCGGCTGCCCAAGTTAGTTAGCAGCCGTGAACCGCCCTGTTCCGGGTTGTCACGATAGTTGCCCACATGGTGCAGCCCGATTAACCGTAGTTTTTCATCAAACAACGGTGACCCTGAACTACCACCTTCCGTATCGCTGGTGTAGGTTAAGTAGTCGTCTGACTGGTTCACTTTAAAGTTGTTGTTAAAGACATAGGTTTTGGTCCGGCCGCGTGGATGTTGCGGCACATAGACACGAGTTGCGCTCTTTGCGTCCGAAGCATCGTCATACTCTAAGAAGCCATACTCTTCATCGGCCTCTTCTTCTAGGGCGACAGCGGTGAAGTCTAGCCCTCCATGGCGCAAAACGGGACTGGTGAAAAACAGCTTTTCAGGCGCTAAACGCATGCGCTTTTTGGTCGATTTCCGGCCGGTCCTAAAATCTGTTAGGTAATCAAAATGGATTGTGGCCGTTTTCGCCGTGTCTTCCAGCGGCAAAACATGGTTGTTGGTAATCAATACTTTGCGTTTGCTGCCAAATACCCAGCCGGTCCCCACGTAGGTACGTAGTTCACCGTTGGCACTTAGCTTGTCCCATGTCGATTGCAGCTGGCTTGGGGCGGCAGACGAAAGGGATGAATGCCCCTTCATCCGAATATGCACAACCGATCTTCCCAACTTGATGAGCTCAGACACAATGCCATGATCAAGCAACTGGTTAATCTGAGTCAGCTTGTCAAACACCTCCATCGATGAAAGTGAATCATCGATAATCGCTAAAGTGTCTTCCGCTTTGTCACTTTCTTTAGCGATATCCTTTATGACGCCAACATTCGGCTTCAACATCATCTTCGATAAGAAGTCTAGCTCATCTTCATTTGTTAGATGTGAGAAATCTCCAAAATCTTCAGGCAAATCTAAATCATCTTGTTCCATGGTTTGTCTCCTAATTTTGTGTAGGGTCTATGCGGCGTTTTGCGCAGTTGTGGTTGCAGTTTCCCTCGATGCACAGGTGGCAAATGTAACGTCTATGATCTGAACATCGGGTTGATGCAGGCATTTTATACGGTTGATCCGTCTGTGGCAATCGAAACTCTTGTCAGTTGTCGGCCGTTTTTGTCAGACTTGCCCCCAATTTTTAAAAAACGTAACTTTGCCGGACGATCCAAGTTGCTCAGTAGATTGGTCCAGTTTGACACAAGGTGATGCGTTAAACGAATAATCTAGCTAAAAACTGGGCCAATCTAAGGAAAATATTAGCACCTCCAGTTACTAGAAAACGATCTAAATAGCACAAGTTGTCAGCGAATTTAAGGCAGAAAATAGTTCTGGCTAGGCAGTTAATAGTTAGAAAAAAAAAGACCCCGCATTCGCGGGGTCTTTCAGTTTTGGTCAGATTGTTGGTTAAAGGGGGCTTTTTGAGATGAACTAAATTTATTTAGTCCTAGGTGATTTGAAGTTATTCAAATCACCCGCCCTGCTATGAAAATCAAAAATTTACGATTAGCGTGAGTAATACTCAATTACCTGCGGTACTTCGCAAACAACTGGTACTTCATGTCTTTTTGGAAGGTATTCCAAAGAGAACTGGAGCTGATCTTTATTTAGATTAACGTAGTCTGGTGGATAATAGGCAGATTCGGCCGCTTCGACGAAAATGTTCATCTTTTGGCTTTTTTGCCGAACGCCAACGATGTCGCCAACGCTGAGGTTATAAGAAGCGATGTTTACTCGTTTGCCGTTTACCGTGATGTGTCCATGAGACACATATTGGCGAGCCGCATAGATTGTGGGAGCCAAGCCACCACGATAAACCATTGCGTCTAAACGTGATTCGAGCAACCCGATAAGGTTGTCCACGGTGTTACCCGCTTTACGAACCGCTTTTTTGTAGTAGTTCACCAGTTGGCGTTCGTGAATGTTGTACTGAGCCCGCAAACGCTGTTTTTCAAGCAATTGGCGCTCGTACGCTGACTGACGTCCACGACGAAACTGTTTTGCCGGCCCATGTTGTCCTGGGGGATACGGCTTTTTTTCCATTACTTTCGCGGCTTTGTTTGTGAGTGGCACTCCTAAACGACGCGAGAGTCTGACCTTGGGTCCATTATATTTCATGCGATTTACTCCTAGTAACGGATCTGACCAAAGATCCACGATCATATGCTACCCAATTGGGGCATAAAAAACGGGACTGTTGCGCTTGCACGCCAGTCCCGAACGATCTGTAAAAATTTAAGTTACTTACGGGTCGAGAAGTATAACAAAGTCAGGGGGTGGTTTCAAACCATCCTTAAATTGTCATTTCACTTTGATTTAGGCCAGCAAGTTCAATACCAGTGCTGGGGGAGAAAGGGAAACGACTAACTGCGCATAGTGTTCGTTTTAGTGGCTAGAAAACGACTCAACCAAACGCCGAGCTGTGGGTTCGTCGATAATTAAGTCGGTCACATATTTGCCGCGAAGCGCGCCCCACAAACAGTCTAGCTTGTCGCTGCCTGAAACAACGCAGATCGCCCGATCAACGTTGTTGAAGAGGGAAAGATCGGGTCCGCAAGCCTGTTGGTTTAGCGGAATGTTTTCGAACTGCCCGTCTCGGTCGATTAAGACGTTTGCAACCAGTCCGACCGCCTGACAGCTCTCTAGCTGCTGTCGAATAGAGGTCGATTGGTCTGTGGCTTCGGCCGAATCTGCATGAAAGCGATTGATATCAGACGTTAAATTCTCTGGGCTAAACAAAATTAGATCTGACTTGTTTTGCAAGTTTAAAATCCGCTGGATACTGCTTTCTCGCCACAAAACTTGCTTGGTTTCAGGGTAATCAAAAAACGACGGCACAGAGAATAGATGGCCCATCGCTTCATAATTACTGGCGATATGGGCGATTAAATTGCTTGAATGCTCTCGGCCGGGGCCCGGTACATAACTACCGCCGTTTAATTGCACAACATGACTGTTGATCAATGATTTTGGGGTAAGGCACGCTGCGATATGGTTAACCATTTGGCCGACCGCTACCCCTAAAATCATATCGGGCTCCATAAATTGGCTTAGATAATTAGCCGCAACCCGGGCGACCCGATCTTGCCAAACGCTTTCACCTGCAACTTCAGCAACGGCGACAACTTTGACCGCTTTTAATTTGAAGTGCAGCTTTAACACTTCTTCTAATGGGCTGGCACGGCGGCGTACATCATTAATACGAATCTCAATCAGCCCTTCATTGCGGGCCCAAGTTAACAGACGTGAGATTGTCGAGTGAGACACTTCAAGCTCGGCCGCAATCCGTTTCATCGGCAGATTTTGATAGTAGTACATCTGAGCGGCCTGTAGCGCGTTTTCTAGTTGTTGTTGATCCTGATCCATGTTGAGTTACTGAATAGTTGCGTTTGTTCTTTGAATAAAATTGCAGCAGGGCTACCTTGGCTGTGCAAGTTTGTGCGTAGCCGTTGACAGATATTGCAATGAGCGTATCCTAGATGATAATTCAAAGTTGTTTCTCTACCAAAAACAACTGACAAAAAGCTCCTTCAGGCTTTTTCATAACCCATCGCAACCACAATTTATTTTACCTGCTTTTTAAAAGCAAAGTATCGGGGACACGGCTCTCCGATCTTAAGCTTTAATTTTTGTTTTTATGCCCATCTCTTCTACCGACTCAGAATTGATTCTGGCTCTTGATGTTGGCACATTGAGTGTACGTGCCATTATCTATGATCAAACTGGGCATTTGGTTGCTTCGGCGGCTCAACCCATTCGGCTTAACCGTTTGAGTGATATCGAGATTGAACAAGATCCCGATGAAATTTTTAACAATTTAATCTTGGTGATGGAAGATGCCCTTTCAAATAACGCCGTTGCCGGCCGGAAGATAACGGTTGCTGGTCTTTCTTCTCAACGATCAAGCGTTGTGTGTTGGGACCGGCAGACGGGTAAAGCACTGTCCCCCGTTCTTAGCTGGCAAGACCGACGCGCTTACGCGTATCTTGATCCACTCAATCGACAAGCTCATCAGATCAAAGAAATCAGCGGTTTGATTTTGTCGCCTCATTACGGGGCAAGCAAACTCCGCTGGCTTTTAGATAATAACCAGAATTTAAATCCTGATTCTGATTTTATGTTTGGCCCCTTGGCCGCTTTTATTGTCACAAACTTAGTTGAGCATCAGCCGGGGATTGTTGATCATGTCAATGCGTCGCGCACCCAGTTGATGGATTTGCAAGCACGCAATTGGTCAAAAAATCTGCTGAAAGAGTTTGAACTCTCGGCCGATCAGCTGCCCAAGTGCCGGCCGACGCAGTTTCGTTACGGCACCTTGAAAAACAGCACTATTTCACTCGAAGCGGTAAATGGTGATCAAAATGCGGCTATCCATGGTGCGGGTCAGTTAGAACCCGGCACATTTATTGTCAATATCGGTACCGGTGCATTTGTGCTGTTGCCGACCGGAAACAGCCCCATTCATCACCCGCGGTTGCTAGCCAGCGTTGCCAATAGCAATTCTGAAAGCGCCACATATCTAATAGAAGGGACAGTAAATGGTGCAGGTGCGGCGATTCAATGGGCGGCTGAAGAGTGGAATCAGCCGAACTTAAGCCACAACTTAGAGCAATGGCTTAAAGAAGTTGAAACGCCCCCGGTCTTTGTAAACACAATCGGTGGATTAGGCTCTCCCATGTGGGAGGAAGGGCCAAAGCCATATTTTATTCCAAACCCAGATGCGGCAGGCGACCCGACAACGGCTGAAAAAGCGGTTGCCATCGTTGAAAGTATCATCTTTTTAATTCACATCAATTTAGATGCGATCACAAGCACTGGGCAAGATGTCAAACGGATTCGGATTAGCGGTGGACTTTCATCTGTGGATGGGCTTTGTCAACTGCTGGCTGATATGTCTCAACGATTGGTCATTCGCTCTGAGATTCGGCAGTCAACGTCACGTGGCATTGCGTGGCTAGCAGGGCAAGCGGCCGACCTCGAACTGACTGATTGGAGTGACTTGGAAGATGATTATTTCTTACCCAAGCAAAACCGCCCGCTTCAAAGCCGATATCGTATTTTTTGTCAAGCGATCGGTTGGAATTAAACTGTTAAACAACTCTTAACATTTTGCTGGTTGTTGTTAAATTGCCGGTAACAGAACTAAGATAGCGTCTTGAATTGTGTTTGAAAAAGAAGATTAGAAGAGGAAAAAAAGATGCAAAATTCTTCTCCCCCTAAAGGGAAAGGCATGCAAAAGGTGATGGCCGCGCTGGAAGGGTATTTATATTTGCTGCCAACGCTCATCATTTTAGGTGTCTTTGTCTTTTACCCGATTATCAGCTCATTTAATATGAGCCTGACACGTGTGGCCCCATTTGGGAATCAGACGCGTTATGTTGGGCTTGAAAACTATCAGCGCCTTTTTACTGAAATTATGGAAGGTGGCGACTACTGGAACAGCTTAAAGGTATCGTTTCTATTTACACTTGGCACCGTTCCGACAGGCATTGCACTTGCTGTGGGGCTGGCCATCGCACTTTCCTATCCGCTTAAAAGATTGTCTTGGTTTCATCGATTGCTGATTTTTATCCCGATTGTCATTTCAAGTGCGGTAACCGGTGTTTTATTCCGATTCTTGTACAACCCGGCCGTGGGTTATTTAAACCATTGGCTGACCTTTGTCGGTATCGAGGAGGGGCCAAACTGGCTGGCTTCGAAAGATTGGGCCTTAATTGCGGTTTCGATCGCCGTTGTTTGGCGACAGCTTGGCTTTAATGTCATTATCGCCTTAGCAGGGGTGCAAAATATAGATGGAACTTACTACGAAGCGGCAAAAGTAGACGGGGCAAATATGTGGCACCGCATACGGCACATCACCCTGCCTCTCTTAACACCCACCCTCTTCTTCCTGCTGATTATCAACGTCATCAACTCGCTTCAAACCTTTGGGGAGATTAACATTTTGACCGATGGTGGCCCAGGCCAAGCCACAACCAACTTGGTATACGCTATTTTTGTTGACGGATTCATTGGTACACCTTTGCGTGGCTTTGCTTCAGCGCAAGCCTATCTGCTAGCGCTCATCATTGTGGTTGTTTCGATTATTCAATTTAGAGGCTTAGGCCGGAGGGTGAATTACTAATGAGCTCAATTATCGATGATGAAACTCAGGTAACAGCACCATCTGAAAAGATGAGCCGGAATGATTGGATATTGCAGATCTTTCTTATTACGATCGGATTGATTATCGCTTTGCCGATTATCATTGCGATCTTCACCAGTCTTAAATCGGTCACTGACATCAATGCCAATCCGTACAACATTTTGCCGCGCGAGTGGACGCTTGATAATTATCGTACCGCATGGAACGCAACCCCGTTCGGCCGGTATTTACTCAACAGCGCTATTCAATCTGGCATTATTGTCATTTGCCAAGTTTTGTTCAGTATTTTGGCCGCGTTTGCCTTCTCGTTCCTGAAATTCCCCGGCCGGGACCTCATGTTTTACGTGATCTTGGGCAGTCTCATGGTCCCCTTCCAGCTCACCTTCATTCCTAACTTTATTCTTGTAAGTGAGCTTCCTAAAAACTGTATCGAACTATTTGGCGAATCAGCTGAATTTTGTAACAGCGTCGGGGCCAATAGCTACTTTGGGCTCACTGTGCCCTTTTTAGCCAGTGCGTTTGGGGTCTTTCTTCTCAGGCAGTTTTTTATGGCGCTCCCCAAAGAACTCTATGATTCCGCTCAAATAGACGGTGCCAGCAACTTCCGCTTTTTGTGGCAAATCGTTGTCCCCCTCAGTGGTGGCGCCATCAGCGCACTCGGCATCTTCGCCTTTTTAGGTGCTTGGAGCCAGTATCTTTGGCCGCTGATTATTACCAACGATCAAAGCATGCGAACGGTTCAGATCGGTATCCGCTTTTTCTTGTTTGATCAAGAACGTGGCGCTGATTGGGGCTCATTAATGGCTGGTGCGGTTATCGTCATGTTACCTACCCTTATCATCTTTTTAGTGGCCCAACGCCAACTGGTCAAAGGTATCGCCATGACCGGGCTAAAAGGATAGTTGGTTGTATCAGACCTTTAGGGTCTGTATCAAATTGTTTTAAACGCAGAATTTTCTGCATAGATTTAGTTCCAGTGTTGGAAAATTGATTCTGGAAAATCCTTAGGAGGATCGAATGAAGAAACATATGTTGAAATGGCTCGCATTAACTGTGACCCTCATGTTGTTGCTTGCTGCCTGTGGCGGCGGTGACACCCCCGCTCCAGAACCGGCAGAAGAACCTGCTGTCGAGGAAGTGGAAGAAGAAATGGCCGAAGAGGAAATGGAAGAAGAGGAGATGGCCGAGGAAGAGGCTTCTTCGACAGAAGGGGCTGAAGTTGTTGCTATCGAATTCTGGCACGCCATGGGTGGCGAACTTGGTGAAGTTGTGGATGAGCTAGTTGCTCGTTTCAACGACAGCCAAAGCGACATCGTTGTAAATGCGACCTTCCAAGGGTCATACGACGACACCTATAACGCTCTATTGGCTGCCTTTGAAACCGGCACAGAGCCAAACCTGATCCAGAACTTTGACTTGGCTTCGCAAACGATGATCGACACCGGCCGCCTCATCCCAGCTTATCAGCTGATGGAAGCGGATGGATTTGATTCTAGCGTTTTCTTGCCAGCCGTATCTGATTACTACTCAGACGACAACGGTATGGTTGCCTTGGCATTCAATAGTTCAACCCCGATTGCGTATTACAACACCGCAATGTTTGAAGCTGCAGGTGTAACACCTCCGGCCGAAGGTGAGAGCTGGACATTCAGCGAATTCACCGCTGCGTGTGATGCGATTCAAGCAAGTGGTGTTGAAAACTGTATCGCCCTTGGTCAAGTCGGCTGGTTCTTCGAGCAGATTTTGGCTAATAGTGGTGGTATGTATTACGACAACAACAACGGCCGTACCGGTCGTGCGACCACAGCGACCTTCAACGAAGGTGTTGCTGTTGAAGTCTTCGACTTCTTGAGTGGTCTAGTTGCTAACGGTTACTCGCCAAACTTGGGTAGCACATGGTCAGACACCGACGCGGTCTTCTTTGCAGAAGAAGCGGCGATTATCTTTGACTCAACCTCAGGTGTACGTGGTTTCCAAGACGGCGCAGGCTTTGAAGTTGGCACAATGTTCATGCCTTATGCTGACAGCGCAGACGGCCGGAATGGTGTCATCATCGGTGGTGCTGCTCTATGGCTCATCGACGACGAAGATGCTGCGAAAGACGCGGCAACTTGGGAATTCATGAAGTTCATGGCTGCTGAAGACCAACAGGTTACCTGGCACACAGGCACCGGTTACTTCCCAGTTCGGACTGACATCGCTGGCAACAGCAATCTACAAACGTTCTGGACCGAAAATCCAAACTTTGTTACCGCGATCGACCAGTTAGAGAAAACCAACACCACCATGGCTGATGGTTCTCCAAACTACGCAGTTCTAGGCGGCCGGGCTGGACCAGCTCCTGCTATCCGTCGCTTTATTGTTGAAGCATACAGCTCTGTTTTAGACGATGGTTTAACCGCACAAGAAGCGCTCGACATCGCAGCTGAAAAAGCGGATCAAGAGCTAGCTGACTACAACGCTTTCTTTGGTGTTGAAGCACCAGTTGAAGCGGAAGCTGTGGCAGAAGAAGAAGTGGCGGCCGTTGTCGCTGAAATGGCAGAAGGGGCAACTGAGCTTCAATTCTGGCATGCGATGGGTGGCGAATTGGGTGAAGTGGTTGATGATCTAGTTAACCGTTTCAACGCTAGCCAAAGTGAAGTATTTGTGACATCGACCTTCCAAGGGTCATACGATGACACCTACAACGCTTTACTTGCTGCTTTCGAAACCGGCACCGAGCCAAATATCATTCAGAACTTTGACCTTGCGTCACAGACGATGATTGATACCGGCCGTTTGGTCCCAGCTCATGAGCTGATGGCGGCCGACGGATTTGATGCTAGCGTTTTCTTGCCAGCTGTTGCTGATTACTATTCAGACGACACAGGTATGGTCGCGTTGGCATTCAACAGCTCAACCCCGATCGCTTATTACAATATTGCGATGCTGGAAGCTGCTGGCGTAGAGCCACCGGCCGCAGGTGAAAGCTGGTCATTCAGCGAGTTCACCGCAGCGTGTGATGCGATTCAAGCCAGTGGCGTACCAAACTGTATCGCTTTGGGCCAGGTTGGCTGGTTCTTCGAGCAGATTTTGGCAAACAGTGGTGGTATGTACTACAACAATAACAATGGTCGTACAGGACGCGCTTCAGAAGTGATGTTCAACCAAGGCACCGGTGTAGAGGTCTTCGACTTCTTAAGCGGATTGGTTGCCAATGGATATTCACCAAACTTGGGTAGCACTTGGTCAGACACCGACGCAGTCTTCTTCGCAGAAGAAGCAGCGATCATCTTTGACTCAACCTCAGGTGTACGTGGCTTCCAAGATGGCGCTGGCTTTGAAGTTGGTACCATGTTTATGCCATACGCAGACAGCGCGGGCGATCGCAACGGTGTGATCATCGGTGGTGCAGCACTCTGGCTACTTGACTCAGGCGATGCGGCACTCAATGACGCATCTTGGCAGTTCATGAAGTTCATGGCTCAAGAAGATCAGCAGGTTACCTGGCACACAGGCACCGGCTACTTCCCAGTCCGGACTGACATCAGCGCCAACAGCAACTTGCAAACGTTCTGGACCGATAATCCAAACTTCGTAACGGCGATCAACCAGCTTGAGACAACCGCTACGATGATGGATGACGGTTCTCCGAACTACGCAGTTCTAGGCGGCCGGGCTGGACCAGCTCCTGCCATCCGTCGCTTCATTGTTGAAGCATACAGCTCTGTTTTAGACGATGGATTGAGTGCTCAAGAAGCGCTTGACATCGCGGCCGAAAAAGCCAATCAAGAGCTAGCTGACTACAACGCGTTCTTTGAATAGGAATTATGAGTGGATAGTGGCTAGAAGTTAGTGGTTAGTCACGTCTGCCATTAGCCCTTTTTTAGACCTGACAGGTTTGCTTATGTGAATCTGTCAGGTCTTTTGTTATAGATCCTTGTGGTAGGGTAGGGGCGAGATACCCGCTTACCTGTAAACATATCGCTAGCAATCAAATGAGGGGACCTTGCCCGACGGCATGCAAGAGTTTTGCGAAGAAGACGGTGTTTTATACCGTCGGGCGAGGTCCGCCAGCAGGTCGATTGCAATTGTAAGTTGGTTCGGGCGTATCTCGCCCCTACCAATTCGATCAACCAAACTTTTATGTTATCCAAATTCCTTCCCTCTGTATGCCTTGTTTTATTTCTAACTGGATGCGGTGCCTTTTCGCAATCGGCCGTGGCACCCGATGCTTCAACCTCGGCCGGATTTAGCTATCGTGGGATGGGCGGCCTGCCCGATGGGTTTGATGCGCAAGGCCATCGAGGAGCGCGTGGTTTGGTGCCAGAAAATACCCTGCCATCGTTTGAAGCGGCCTTGGATTTAGGGGTGACAACCTTGGAGCTTGATTTACATTTCACCCAAGACCAACAGGTGGTCGTTTGGCACGATCCTGTTATTCAAAAAGATAAATGCCGCTTACCAGAAGAAGCCGATGTTGGGGACGACGTGCCTGATCCAAAAAACCCGTTGCGCAAAATATTGGTTAGCCAAAATGATTTAGCCATCATCCAAAACTATCAGTGTGATCTCAACCCAGACGCCAATCGGTTCCCGAAACAAGAGGTGCTTGATATGCCGGTTTCAGGCACCAATTATGGGATTGTGACCTTGGCCGAATTCTTTGATTTTGTGGATGCCTACGCAGCATCGGCCGAAAAAACCGATCTGCAAAAAGCAAATGCAGCGACTGTCGAATTCAACATCGAAACCAAACGGAAAGTGGATCATCCTGAATACATCGACGATGGGTTCACCGGCGGAGAAGCGGGGCCGTTTGAGCTGGCAATTTTAGAGGCAGTGGCTGAGCGTGGGCTTGAAGATCGGGTTGTGATCCAGAGCTTTGACCATCGCTCGTTGCAGGTGAT
>JAHDEB010000127.1:0-14154 GCA_020629055.1 Chloroflexota bacterium
GGAATCGGTTTTGTTACACAATGCGCTTCCGGTTTTGACTGCGGATGGCAGAAAAGATCACTTTGTCGCTGCAAAACGAACCGCCTGTTGCCGGGATACCCCCAACAGTGACTTCTTCTAGACTGTAGCTACGCGCCTGAATGTTTTGATTGATACGAGCACCCGATTTGCTCTTGTGCGCAACCATAGTGCCACGATTTATTGAAAGCACATTGGTGGCTACGTGCTCTCTTTCTGTTGTATCGATCTCGATCCATGCCGTTTCACCTTATCTGATCAAGCCGATGTTGACAAACATAAGCGGCATTTAGCACGAGTGATATTTGCCACTTATGTTGGTCAAGTGTATGGTAAGAACAGACCTTCTGAGGCTATTTTTGAGTTGTTCAGATTTTTTTACAACTGAGGGCTATGACGATCATGGCTTGTTGTTACGGAGAAAACTATGATCAAAGGTATCCATCATATCGGCGCATCGGTTTCTAATCTCGATGAAGTGACTGCGTTTTATCAGGATGCGGCCGATTTGCCACAAGCTGCTGCATTTAAAACGGTCAATAGCGAAGCGGCCGATCGTATAACCGGCTTGAAACATACGCGTAGCCGCACCACATTCCTTCAAGGGAGCACATCATATCTTGAACTGTCTGAGTTTGAGAGCCCGCAGCCAGCACCCCAGCAGATCATGCCCGTTTATGGGCCAGGCATCACCCACATCTGTTTTCAGTCCCCAGAAGAAGATTCAGCCTTTGAGAAGTTTAAACGGCAAGGGATGGAGATGGTGAGTCGTGGGGATCGGCCGGTCCGGTTAAACCCTCAGCGTGGAATCACCTACGCGTACGCTCGAGACGTTTCAGGCAATATGTTTGAAATGGAGCAATGGGTGACCCCACCACGCCCTTTTCCGATCTGGATTGCACATGTCGCTTTTGTTTCCCCCGATATCGAGCGATTGACCCGTTTTTATAGCCAAGTGGTGATGGGGATGGCCCAATCACCTGAAATTCGCCGCATAAACGGGATTCCGAATTTAGACGTGGTGGGTGATATCGATCAGGGGGATCTTTATGGCACATGGATACCGACACCGAACATTCTGATTGAGATATGGCAATACGTGAACCCAAAAACACCGGATGAACGGGTCAATGGTTCGGTTGAAACGCTGGGGTACACCCATGTCTGTTTCGAGGTCGATGACACGTCGGCCGAATATGAAAGACTCTCAAAACTTGGCGTTGAGTTTATTTCAGAGCCGTATCAAACGGAAACCAATATCGTTGTGTTCGGACGTGACCCTGATGGCAATCTGTTTGAGCTGATGCAATTTTTAGACACCGAAGACCGAATGTCGTTGGATCGGCTTGATTTTGGAATCGAATCATAAAAGAGGAAAGAGAAAACGAATGAATTCAGAGCGATTTTTAGGCAAAGTAGCGGTAATAACCGGGGCGGCAAATGGGATCGGGCTAGCCGCAGCTGACCGTTTTGCACGCGAGGGTGCCGATATTGTGGCGGTCGATCTACACGGCGTCTCGTTTGAGAATGTGGCGAAAAAAGTAAAAGAAAACGGCCGTCATATTTTGACAGTTGAAGCGGATGTGTCTCGGCAAGCGGATTGGGCCAATGTCATTAATCAGGCGCTAGAGACATTCGGCCGGATCGATATCCTTATCAACAATGCGGGCATCTTTGGTCTTATTAGCCGCTTTGAAGAGATACCTGTCGATTCTTTTGATCAGGTGATGAACGTCAATGTGCGCGGCATGTTTCTTGGGATGCAGGCGGTTATCCCCACTATGAGATCTCAAGGCGGCGGGCATATCGTCAACGTCTCATCGATATCGGGTGAACGTGGCAGTGCGCGCGGCACCGCCTATGTCACCTCGAAACATGCGGTAAATGGGCTAACCCAATGCGCCGCGTTAGACGTTATTCGGGACGGAATCTACATCAATGCGGTTGCACCTGCCCCGACCGATACCGACATGGTGCGTCTGCTTGAGAATAGTGCGTCTTCCCGACTGAATGTAGACAAAGAAGCAGCGCGCAAGATGTTAGAGGATAGCCTCGTGATCGGCCGGTATGGAAAACCTGAAGAGATCGTTTCAGCTATGGCATTCTTGTGCAGCGCCGAAGCCTCGTTTATGACTGGGGCGATTGTTCCCGTAGACGGTGGTGCCTTGGCCCGTTAGATCAGGCATTTAGTTATCGGTAGGCGATATTGGATAGTTAACTTGGAGGAAAAATGGATTTAGGATTAGCAGGAAAACGAGCCATTGTCACCGGCGGAAGCCGTGGAATTGGAAAAGCGATTGTTGAAACATTAATCGGTGAAGGGGTGGCTGTTGCCACGTGTGCACGGGGCGCAGAGGCTTTGCAAGCGAATATCGATCAATGGAACGCGGCCGGTGCCACCGCCTATGGGGATGCGGTGGATGTGACTGACGAAGCTGCGTTTAACGCATGGTTTGAGAAAGCTGTTGATCAGTTGGGTGGACTAGACATTTTTATCAGCAACGTCACCACACGCATTCGTTCAAAAGGTGTTGAACGTTGGCGAGATACGTTTAACGTCGACCTGCTGCAGCATATTAACGCCAGCGAGCTTGCCTTGCCCCATCTTAAAAATAGCGATGCAGGCGCAATCGTTTATGTCGCCTCGATCGCGTCTGTGATGACGGCTAATATGCCGACCGAAACAGAGTACGGCACGATGAAAGCGGCCCTCGTCTCTTATGGAACCCAGTTGGCCAATCGTGTCGGCCGGGATGGGATTCGGGTTAATTTGGTGTCGCCGGGGCCGATCTATCATGAAGGTGGTTTTTGGGAAATGGTAGAGCAAAAGAACCCGGATCTGTTCAAAATGGCTGAAAAGGTGTCTGTCTTTCGCCGTTTGGGGACGGCACAAGAAGTGGCAAATTCAGTTGTCTTTTTGGCCAGCCCGGCCGCATCGAATATTACGGCCGCTAATTTGCGCGTTGATGGAGGGGCCATCAAAACAGTTAATTTTTAATCGCTAGGTCGATTGGTGAATTAACTATCGTAGAGAAATCAAAAGAATGACACTGAAGCATGATTTTGCAATCGTCAATGGTGAAACAATCCATTTTGCCCATCACGGCCGCGGAGTTGACCGATCAGCAACACCGATCATTTTTCTGCATGGGTTTCCCGCATTTTGGTATGTGTGGCAAGATCAATTAGAACAATTTGGGCGGTCGCGGTGGGCGATTGCTCCCGATGGGCGTGGGGTAAACCTGTCAAGTAAGCCAAGAGAGGTCGACGCTTATCGCATCGAACATTTAGCGTCAGACGTTGTTGGGTTGGCCGATCATCTTGGGATAGACCGGTTTATTTTAGTGGGTCATGATTGGGGCGGTGCGCAGGCGTGGGAAGTCGCTCAGCGTTACCCGCAGCGTGTGTCCCGCTTGGTTGTGGCCAATGCACCCCCATGGGCCGCCTTAATGGTTGCGCTTGCAACGATGCCGGAACAGCAGGCTGCATCAGAATATATCGGTCGGTTAAAAGCACCGACGGCCGAAGCGCGCTTTTTGGCCAATCATGCAGAGCACCTTTGGCAAGTAAGCTTTGCACCGCTGATCGCAAATGGTTTTTACAGTGACGAACACAAAGGACGATATCAGCAATGTTGGCAGAGGGCCGGTTCACTCACCGGCTTCTTGAACTGGTATCGGGCCAATGTGCCGCCGTTTGATGAGATCGACGCGGACAAATTTCGGCCGAGCCTCAGCAACCAGATCGAGACACCCGCTTTGTTGTTGTGGGGCGAACATGAACGGGCGTTTGTCCCGTCACTGCTCAACTTGGTCCCTGGCTACGCCCCACAAGTTGAGATTCAGCATATCGCGGGTGCCAATCATTGGATTCATCTAGAGCAACCGGAGCTTTTTAATCGTGCCGTTGAACGTTTTATTTAGAGGAATTTACAATGCGTACCCCTACAATCATTAAATTTGACGGGCCAAGCGAGCAAGCCTTGGCTGTTTTTGCAAAGGGTCCAAAAAGCACCGGTGAACCGATTGTAAACATCGACATCGCCCAGTTGAGAGCTGAAGCGGTGAATGAGTATGGGCCACCGGCCGACCTTAGTCGTGAAAAACATTGCCGGACCGTCACCGTAGAAACGTTTGATGGGATTCGTTATTTACGCATTGTGCCAAAAACAGTGAATCGAAATTTGCAGGGGAAAGTGGGGATCTACTATTTTGGCGGTGGGTTTATCACCGGCAGCCCAGAATTAGACCTGATTATTTCGGCCGCTATCGGGCAAGCATTGGGCGTTGTAATGTTGAGCCCCGATTATCGATTGGCACCCGAGCACCCGTTTCCGGCCGGGCTAGACGATTGCCACAATTTTTATAAGGCGGCTGTGGCTATGCATGGGGCTGACAATCTTTTTTTAATGGGTGAATCGGCCGGGGCGAATTTAGCTATGTCGACCTTGCTAAAATCATTTGCCGAGGGGGTTCCGATGCCGCAAGCGGTGGTGTTGTTATCACCTGTCACCGACCAGAGCGGAGACTCGTTTTCGTCCGATTTTTTGTATCAAGATGATCCAGCTTTGTTCCCTGAAAACGTCGATCGAATTCAAAAAATCTACGCGCCAGACCGGCCGAATACCGATCCGTTGGTTTCCCCGCATTTTGGGAAATATGGAGAATGGTTTCCACCCACATTGTTTACCAGCGGCACAAAAGATGTATTTCAGCACCAAGTTAAAAAGACGGCCGAGAAAATGGCGGCATCTGGTGTTGACGTAACGGTTCACATGTGGAAAGGGATGTGGCACGTCTTCGAATACTACCCAGAAATTGTAGAGGCGGGTCGATCAATTGAGCTGATTGCTGAGTTTGTTCGATCCCATATGGAGAAAATATGAAAATAACCGCTGCAGAAATTTACGATGTCAGTCTGACGACAAAAGAAGTCCGATCGATCTGGAATCTTGCGATTTTACGCTTGTGGACAGACGAAGGCATTTATGGGATTGGAGAAGTGGGCTTGGCATATGGAGTAGGACAAAAGGCAGGGCTCGGGATGTTAAAAGACATCATTCCGGGTTTGATTCTGGGGCAAGATCCATTCAAAGTAAATCAGCTGTGGAATAAAATGTATCGGAGCACATTCTGGGGAAAAGGAGGTGGGCCGGTTGTTTATGGGGCGATGAGTGCGATTGATTGTGCCTTGCTTGATATCAAAGGGAAGGCGCTGGGTGTGCCGATGTACGAGCTTTTGGGGGGCAAAACGCGCGATAAGATACGAGTGTATGCCAACGGCTGGTTCATTGACACGACCGGGCCGACACTTGTGCCCTGCGTGACCCCCGAAGAATATGGGGAAGCGGCCGCCAAAACGGTTGCAGAGGGATATAACGCCTTAAAATATGATCCGCTGATGATCGATGAAACGGGTAAAGGGAATGACCCGAGCCGGATCTTGGACAAGAAGCGGGAAAACTTGGCCGTTGATCGGGTCCGAGCTGTGCGAGAAGCGGTTGGTCCAGACGTCGATATCTGTATTGAGGTGCATGGCAGCTTGGGGACGACTTCGGCCATTCGCTTGGGGCGTCGGCTTGAAGAATTTGATCCGTTTTTTTATGAAGAGCCGGTTGACCCGATGAATGTCGAAAGCATGAAAAAGGTTTCTAATAGCGTCAATATTCCGATCGCTGGTGGTGAGCGGCTTTATACCCGGTATCAGTTCCGGCCGTTTATCGAGAAGCAGGCGCTCGACATTTTGCAACCGGACCTCGGTTTGGCTGGGGGGCCGACTGAAGTCAAACGGATCGCAGAATATGGGGAAGTTTATAATTTGGCCGTCCAGCCGCATAACTGCGGTGGGCCGATCAGCACGGCCGCCTGTGTTCAAGTCGATGCTTCGATCAATAACTTTGTCATCCAAGAATGGTTCCCTTATCGAAATGATCTGTTTTATTCGATTGTAGAAGATGCGCTCGAACCGAAAGTGGTTGATTCTCACTACACCATCCCCGATACACCCGGTTTGGGATTAACGTTAAACGAAAGCGAGATCAAAAAATATCGCATTGACCATTTGACCGCTGACTGAGGAGTAACCGTATGACAATTGCGCAGGCCAAAACCGGCCGACAAAATTGGGCAACAAATGTTCAGTTTCAAGCGAAAAAATTTGAAGCGCCTGAAACAATTGAGCAATTGCAAGAGATCATTCAGGCCGCATCAAAAATTAGAGTAGTCGGGGCTGGACATTCGTTTAACGACATTGCGGATACATCCGGTACGTTGATCTCGTTAGACGGGTTGGCGAAATTTGTTGAGATTGATCGGGATCAACACACCGCAACCTTCCATGGAGGAATGACCTATATCGACATCGCCCCTGTGCTGCATCGGGCAGGGTACGGGTTGGCGAATTTATCATCAACGCCCCACACGACGGTGATCGGCGCCTGTATGACCGGCACGCATGGGTCTGGTGATGGGAACAAAGCGTTGGCCGATCAGGTCTCGGCTTTGGAGATGATCAATGCAGATGGGGAGCTGCTGCAGCTTTCGCGTGCGACCCATGGGGAAAAATTTAAAGGGATGGTGGTCGCTTTGGGTGGCTTGGGTGTAGTCACAAAAGTGACGGTTGATCTGGTGCCGACCTATCTGATGCAGCATGAGTTTTATCGGCAGTTACCCTTAGCCAACATGCTGGCCCAATTTGATGAGATGATGGCGAGTGGTTACAGCGTCAGTATCGGTTCTCGGTGGCAAAGCGAGATGGCTGAATTGGTTTTAATTCGGCGAAAATTGGCAGATGATCAGGCGGTGCCGGTCTCCCCGGCTTTTTATGGGGCGACTTTAATTGGTGGGGAACTGTTCGCCAATTATCCGATGGAGCGGATTACGTTTCAGGAAAATGGGACCGCTGCCCCATGGTATGAACGACTTCCGTTTTTTAATATCCGCAGTACGATTGCAGGGGAAAATGAGCGGCAAAGCGAATATTTTGTGGCGCGTAAGCATGGGGTTGATGCACTCAGGGCTGTTAACGCTCTGGGTGATCAAATGAGTTCGATTATAAAGATCACGGAAATACGGACGATTGCGGCCGACGAGCTTTGGCTTAGCGCAGCCTATCAGCAAGATTGCGTTGGCATCCATTTTTCATGGGTAGCGAAAGACGAAGAAATCTACCGATTTTTGCCAATTTTAGAAGATGCGTTGGCCCCATTTAACCCACGCCCGCACTGGGGGAAGATGTTTGCAATGGCCCCGGCCGATGTGCGAGGCCGTTTCCCCAAAATGGCTGACTTCCAAGCCCTACTGTCGGAGTTTGACCCACAAGGCAAATTTATGAACGATTATTTAGCCAAATATGTGTCACCGTCTGCGTGATGCCGATTGCCTTGCTTGTTTTTTAGTCGGTATCGCCCCCGATTCCTCGGTTTGCTTAAGCTACCCCCATCTGAAAAACAGGGCTAAAATTCAAACGATCGTTTGAACATTCAAAATTAAAGAGTCTGAAGGAAAAAAACGCATGGAGAACAAAAGCTTTGATAACCTAATGAAATGGCGCTGTATCGGCCCATTTCGTGGCGGCCGGGTGGTTGCCGTCGCTGGAGACAGCCATGATCGCAACACCTTTTATTTTGGTGCGTGCGCAGGTGGGGTGTGGAAAACCGATGATGGTGGGAACTACTGGACCAACATTTCAGACGGCTTTTTTCAAACAGGCTCTGTGGGGGCGCTGGCCGTTTCTGAATCTGACCCCAATGTGATTTATGCGGGGATGGGGGAGTCAACGATCCGCATCGACGTGTCGCACGGAGACGGTGTCTATAAGACGACCGACGGCGGCCGATCATGGAAGCACATGGGTCTGGCCGACACTCGCCATATCGGCAAAATTCGTATACACCCAACCAACCCAGACATCGTCTATGTGGCTGCCTTAGGGCACGCCTTTGGCAAAAACAAAGAACGCGGTGTTTTTAAGTCGGTAGACGGTGGGGAAACATGGAAAAAAGTTTTATACAAGAGCAACAAAGCGGGTGCGGTTGATCTAACCATCGACCCGCATAATCCTAGAATTTTGTACGCAACGATTTGGGAGGCGTACCGAAACTGGTGGATGATGTCGAGCGGCGGCCCAGATTCCGGCCTGTATCGTTCGATGGATGGTGGGGATACGTGGGAAGAGATCAGTGAAAATAAGGGTCTGCCGAAAAAGCTGTGGGGGAAAGCGGCCGTCTCTGTATCACCGGCCCAAAGCGGCCGCGTGTGGGCCTTGATCGAGAGCAAAAAGAATGCCTTGTATCGGTCAGACGACCACGGGGACAGCTGGAAGATGGTCAGCGACAAGACAGAATTGATGTCACGCGCTTGGTATTACACCCATCTGACGGCCGACTCGACCGATCCCAACACCGTTTACATCAACAACTTACAGTTCTGGAAATCGACCGACGGCGGCCGGAATTTTGACGCGATCAGCACCCCGCACGGTGACAACCACGACATTTGGATAGACCCGAACGACAACCAGCGGATGGTGCAGGGGAACGATGGGGGGGCTAACGTCTCGTACAACGGCGGCGTGACTTGGTCATCGATTTACAACCAGCCGACCGCCCAGTTTTATCGGATGGACGTTGACAACCAATCCCCTTACCGCGTTTATGGGACCCAGCAAGACAACAGCTGTATCAGCATCCCCAGCCGCAGCAATCATGCCGCGATTACTTGGGCGGATAGTTATCTGCCTGGCACCGGTGAAAGCGGCTATATCGCGGTGCATCCGGATGACCCGAATATCGTTTATCACGGGGCGATCGGCAGTTCCCCCGGCGGTGGTAATGCGCTGCAACGGTACGATCATAAAACCCGACAAATTCGTTTGGTCACCACGTGGCCCCGTTCCCATCGTGGGTATGGCAGCGAGGTGCATAAGTATCGATTCTCTTGGACGTATCCGATCATATTTTCAAAGTTTGATTCGAACCGCATTTATGCGGCCGGCAATCACCTGTTTGAAACAACGAACGAGGGGCACAGCTGGGAAATTATCAGTCCAGATTTGAGCACCAACGACCCTGAAAAACAGAAAATATCTGGTGGGCCGATCAATCGAGAAATGGGTGCGGCCGAAATTTACTGCACCATCTTTGCCCTAGACGAGTCCCATTTTGACGCAAACGTGCTGTGGGCCGGAACAGATGACGGGCTGATTCACGTGACCCAAGATCGTGGTAAAACGTGGCAAGATGTAACACCCAAGGGGCTACCGAAATGGGCGATGGTCCACTGTATCGAAGCATCGATGTTTGACGCGGGGACCGCATACGTGGCGGCGACCAGCTACAAGTTAGACGACAACACCCCGTATCTGTTTAAAACAACCAACTTTGGCAAAAAATGGAAGCTGATTACCAAAGGAATCCCCAAAGATGATTTCACCCGCGTCATTCGCTGTGACCCCGATCGTGAAGGATTGCTGTATGCGGGCACTGAAACCGGCATGTACGTTTCGTTTGACGACGGCAAAAACTGGGGACCGCTGCAGCTGAATCTGCCCAAAGTACCGATTTACGACATGAAGGTGAAGCACGGCGACCTGATCGTAGCGACCCACGGCCGGTCATTCTGGATTTTGGACGACCTATCCCCACTGCATCAGTACAACCCGAAAATCGAAAAGAGCAAGCTGCATCTGTTCCAACCGCGTGAAACGGAGCGGGTGCTGCCGAAAGTGTTTGAAGATCGCTTAAACGCGGCCGGTGCATCGGGCAACGGCAAGTTTTACATGACGACGTTGGGGATCGTAACAACCGGTATCGCCACGGCCGATGAAAACGGGGTCGTCGAACGCCACTTTCTAGAAGCGGGGAACAACCCGCCACGCGGGGCGATTATCACCTATTATTTAGCCAAAGATGCCAAAGCGGTATCGCTACAGGTTAAAAACAGCGATGGGGATTTGGTGCGGGAATATGTGCATAAACCGGAAGATGATAGCGATAAAACGCCGGGGCCGTTCGTGTCTAAGAATGCGGGTTGGCAGCGCTTTGTTTGGGATTTGCGCTACCGGCATGTGAGCAAGGTGAAAGGGGATGACGCGGCCGCCAAAGAGTCGATTTACGGCGCGGTTGTTCCACCTGGTACCTACACCATATGCATCACGGCCGATGGCAAATCACAAGAGCAGACGTTTGAAGTGGTGAAAGAGCGTGGTGTGGCGGCAAGCAACGAAGATTTGCAGGCGCAGTTTGAGCTATACAAAGCGATCACCGACAAATGTGAGCAGACGGTTGAGGTGATTAACCAGATGCGCGATCTGCGGGATCAGCTGGATGGGTTGAGCGGTCGGGTAGATGACGCCGCGCTAGCAGACGCGGCGAAAGCGGTCTGCGCCAAGGTGCTCGAAGTGGAGTCGCAGCTGGCGGTGCCAGGGCTGGTGGGGGGCACAGATGTGACCAACACGGGGCAACGGTTGCTCGAACAGTTGGCGTCGTTGCCACCGGCCGTTTATTTGGGCGATTACCGGCCGACGGTGCAGGCGCAAGAGGTGTTTGATACGATTTCGGCTGAGATCGACGAGGTGTTTGGTCAATTTGTTGATCTGCTCAAAACCGATTTAAGCGCGCTGAACATCAAAGCTGAAGAGGCTGCGATTCCGTTGGTTTTGGTCTGATTTTTTTGATTGGGGTCGACGCCATCGGAGCACAAGTTGGCTCGAAGAATACAATGACCACACCGATGGCGTCGACCCCTACGTTTTTGTTAACAAACCTACAATTCGGCTCTAGACACGAAAAGTCTGTTGAAATCAAGATGGCCGTTTTAAACGTAACGGAGACTTTTCGTGTCTTTGACCGGAACATGCCTATGCCCAAAAAGGCGGCGTTTAATGCACTGACTTATCGGTTGGCTGGGAGTCGGTATCAGATGTTAGGGCTTTTCAATAAAAGTAGAAATGACTAAAAAATGTTCAAACTACTCCGCCTATCAGTGGTCCTTCCTATCAGCGTCCTAAAAATCAAGAACACGCATAGGCAATAAGGCTGAATTTAAATTGATTTTGGCCGAAATGTTTTTTACTGAAAAGCCTTGTATCAGATGTGAAATTGGGTGATTTATTTTTAGACATCGCCTAAAATAGAGCCTGAATGATTCCTCTCAAATTAGAACTCACAAACTTTCTCAGCTATCGCGAAACGGCGACGCTCGACTTCACCGGCCTACAGCTCGCAACGATCTCCGGAGCCAATGGGGCGGGCAAATCATCGATTTTAGACGGCATTACCTGGGCGTTGTTTGGAGAGGCGCGGACCAAAAGTGACGACGATGTGGTCAACAAGTTGGCGAACCGAGATGGGGCCGCGGCCGAAGTGCGGTTTGAATTTGAGCTAGACCAACAAGTTTATCGCGTTATACGGCAGAAAAAAGCACGCAAAGCGATGACGCTAGAATTTCAGGCGGCGGTTGATCGTGAGAAAGACAAGTGGCGTTCGCTGACGATGGCCAAACGGCGCGAGACCGATGGGGCGATCAGCGATCTGCTGAACATGAACTACGACACCTTTAGCAACGCCAGCTTTTTGCTACAGGGGCGGGCCGATGAATTTACGACCAAGTCATCTGGCGGCCGCAAAGAAGTCTTGGCCGATTTGCTCGGTGTGAGTGTGTGGGACCAATACAAGGCGGCCGTCACCGAAAAACGGAAGCTGGCAGACAATGAGCAGAGCCTGATCGACGGACAAATCAGCGAAATTGAGCTGGAGCTCACAGAAGAAGTTAATCGGCGGACGGCGTTTGAAGCGGCCGAAATTGAACACAAACAGATCAAGCAGCAGCTGGCAGATGGAGAGGCTCGGTTAACCGAGGCACGCCGGTCGGCCGATTTGGTTAAACAGCAGGAACAGGCGGTGCAGCAGGCCCAATCCGCCCTAAACCAGATGAGCGGTCGGCTGCGTGAATGGCAATCGCGCCAACAGCGGCAAACGGCCGAACGAGATGAGCTGGCCAAGATTGTGGCGAGCGAAGAGAAGATTCGCGCGAATTTTGCCACCTGGGAAGAGGTGCAAAAAGAGCTAGAAGCCCATCAAGAAAAAGCGAACGCCTATAACCGGATCGATAAAGAGATGGAGCCGCATAAGCTGGCGATTGCGCGTGAAAGGAGCCGCTTGACCCAAGAAAAAGAGGGGCTGGAAAAGCGACAGAAACAGATCGGTGAGATGGACGGCCGGAAAGCGGAGCATGTGACAAACCAAGAGAAGCAGGCGGCTTTGCTGGCCGAATCTGAAACGGCACTGGCCGGATTGGCAGAGCAGGATGCGCTGTGGCAAGCGGCCAAAGAAGATCTGCAAAAGCTGGAGTCTGATTTGCGGCTGTTGCAGCAAGAAAATGAGCATCTAAAGGCGATTGCGGCCGATAGCGCCAAACAGCAAGAGCAGCTAGCTGGGGCGGAACGGTCGATCGGGCTAAAAACGGCTGAGCGTGACAAGCTGTCTAAAGAGTTAGAAAGCTTGTCGGCCGATCAGAGCCGCTTGGCCGAAATGCGGGAAGATGAAGCGGCGCGCAAAGCGGAAAATGATTTGCTGAAACCGCAAATGGTTGAGCTAAAGGAAAAGATGGATCGGCTGACCCATGAAAAAGATGGCCCCTGCCCCCATTGTGGCCAACTGCTGACGGCCGAACATATCGAAACCACGCTGGCCCAAATGCAGGCGGATGGGAAGAAAAGCGGGGATCGGTTTCGCGAAAACCGGGATCGCCTAGCAAGCTTGGCGACAGAAATTCCGGCAATCGATATAAAAGTTAAAAATCGGCCGCGCCTTGAAAACCAGATCCAAACGTTAGAGCGTGAGCTGGCGGGCACCCAAACAACGGTTGAAACATTGAAAAAAGCGCTGGCTGATTGGGCCGGTGGTGGGGCGACTCGCTTAACGGCGCTAGAAAAAGAGATCAGCGATTTTATGCCCACGCTCGATGCGCAAAAGAGCGTTGTCGCGGAGGCGGCCGAAGGGTTAAAAGGAAAACCGGCCTTGGAGCGCAAAATCACCTTTGCCAAAGAAGATCTAGCCCGTATCGAAACCTCCCTGTCCCAAATTGAGCGAGACAAGGCACATTGGGACGAGAACGGTGCACCGCGACTGGTTGAAATTTCTGCGTCGCTCAAACAAGATGATTTTCTGGCTGATGATCGGGAAAGTCTAAAAAAGCTAGAAGCTGAAGCGAAAGAGGTCGGCTACGATTTTGATGGGCACCGGGCGCTGCTGGGCAAACGAGACAAGTTGGCCGATGTGCCGGAGAAGTTCCGCCAGTTAGAGGCGGCCGTGGGGCAAATCGCCGCGCTCGACACCGCCTTGGCTGACTTAACCGGCCAGATTAGTGAGCAAGAGACGTTGATTTCGGGGCAAACGGAAACGTTAGAAAGTGGGAAAACGATGTTGGCGCAGCTGCAATCGAGCGGTGGCAATAATTTGGCCTTGGTTGAGAACGAGGTTTCCCAATTGCGCGAAAACGAGATCGCTGCAAATCGTAAAATGACGCAGGCACAAACGATGCTAGACGTGCTGGGGCAACAGCGGACCCGTTTGCAGAAAAAGCGGGAAGATCGCGAAACGGTAACGCAAAAAATCGCACGATTAAAGGTGATTGAAACGGCGACCGGCCGGAACGGTATTCAGGCGCTGCTGATTGAGCGGGCGTTGCCAGAGATTGAACAGACGACCAATGATCTGCTCGACAAGCTGACCAGCGGCCGGATGCGGGTTGAGTTTGATACTCAGCGAGAGCTAAAAAGTAAAAAGGGAGAGTCGGCCGAAGTGCTAGATATTCGCATTAGCGATGAGTCAGGCGTGCGGCCGTACGAAAACTATTCGGGTGGAGAGCAGTTTCGGGTGAACTTTGCGATTCGGATTGCGCTGTCACAGGTGCTTTCACGCCGGGCCGGGGCCAAGCTGCAAACGTTGGTGGTTGATGAAGGGTTTGGTAGCCAAGATCCCGAAGGGCGTCAAAAGCTAATCGAAGCGATCAACGCCATCCAGCCAGATTTTGAACTGATTTTGATTATCACCCACGTTGAAGAGCTGCGGGACGCGTTTCCGAATCGGATTGAAGTTGAAAAGACAAAATCCGGTTCGATGATTGCGGTCAATTA
>JAHDEB010000127.1:14254-17763 GCA_020629055.1 Chloroflexota bacterium
CGAATCGGATTGAAGTTGAAAAGACAAAATCCGGTTCGATGATTGCGGTCAATTAGATGAGGGAGGGGAGCAGGCATCAATGAAAGATTATTCAAAAATTTGGCCAGATTTAATTTCAAAGACCAAAGACCACTATTTTGACTTGGTGTTAAAACAGCCAGCAAAAAATGCCGATCGGCCAACATTGCCAATTCTTAATCAAAATGAATGGGATCAGGTTGTCAACAAACTAGAATATGATCCAGGGGAATTTGTTAAAGGATTGTATACCGAGGTAGGAAGCGGGTTTGTTGGCCCTGGCTTTGGAACACTCCCCATCGCATCTGAACATGGAGCTGGTATTTGTTTATTGGATTATTCAATAAAACGTAGCAAATATTATGATGGGTATTGGCCAAAGCATTTATTAGGTTTAGTTGATTGGGGATGTGGGATTATAAGTTGCATAGACTGTTCAGATATAAATTTACCAGTCATACGCTTTGAAGCGAGTTACAAAGAGTATGAAGATTCCTTCGAGAAGGGAGATGAAGAGAATTTAATGTGGGGTAATTGCTTTGGGCTAGAATCTACTTCTATTTATGAGTGGTGGCAAAATTGGTTGGATGGTCGCGAGTTGTTTGATGTCTGGTTAGGTGGTTGGAAAAAATACGAACAACATTTAGAAGTAAAAAAATGGGAAGAAAAATATAAAATCGGGTCTGCTCAAATGCCACTAAATCTTGATTTTAATGAGTAATCAGTTCGCATTTTTAGATCATTCCATCTAGGGTCAGCAAAGCTGGCTATTCTAATGCTGTGCGGGTTAGCGTTGGGTATCTGCTATTTTTGAATTTTGGCTGTACCTAACGCGCAAAGTCAGCCACGTAAAAACCAGGACCCTGCACCGCCATTAGCAACGTTTCTTCCTCATCGTTTAGCGTCACAAACTTAGCCGGAAACGGCCAAGGCAGCCCGTCGTTTTCGGCCGACCATGTCTGACCGCCGTCGTCGCTGCGCAATACCCCTTGCCCGGCCGGGTCATACCCGCCTGATTCCCATGCACTAGATGAAGCGACAAACAGATTGCGCAACGTGAAATGCACATCTCGCACAAACGGGTCATCCAACACCTTGGTCCAGCTATCGCCCGCATTTTCGCTAAGATAGACGCCGCCGGATGCTCCCAGTACGCCGACGGCTATTCGGCCGGGTGTTGTCGGGTCAAAGTCGATGTCTCGGACCCCGTTCCAACCCCATTCCCAATAATCCCCCTGAACGGTGCCGGTCATACCGGTTTCACCAATGGCGAACCAGCTATCGGGGCTGCCTGCATCGGCCGAGCGAAACAGCCCCGCTTCACCCCCCGCCAAAACTTGACCCGACCCATGTGGATCGACGGCCGTAAAGCGGCAACCACCACATGCAAAAACCAGTGCCCAACTCACGCCGTCGTCCATGCTGCGGTACACATCCCCGTCTACCGCCACAAACAGCGTGCGGCTGTCGGCCGGGCTATTTGGGTCGATGGCAAGCCCTGTAATCGAACCGCTTATCGGCAGGCCGCTGTTGCTTAATCGCCAACTATCTGCTGCCCCAAAATTATCACTGCGTACCAACGATACATTTTCACCGATATCGCCCGCTTGGGTCATCCATACCGTTCCGGCGCGGGTGGGGTCTGTTATTACGCTAAAGCTATTGCCACCGGCACCGTCCCAATTGCCGGTATAATCTGGCACATTGCAATTGTCCCAGCTGGCGCCTCCGTCTAAACTGCGAAAACAGCCCATGTCATACATCGCCATGTACATGGCTGATGTGCCATCGGTGGCTTGTGCGCTGGCGGCTGCATCAAAAAAGACGATATTGTCGATTCCCCGCGAGCTAAATGTGCCTGATTCTGTCTGATCGGTATACAGATTTTGAAACGTACGCCCTCCATCGAAGCTGCCAAACACAAACTGACTGTTGACCCATATCGCTGTGTCCCCAGAAAGGGCCAATGTGCTGATCGGCCCGTCGAAACTAGACAGATGGGCAAAGTAAGCCGTGGACCAGCCAAAATCATAATTGTCTACGCTGCTGATTTGCGCCCATGAAGCACCACCGTCGGCCGATTCCCAAACCCCGTTGCGTTCATCCCATGGGAACTGATAGCGGGTATCGATTAGGCGTAGCCGGCCGTTGCTGGCTGGCCAAATGACCCCGTGTCGCTGAGCAACCTGCTGCCAAGCGTCCCCATGATCTGTGCTTGAGAATAGGGTGCCATACAGGTCTGGTTCGGTTTCAAATGTGGTTGACCATAATTGACCGGCTGCATCATATTCGATGTCCATGATCGCGCCTAATTCAACTCCGATCGGGCTCCAAGTTTGCCCACCATCGGCCGAACGAAATGCGGCGGCCGGTCCAGTTGCAAAGCGGGCCTCCCCAGAAAGGGCGATTAACATATTTGGGCTGTTTGGGGCCGGTAAAAGTTTGATTAAACGTAAACCGGATGGCAGATTTTGGCTGATAATCGACCAAGTTAAGCCCCCATCGATACTTTTTAAAATTTCCCCTTCGGTGCTGTCCCATGCAGGATGATAAGTTGCATAAACGGTTACGGGCTGATCGTTTGGGGCGATAACCAAGATGTCATGAAAGTAGCCGTCTGCAAATACTTGGGTGAATGTGGTTGCACCATCGGCCGAACGGAAAATCCCGTTATCGGTCCCTAAAAATACAAGCTCAGGGTCTGTTGGATGAAAGCCGACCGCACTAACATGTGTGGCGCTTAACCCCCGATTTAACCCGATAATTTCCCATCGGCTGCTAGGATCTTGAATCGCACGATTTAAATAAGCCCCGCTTAGATCACTGGTCGCAATGACCAACCCATCAGGCCCTTGCCCGACGGTATGAAATGCCCCGCCCCCTCCCGGATTCGAAAAGTAGCTCCAATACCCTGTTGGGGCGTCTTCGGCCGGTTGTTGGATGATGGGGGCGAACGTTTGGACCGGTGTTGCTGTCGCCTGCATTATTTCGGCTGTCGCTTCTGTCTCTAACTCACCTTCGACCTCAGTTTCAAGACTGGGCGTTGCGGTAGCCGTTTCGACTATTAACGATTCATCGATTTGTTCAGGCTCTTGTGTTGGCAGGTCAGCTACGGCGTTTACTTGGCAGGCTGTTAGTAAAAGCAGGCTAAATAGCGAGGCTAAAAAAGTAGTTTGTTTAAAGAAATTTAGATGTTGCATCAAGTCACCACCGATAGGATTGAGAGGGTTTTATTTTAGCTGAGTATGATCAGAAAAAGGAGACCGGTTGTTATCTGATTTCAACCGCTTACCCTAGCAGCAAGTAATAGATGGTTGCCTTTGCACCGCCTTAGAGGACAATTAGGTTGAATGTTTTGGGTAGGAATGTGACCCACAAAACGATTGTTTATTGCTGTTGTGATGAGCTAAGGACTGAAGTTTAAAGAACTGTCCCATCTGCAAGTTGATTTGATGGGGTCTAAACTTCAGTTGGGCAGGAACTGCGATTTA
>JAHDEB010000128.1 GCA_020629055.1 Chloroflexota bacterium
CATATAAAATAGGGCGCTGTTCCCCTGTTCAACCCCTTCGTTAGGCAAAAGCTTTAACTGCTCGTCTAATGTTTCTTGCGTGATTGTAGCAGACCCTTGCTGTAGCTCGGTCACCATCGCGTCACGCGAATACCATGACACCGGTTGCGACGGCGTAAAGCCGGTCAGAAAGAACCCCATACCAAATATGAGCAGACCAGCATAGACAAGTTTTTGTTCACCAAATCGTTTGTTAAGCGGTCCGGCTAAGCCACCCTGCATGATGGCGGAAATAATGCCAAAGGCGCTAAAAAACATGACATTGCCCAAACTGTTTAATCCCAATTTCGTTAGGGTAAATGGTGCAAAAGTCAATTGAAACGAGCCGAAAATCACCTGGTTTAAAAAGACAAACAGGAATATGACCCCCAAGGTTGGGTGCAGCATGTAGTCCCGCATCCGGCCGAAATTAAGCCCGCGCTCTTTGCTCGGTGTTCCCCGCTTTTCGGGTGGATGGGTTTCTTCGAGCATAAACGTGGTCAGTAGAACACTAACAAATGCAAATCCGGCCGCTAAAAACGCAGGTGCACTGTAATTGTTGCCACTCGCCCACAGCGCCAACCCACTCAGGGCGGGGCCGATCACAAAGCCAATACCAAACGTCGCACCGATTAAGCCCAGACCACGTGCCCGATTTTCTTCATCGGTGCTATCAGTAATCACCGACTGAGCCGTCGAAAAGTTAGCACCGGTGATCCCGTCTAAAATGCGAGACAAAAAGACAACCCACAGCGCCCCTGAAAAACCGAGGAGCAACAAACTAAGAAAGGTCCCCATTTGGGCGGTTGCCAATACCGGCTTCCGGCCGATCCTGTCAGACAAATTGCCCAATATCGGGGCGAATATAAACTGCATCGCCGGGTAAGCGGAACCAAGCAAACCGATAGTGAGCGCATCTGCCCCGAAGGCGATGGCGTAATAAGGCAGAACGGGGATTAAGATTGTTAATCCTAAAACGTCTACCAAAACGACGACCAAGACGGGCACCAGTTTTTTGAAATCTAATGTGTTTTCAGTTTGCGATTCTGCCAAGAGGAGTATCCTTTAACGTAAATATCTTTCAGGTTGAATTAGAGCTCGGAAAATAGTTTTTACCAATTCCCCATACCAAGAATCTAACAAAAACGGCCGGGAATGCTGTTAAAAATACCCTTTAATTTTTTAACGGCCGAACCAGCGCTGCGTCAATTGATCATACACCCCATTTTCTTGCACGCGCAGCAGAGCTTGGTTAACCTGCTCAGTTAAATCACTCTCGGCCGGCATGACAATCCCATAATTTTCATTTTGAAAGATCGTCGGCACCAGCACCATGTCTTGAGCAATCGCAAGGTTGGCATAATATTGCAAGACAGGGGCATCATAAACGAGTGCATCCGCCTCCCCAGTTTGCAGAGCAAGAATGCCAGATTCAACATCGATCACAGTGGTGTGATTCACCCCCCTTTCGGTTAAGTAGGCGGCCGATGTTGTGCCTGGTAGCGTAATGACATTCAGGCTGCGTAAATCTTGAGGGCCGTTGACGCCAGATTCTAACCGGCCGACCGTTAAGCTGCTCGTGACGGTCGCCGTAAAATACGAAACCAAAAACAAACTCAGCAACATCCAGACCACGGCCAAAAGTCGGCCGCGGCTATCTTTGAGCACGGTGTCTCCATATCCCACAGTTGATGCGGTCACAATCGTCCAATAAAAAGCGCCCCAAATACCGCGCAAATAGCTCCCTTGGAAATCTTCGTTTTCATCCCGCTCTAGCAGCCAAGCGACATGGGCAACGAGCAAAAGCGTGGCCAAGGTCGCCAACAGAAAGCGTATTAAGTTGGGGGTGAAAATCGATCGAAACACAGCTAAGGCCCCTTGGTTTACATCGGCGGCGGTCATAATTTGCAATCCGGCCGCAAAAAACGGCAGAGAGAAATCGACCACTTCTTCTCGTGAAGCTCGAATGCTTGTTGCCCCAATCCCTAAGTCCACTTCGCCCGCCTGTACGGCCGCCAGCAAAGCGGTTACATTCTCAACCTCAACAAATTCATATTCGATGCCAGCTTCCTTTGCGACCGCGTCCCATAGATCAATGCTAAATCCACTGGGTACAGGGCCATCTAAAAACACAAAAGGCTCTACCGGGTTAACCGCAACTTTTAATCGTTCGCTATTCTGAGCATCTGCCCGCACCCCAAACAAGAAGCTAACAGCAACAGCTGCCAGCAATCCGATGAGAATTAGCGTCCGTTTTCGTTTGTCCCTCATCTTTCCAATCTCAATTCTTCCTTAAAACGGCCCGCTTAAAAGCCTCTCGCCTGCCATGCGGCATACAGCGCAACAGATCCAGCCACGGCCGCGTTGAGCGACTCGACCTTGCCCCGCTGCGGAATTTCGAGGATAAAGTCGCACGAGTCACGTACAAGACGGCGAATCCCATCCCCTTCATGGCCGACGATAATGGCCAACGGCCGATTGAGGTCTACGCTGCCTAATTTCTGAGCATCTTCACCAAAGTCTAGTCCTGTGATCCACACGTCGGCCGCCTTTAACGTGTCGAGCGCTTTGACCAAGTTTGTGACTTTTGCGATCAACAGATGTTCGGCCGCCCCTTGCGAATGTTGCACAATCAATGGGGTAATTTCAGGCGCACGTCGGTCTTGCACAACCACCCCGTGCACCCCGATGATTTCGGCCGTGCGTAGCAAAGTCCCGACGTTATAAGTGCCTTGAACCAAATCCATCACCAAGATCAGCGGCCGCTCGCCTAACGCCTTGGCCCGATCCAGAATATCTTCTACATCGCAATATGGATAGTCGCTTACCTCGAGCACGACTCCTTGATGGTCACTGGCACCGGCTAAATTGCCCAGCCGGTTTTTATCGACTTTCTCAATATTGACATTCGCTTTGCGGGCAGCATGAAGCAGCGGCTTTGACTGCTTTTCAAGCATGTCTTCCGCAATGTAAAGTGTCTTAAATTGTCGCCGTTTGGCTCGTAATGCCTCAAGCACTGTATTGCGTCGGGTTAACCGATCGGGTCCCGAGCCATCTCTAGGCTTGCTGCCTTTGCTGCCCGTCGTTCTTTTAGAATTGTCTTTCGGTCCGTCGGCCGGGCCAGACCGCTTGGCGCGTTCTGGCTTTTGGCTCCGTTTACCTTTGTTTTCTCTTTTATCTTTGGGCGGGTTCGGTTGTCTTTTGCCTTTTCCCTTACCCTTGCCTTTTCCCTTTTGCTCTTGTCTCAACCCATTCTCTCTTTGATAAAGGCTTCACGGGTGGCCGCTAGCATAAACCGATTGGTCTTTTTCTGATTCCCGATCGTATCGGTCGGGGTAGGTCCGTAATTATGGCCGGGGTAAATCACCGTTGAGTCAGGCAATTTCATCAGGATCCCGTGAATCGAATCGTACATCGCGTTCACATCGCTGTCCGGTAAATCGCAACGGCCGCACCCATCCACAAACAACGTATCGCCGACGATCATGTCGTCCCCATGCTTAAAGCAAACGCCACCGGGTGAATGGCCTGGGGTGTGAAACACTTCAAATGTCAGCTCCCCAAGGGTCATTTCATCTTCAATATCGCTCGTGGGGTAATTGGGATTAAAAGAATCGAGCGTATTGGGGGAAGCCCAAACTTCAATCGTTGGATATTCATCTAGAACGGCATCAACCCCTTCCACATGATCCCCATGGGCATGGGTCAACCAAATCCCCTGCAGGTCGTACCCGTTGTCTTCAACCACCTTCAACAAAGCGGGTACGTCCCAAGCCGGGTCGATGAGTACCGCTTCTTTTGTAGCCTCGTCAGCTAAAACGCAAATCAAGTTGTCGTAGGCACCAAGTGCCAACTGGTGAATTTTTAAAGTCATAATTTTAAGAAGGCAAGTTACTTGGGGCAGATGTCGAATTCATTAGATTTTTGCCGTGGCAAAATCATAGTCGTCCTTGTTGCGAAAACGCTAAATCTTCAACGATTGGCGTTTGCAACCTGCCCCTTGCAACTTGTTTAAATATTTACCATCTTGCTGCCGTGATAATATTCTTCACGCAGCTTCATAACCCGCTCGTCAGTCAAATACTCGTTTAATGGCAAGTGCCGGTCAATCACCCCGCCAGGGGCGATTTCGATAATGCGGTTCGCGATCGTATCAATAAATTGGAAATCGTGCGAAGTAAAGAGCAACGCCCCTTCAAAATTGATTAGTCCATCGTTTAAGGCGGTAATCGCTTCGAGGTCTAAATGGTTGGTCGGTTCGTCCATGACCAGCGCATTGGCGCCTGACAGCATCATGCGTGACAACATGCAGCGCACTTTTTCGCCACCCGATAATACTTTGGCCGATTTAAATACTTCGTCACCTGAAAACAACATTCGGCCGAGGAAGCTGCGGATATAGCTCTCGCTGTCATCGGTTGAATATTGGCGTAGCCATTCAACCAAGTTGATATCGTCGCTAAACCATTCGCTGTTTTCTTTTGGGAAGACAGACGGGGTAATTGTGGTTCCCCACATAAATTCCCCACTGTCCGGCTCACGGGTGCCTGCCAAAATCTCGAACAAGACCGTTTTAACCAAATCGTTTGGTCCGATAAAGGCGATTTTGTCACCCTGATTGACCTGCAATTTGAAATCTTTAAGTAGATGTTCACCGTCAACGGTCGCGTTCAACCCTTCAATTTCAAGGATCATTTTGCCCGCTGGCCGCTCCGGCCGGAAATCGACATAAGGAAAGCGGCGGCTTGACTGTGGCAATTCATCGATCTTCAGTTTGTCGATCATGTTTTTACGCGCGGTCGCTTGCTTAGATTTCGATGCGTTGGCGCTAAACCGACGGATAAAGTTTTCTAGCTCTTTAATACGATCATCTGCACGCAACTTCGCATTTTTACGCTGCTGCTGGGCCAACTGGCTCGCCTGATACCAGAAATCATAGTTACCCACGTACATTTTGATCTGCCCAAAATCGATATCGACAATATGGGTAGAGATGTTGTTTAAAAAGTAGCGGTCATGGGAAACGACAATCACGGTGTTGGGGAAGTTGATGATAAAGTCTTCTAACCAACGAATGGTGCCCATATCCAATTGGTTGGTAGGCTCATCCAATAACAGAATGTCTGGATTGCCAAACAACGCTTGGGCCAACAAGACGCGTACTTTTTGTCCCGCTTCTAAGTCTGCCATCAGGGTGTAGTGAAACTCTTCAGGAATCCCTAGATTATTGAGCAACACGGCCGCTTCGGACTCCGCTTCATACCCGTTCATATCTGCCATCGCTTCTTCAAGTTCGGCAGAACGCATCCCATCTTCTTCAGAAAAGTCAGGTTTCGCGTACAGCGCTTCCCGCTCTTTAATAACAGCGTAAAGCTCACTATATCCCACCATCACAGTGTCTAATACCGTATGATCATCGAATGCGAACTGGTCCTGACGGAGCATCGCCAGCCGTTCACCTTTCCCCATCGTGATGGTGCCAGAAGTCGATTCGAATTCCCCCGCAATGACTTTGAGCAGCGTTGATTTACCAGCACCATTCGCACCGATTACGCCGTAGCTGTTGCCCGGCAAAAATTTGAGATTGACATCTTTAAACAATGTCCGTTCCCCGAAAGAAACATTGAGTTCGTTAAGCGTTAACATGATTTGATTTACGATTGCCGATTTTGGATAGACGATTCACATGCTACCAAAATCAACTTGTAGCACAGACATCCCTGTCCGTGTTGGCAAGCAAAAAGGCTGGAAAAACATCCCCTGCCTGAAAATTTTGATTATTTTAACTTTTGAAGGTGTAGGAAGGCCCTATTGTAACCGGTACGGCCGATTTCTGGAACATCTGATACCGGTTTCTTGTAGGGAAATCTAGATTTTAGCTATTCGGCCGACATTGTTTGCCGAATAATGACGATTGATCCGATAATTTCAATTGCACCGCCGATAAACCCACCCCATGCAAACGGAGCATTAAACGACAAACAAAGACCACCCGCTACCGCCAATAACCCGCCAACAATCCAATATAAACGCATTCCATAGATCGTTTGAAATGTCAGGTAGCGGCCGCCAATAATTAATAGCATAATCGGGAAAAAGAATGATGGCTCGATGTTTACCACCATATAAGCGATAAAAAGCCCGATAAATAAAAGAAAAGTCCCTTCTAAGGCTAAAAATGAAAGTGGGTTGCCTGGTTCATGGGCGCCTGCACGTCCTAGCCGCCTGTCAATCTGCTGACTGACCGGTACGATAAGCATACCCCCAAAAAACAAAGTCAAAACGGCCGCTTGTACGCCCACAAATTGGCCAACAGCCCCAGCAATTACCCAAACAATCCCAGACACAAGCATGCCCGGCCCGCCTCCAACATAGGCGTCTCTCATATTTTTTTGCGCATCATCGAGGTTCATTTTCTCTTCCTGATGTATAGGCCTATTATAAGAGTCCGGAAGTTGAGATTAGTTTCAAGCCCCACCACGCAATAAATTAAACTTCCGAACTCTTTAGTGAATGAAAAAAGTTAACCGATTTGAAGTGTCCAGCCAAACCGGTCTGGAATCCGGCCGAATTGAATGCCGGTCAACTCGTCATACAAATGACGCGTCATCGCACCGACCTCGTTATTGTTCACAATCACATCTTCACCCTTGTACCCCAACTTGCCGATAGGGGCGATAACAGCCGCCGTGCCACAAGCAAACGCCTCGGTACAGACACCTGACTTGATATCGGCGATCAGCTCATGGATGTCAATCATCCGTTCTTCAGTTTCGTAGCCCAGATCTTGCGCCAAAATCAGTAAAGAATCGCGGGTGATACCAGGCAAAATTGTACCGGTCAATGGAGATGTCACCAACTTGTTGCCATACACAAAGCAGATGTTCATCCCACCCATCTCTTCAACATAGCGCCGTTCGATTGCGTCTAACCAAACGACCTGTTTGTAACCGGCTTTAATCGCCTTGTCGGTTGCATGTAAGCTGGCGGCATAGTTGCCACCGGTTTTCGCTTCACCCACGCCACCCCGAACGGCCCGCACATATTCATCTTCAACAAATACAGAAATCGGGTTAAAGCCGGTAGCGAAATAGGGGTCAACCGGACTGAGTAAGATAAAGAATAGTGCTTCGTTGGCGTTTAGAGAACCGATCGTGTTTTCGCTAGAAACAAGCGTCGGCCGAATGTAAAGCGAAGAATCAGGTGAGTCTGGCACCCAAGATGCATCAAGCTCTATCAGTGAAACAATCGCTTCAAGATGCTCTTCTTCATCCATAATCGGGAGTTCCATACGCACGGCCGAACGATTAAACCGCTTAATGTTTTGATCGATCCGAAATAGATTGATCTTGCCATCGGGGCGACGATACGCTTTAGTCCCCTCAAAAATCTCTTGCCCATAATGCAAAACCGACATCGACAGGTTCATCGGGATGGGGCCATACGGCTGAATTTCCGCATCTTGCCAACCGGTTTCATCGGTAAACGTCCGGGTTAACATGTGGTTGCTGAATATTCGGCCGAAACCGAATTTGCCGTCGGGCAGTGAACGGGCTTGATCTGAACTGATGGAATTTACGCTAATCTTCATTTGGTTAATCGCCTTGATGTTTAAACTACAAATTGTTTTTTGACGGGATTTGCAGGATATATTGATCCAGTTAGTCTTGGAAATCCTGTCTAAAGAGGATTTATTTCAGGTACCAGAACTAAAATTATATTTTACAAACCAAACCGGTCTTTACCTAGAAACAAAAACAGCGGGCTGATTGATACAAAACCAATTCAGCCCGCTGTTGAATTCTAATTTAGTGTGCTACTTATTCAGCGCCGACGATCTCAACAAGCTCAACTTCGAAGATCAAAGTCGCATCTGGTGGAATCGTTGGAGGGCTGCCTTGGGGTCCATAGGCTAGTGCAGATGGAATCGTGAGGACAGCCTGTTCGCCCACATGCATTTCTGCAATACCGATTTCCCAACCAGGGATTACAAATCCTTGACCCAATGGGAATTCAATCGGTTCACCACGATCGATCGAGCTATCAAAAACGGTGCCGTCTTCTAGCATACCGGTGTAATGTACCCGAACGGTATCACCCTCGGCCGGTTGCGGTCCGTCCCCTTCTTTGGTGACTTCACGCTGTACGGTCAAAATGTTTAGAATATCGATTTCGAAGTGTAGGTCAGCATTAGGTGGAATGGTTGGGGGTGCACCCTGTTCACCAAACGCATCTTCGGCCGGTATATCGATAGAAATGTGGTCGCCCACTTTTTTACCTTCAAAGATCGGGTCCCAACCTGGGAAGAAAATGCCTTCACCGTATGGGAAAACGATCGGTTGGCCAACTTCACCGGTATCGACGAATACGTCTCCGGTATCAACAAGGGTTCCAACCATGGCGATTTCTAGAAAGTCACCGTCTTTGATCGTGCCGTCATCGGCCATCTCACCGCCGCCGCCATGTCCGTCATCGGCCGATGGTCCACCTGGTGGTGGTCCACAAGCTGCTAAAAATGCAGCGAATACAATAAATAATGCAGTCAGTTTAAATTTCACAAGAATCTCCTGATCCTAAAAAGAATTTAGGTTAATTTGAAAGATGCAGTTTGACCAAGAGATCTTTAGCCAGCATCTTAGAATTTTTAATATCGATTCGGCCGAGATCTAATGATTCACAAAATGAATCATTAACATATCTAAGCGAACCTGCTTAATTTTTGAATTTCAGTTGAAAAAGGGGGTGAGCAAAAGTTATCTTTTCGCCCAGTCAAGTGAGTATAGCAGGCACACAGAAGTTTGTCAGAGGTTATTAGAAACTGTAAGGAGGAAAAACAAGCTATTTACAAGAGAAAATCTGCCCCATTTTATAGCTGCCTAGATATGCACACATTCAAGATCGTTATGACGAACAGCATTGACTAAGGTTCAATCGGCCCATCGGCTAAGTTTAACATGCAATAAACATACTCGCTGTGGGGCTCTCTATCAGCGCAGCGTGGGTCTTTGGCATATCCTAAAACGGGAGCATCGGTATCTCGGTTAAAATTACCAAACTCGGCCGTTGGCAACGGGGTGTTTGTCGCGGTCGGCAAGATGGGGGTCGGGGTATCGAAGAAAATCGCACCAGCCCGCGGGGTCGCATCCGGGTCGTCAGGGTCCACTTCTTCAAGCTCATGTTCATAGGTTGACCCACCATATAAAACCGTAGCGGTCGGGGGTGGCGTAGGGCTAGCCACATCCAAACTAGATAGATCGAACGTAACCGTCGGGGTTTCTGCTTCAAGATCTTCAACCAGCCCGGCCGCAACCCTCGCCCCAACAATTACACCTCGATAAATGACATAGCCCAGAATGACAAACCCGATACCGATCAAAACCATGCGAATGGTACGGAAAAGTCGTTCCCGTTTTTCTTGGTTTTTATGTTTATGCCGATCGAAGATACTATCGTCTCGTTCAGCTTGGTCGTCTGGCTTATTGGTGTTGTTTTCTTCCATGGGCTTGTGTGAATAGGTATTGAGAGAGGCGTTTGCCTAATGGATTGGTGAGTTTTATCGCTAGTAATCTTGAATTTCCCAGCGACATGAGAAGCTTGACCGGATTTAAGTTTAATAGGATAAGAGAAACAAAGGGGAAAAAAAGGTGAGAATTTTCTCCTGGTCGATAGGCTCAAATATAGGAGTTTCGGCTTAAAACTTACCTTGCTAGGGCGCGATACCAGTATTGATAGCGATTTTTAAACCCTATTTTTACGTACAATCGGTGTGCGGCTGTATTTTTGGCCACAACTTGCAGATATCCCGTATGGCAACCTTTCTCGTCTGCATAAGCCAACAAAGAGTTCACCAAAGCCCCGCCCAACCCGCGCCTGCGGAAATTTTCGGCCGTCACAATATCAAACAGCCCTATCGCACCGGCATCCAGCACACCCAGCCCACAAGCCGCAGGTTGCCCATCTACAAATAACGCCATCGGGCACAGCTGCCCGGCCGCTTGTTGGATTAACGCATGATGTAAACGCCGATCATCAGCGCCTAGTTTCGACCGGTCAAGCTCATGGAAGATCACGAGCCATTCTTCAATAGAAAGGATTTGACACCGTGCATGGCTCACTGGCACTTCTGGCTGTTGCGCCAGATCAAGCGTCATCACTTGGGTCAAATCAAGCTGTTGATAACCGGCAGATGCCAATCTTTCATCCAGCAGAGAGGGTTGATTAAAGCTGAGCAATCGAAAAATCGGCCGCTGACTTCTGCTTCGATAAAAAGCTTCAACCCATTCAATCTTGTTATCGGCCGGAGTGGCATCGAATAAAACGGTGGCTGAATTGGCACGTTTTGTGTACCCATCGGCCCAGCGAACCAGCCACCCCCCATGCAAGTAGGTTTTTAAGCCTGGCCAGGAATTTAACGCCAGCTGCTCGATCTCGATGTCTGATAATGGAGCCAATGGTGTTGACCTATTAAATAATACCGATGTCGCGGGCGTGCATCGCGGCCTGTACCCGATCCCGAACATCGAGCTTTTGAATGATGCCGCTGACATAGTTTTTGACTGTCCCTTCGGCCAAAAACAGCTGACGCGAAATTTCAGGATTGCTAAACCCTTGTGCCACCAACGCTAAAATTTCTAGTTCGCGTTCGGTAAGCGGGTTGGCGGATGGTTGGGTGGCTGACCCCGATTGAGCAGGAGCGTTATTAATTTGCCCCAGCAATTTACGCGTTACTCTGGCGTCTAACTGAGATCCGCCAGCCATGACCGTTTGAATAGCGGCCGCCAATTCTTCGCCTGACAGATCCTTGAGCATGTAGCCCAGTGCACCGGCCTGAACCCCCTGCATAATCAAATCGTCATCATCAAATGTGGTCAGAATAATAATGCGTGCTTTAGGATCGATCCGCAGCAGCTCTTTGGTCGCTTCTATCCCATTCATCTCTGGCATCCGAATATCCATCAGCACAATATCGGGTTGGTGTGCCTGATACTGGGCGATCCCCTCTTTCCCATCGGCCGCTTCTGCCACCACATCTATGCCATCTTCCAACTCTAAAAGCAAGCGTAGGCCGTCGCGCATTAGCCGTTGATCATCAACAATAATTACTCGGGTTGATTCAGCCATTTACAGGTTTACCTCTCCTCTCGTTCAGGTGTGTCATACGGAATTGTAAACACAAGCATGCCACCACCGGTTGAGCGATTTTTGCGCACCAATCGGCCGCCTAAAAATTCAGCCCGTTCGCTTAAACCACGTAATCCAAACCGGCCGTCATCGATTTCTTTCGGGAACCCTGCACCGTTATCTGCCACCGACAACTCAATCGTCGTCTCTTTGGGGACAAGTGACACCCATGCGCGTGAACCACCTGCGTGTCGCTGCACATTGGTCAACCCTTCTTGCGCCGCCCGGAACAACGCCAAGCGCTGTTCAGCGTCTAGCGAAGGCAGATGGTCGGGCAAATTCAGATCAATGTCTAGTTCAGTTGCCTGGGTAAAGTTAGATTTAAGCTCTGTAAGCGCCATGGCCAAATTGCCAACGATTTGATCATTGTCGTCTGATCGAAGCTGTGCCAACGTGGCTCGCAGCTCGGTCAACGCCTTCTTAAGCTGATCACGCATATTGTTGATGATACCGGCCGCACGCTCTGGATCTTTTGGGATCAGTTTTTCAGCCCCTTCAAGCTGGACCACAGCCACTGTTAATGAATGCCCCAAAGAATCATGCATTTCACGAGCCACACGATTGCGTTCTTCAGAAACGGCCAATTGCCGTACACCTTGGCTGTACCGGGTCAATTGCATGTGGGTATCATGCAATTCGTCATAGAGTGATTCAATAGAATAATAAGCTTGATTGCTGCGGCGAATCAGTGCCCCAATAATGCCAAACGCGGCAAATGCACCAGCCATTGTCGCAGAGCTAACCGCTTCTTCAATACCCTGAAGATAGGTCACATTAATCATCCCCATTACAAAAAATAGAACCAGCCACCAAGCCGCATTCCGCACAGGCAAGAAAAATGAGGCCATTGCGCTTAGTGGAAACGTAAGCACCAAAAAGTCGGTTGAGCTTTGAGGGTTTTGAATAACCAATATCGCTAAAATAACCGATTGGATTAAAACCAGCGCATTAACCAGCGTGGGAAAGCGATCTATCAGGATGTAGAGGAGAAAGAGGGATCCGAAAACACTGATTAACGTGATGTAGAGCGCCAGCTCGCCATCGTTCAAGACGCGGCTGGGGACATCGAAGATAAAAAATTCTAAGACAATAAACAGATAGGTCAGTAATGCAGCAAAGACAAATAAAAGCGCCGCGATTTTGGGATGCACCGGTTTGGTGATCGGCAAAGTCTGCGAAACTTTTTTGGTCTTTTTGGGGATCAACCGGCCGACCTGCTGCTGGATCCTGACCACCTGATCAATAATATTTTCTAATCGATTTGATTCAATTTGTTTTGTCATCTCGTCAATCCTGTGGCTCTACACCCTGTGCATCGTATCTTGTTTTGGCTGTTTTTTCCAGGCAAAAAGGCCGGTTAAGCTTATAAAACTTAACCGGCCGAAGGTTGAGATTACCTTTGTCTACCGTTTGCTAATTTGACCTAGCCCATTAATTTGCTGATGAACAACAGGATCACCAGAATATTTGACCCGTCCACTTCCATTAATGTCGACATCTAAAGAATCTGTCACGCTGATATCGGCGCTGCCCAATCCATCAATGTGAATGACCGCGTTTTCGCTTTCCAGATGACGGCCGTCAAAGTTGCCTGCACCATCGATATCAACTTCTTGATCAACCACTCTGCCACTAATATCCAGGTCACCTAACCCATCGATATCAACCATCATACGGTCTGCTTCTAACTCATCGATCGTGATATTTCCGGTGCCGTCGATGGTTAGGTCAAGTACGTCAGAAACGATTCGTTCAGACTGAACCATGCCCGCTCCGTTTAAAGAGATCGCTTCAATATCAGGGACACTGACATAAAATTTAATGGCACGTGATGGCACAAGCGGCCGACGAGATTTGATTGAAATGACCAACTCATCACCCTTAACGTCAGTCTTGATGTATGGCATCAAGTTTTCTTCAGCTTCAATACGAACCGACTCTGGGCCACCTTGGGTCAGAATAAGCTCGCCAAAACCATCGAGTGAAATGCGGTCAAAGCTGCTGACCTGACGTTCTTCAGTCGCTACATTACCGGAGCCGCGTACCGACATGGCACAACCGACTAGACCGAGGGAGAAAATGAAAAACATAGGGATGAGTACAAAGAATATTTTTTTAAACATTATATTTTTTTATTTTTGTCTTGGGCGGCCGGGCCATTCTCGCCCGGCCGCTTGTTTTATATTTAGGGTTGATGATTCAATAACAGAGTAATCAGCTAGCCGTCTAAGCCGCGTTTAGCCCCTGCTTACGACCGCCACGGACCGTTAAATTCCACATCGTGCCATAGGCCAAAGTTACAAAAATCAAGATCGTCATCGTTACCGGGTCGAAGCTTGTAATCGGCAGTCCGTTTAGTGCCTGTTGAAATAGGGCATACATAACGCCGAGATAAGCTGCGGCCCCGACAAGGACTAAGAATGAGCGTCGGCCGGCCGTGAATTCAGCAAAGCGCCGGTTGATAAATAAGCCAAACAGTGGAAGCATTTGCAATCCGTGAAGCCCTACAAAATGAACCGGCCGCATGTCGCCATGGGTCGTGCTCCAGCCAACAAATGGCAATCCAGCACCACCGTCTTCGCCACCAAAAGAATGTGCACCAGCAAATTCAAGCGGTTCACCCTGTTCCTGAAGCGCTGTTTGTTCAGCGGTCAGCTGCCCGGTCATATAAAAGCCGGTTAGCCCACCTAGAAAAGCGATAATCACGCCTAAAACCAAAGCACTTTTAAATGCTGCATCCTTGAAAGGCTGAAACAGCAGCAAGAAAATAAGCATCAGGTTTAAGGCCCACATGATTCCGATCATGGTGCCCATCGCGCCCCATAATGCCCCGTCTAGCGGGTTGCTGACGTTATAGTGGCTGCGTAATCCACGTGCGGCTTGGATGGTGATGATGGCAACTTCGCCAAAAATCAAAAACCCATTTCCCCACATAATGATCTTGCCCAGCCACTTCGCTCGAGTCACATAGGTCATTAACCATGTGATTGTGGCGCAATAAATGCCACCTGAAATCGCAAACTTAAGCGGTTTGATCCAAACCGGTTCACCCATTAAGGTCCGGCCGTCTAAAGCTAGTCCAAGCAGACAGACAAAGATCATTCCGAAATGTATTAGGGTCAAAACCGACATCGTTGGTGATGTCTCCCAACTTTTTTCTAAAAAGTTTTGAAATGGCCCGTTTTCCCGATTGTTATACCAAGTAGATGTCTGCTGCATGTCTATATCTCCATTCGCTAGTGCGACCAATCGCGTCGCTTTGATTTCGTCATATCCAAAGCATAGGTGCATGATGGTCATATGACGGAGTGCCGATCGGCATATAGGCGGTCACAACTGTGCAGCTTGTGATAATGGTGTGATTTTTAGGCACGCCTAGGCTGATGTAATTTGATGAGAAAGGCTACCCATTGATGCTAGGCCTATAAACATTTAAGCTAACCTTCTATTTATAGGCCTGTGCAATAGGTCAATACAGTTAATCAACAATCTATCTTTTTAGGATCCAATACGATGCGCATCATCAACCCTTGCGTTCGTATGAATCTCAATTCAGGGAATCATCTGATGATCTATAAATCAAAATCTAACAACCGTGGGGCTTGGCTCTCGTCCCTCGTACTCTTAATTATGGTTGGATGTGGCGGTGCTGAAGAAGTCGCCCAGGAACCAACCCCAAGACCTGTGGTTGCGGCCACAGAGCAGGTTGAGCCAACCGCAGAGCCAACACCAATCCCAGAACCGACCTTAGAACCCACGGCCGTGGTTGAGGTGGAACCGACAGCTGAACCTAAACCGACTATTGATCCGGCCAACGACGGCACAAACCTAAAAGTGCCGGTGCTGCAAGCTGAACCGATTCGGTTAACTTTTGAAGAAGTTGAAGATGGATATAAAGCGGCCGCTGGTGGCCCCATCGCCCCAGCAAGCTCTGTCAGCTATATGTTTAGAGCGGAACCCGGGCAAACATTTTCAGCCATTGTCGAAGGAGACAATCTCGGTTGGGCCATTTTGCTAAATGGAAATGGGATTCCCCCCACAAAATATAAAGGGCGTGCCCAAGTTTGGGAGTTTTCACAAGGTGGGGATTATGAGTTCGCCATTTCTAACGGCGGCCCGGGGACCAATTACACCTTTGATCTAGGGCTTTCACACCAGGCCGACATTGACTTGGCCTCGCTACCACCAGAACAAATCCCATTTTCTCAGGGTGTTACAACTGCGACTGTGAATGGAGAGCTAGATGGGGAAAATGTGAAAACCTATTGGGTTTCAACCAATGCAGAGCAGGCATTTACTTTTGTTTTAACCGGTGTCGAAGGCTCGATTAAGATGTATAACGAATCAGCCGGGTACAGCTACGAATCTGACGCTGGCACCCCGGCCCTCACAACGCCCCCGCTACCGGCCGGTGGTGAGTACACAATCGAGATTGATAGTGACGCTTCAGGCCCATTTGAACTAGCGGTTACGGTTGATGGTTAAAATTATAGGCTAAAGACCAGACCGGTTTTCGCCTGTACTTGCAAATGACAAGCGGTTCGAAACCGGTCTGGTCTAGTCTGGTCTATATGAAAAAGAAGCCTACTCGTCCCCACTCCACTGCATCGTGTACAGGTTATAGTATCGGCCTTCTTGAGCTAAAAGTTCCGCATGGCTCCCTTCTTCAACCACTTCACCTTGGTCTAGCACCAAAATTTTGTCAGATTGGACAATGGTGTTTAACCTGTGAGCGATCACAAACGAAGTCCGGCCGTCGAGCAGTTTTTCTAACGCCGACTGAATCTGTTTCTCCGTTGTCGTGTCTACACTGCTGGTCGCTTCATCTAAAACCAAAATTCGTGGGTCCGCCAACAGTGCGCGTGCAAATGACAAAATTTGTCGCTGCCCAACGCTCAAATTAATCCCATCCTGCCCTAACTCTGTGTCAAAGCCATTTGGCATTTTTAAGATAAATTCATCAGCCCCGACCGCCTCAGCCGCAGCGATCACCTCAGCGTCTGTGGCATTAAGGCGGCCGTAGCGAATATTGTCTAGCACACTGCCGGTAAACAAGAATGTATCTTGCAGTACCACCCCCATTTGCCTGCGCAAACTTTCAACAGTGACATCCCGAATGTCATGGCCGTCGATCGTAACGGAGCCATCGGTGACATCATAAAAGCGGGCCAACAAACGGATAATGGTGCTTTTGCCTGCCCCTGTTTCACCGACTAAAGCGATTTGCTGCCCAGGCTCGGCCGTGAGCGAAACGTTCTTCAAGATCGTTTCGTCAATTTTGTAGCTGAAGTTGACGTTTGAAAATTCGACCGTGCCATCAATGGCCGGCAGTGCGTATGCATCCGGCGCATCCACCAAATCAGGTTCGGTGTCTAACAATGCAAAGATCCGCTCGGTAGAAGCCATCGCCCCTTGCAGAACGTTAAAGCGTCGGGCAAGCTCATTAATCGGTTCAAAGAAGCGCTGCACGTACAACACGAACGCGATCAGCTGACCCGGTGTTAAGGTCTCGCCCAAAACAAACATCCCACCAAACACGACGACCAAGCCGACTGAAAGGGCGCCAACGATTTCAACGGCCGGGAAGAAAATGGCGGTTAAGAAAGCTGCACCAAAGTTGATCCCTTTTAGGTCAGAATTGAGCAGGTCGAAAAAGCCGAAATTTTCTTCTTCGCGCACAAAGCTCTTGGTGACACGAATACCGGAAATCGACTCGTTAAAGTAGCCGGAAATCAGCGAGCTACGAGAGCGGGCCGATCGATAGGCCAAGCGAATGCGGGTGCGATAAAAATTAGTCGCGACGATCAAGATCGGCAGTACGCTAAAGCTAATCAGGGCCAAACGCCAGTTGATCACAAGCATCGTGATGATGATGCCGGTAAGACTGAAGAAAGAGCGAAACAGCCCGGTAATCGACCAAGTGATAAATTCTCGCAGCATCACGATGTCGCCCAGCAGACGGCTCATTAACCGGCCGACACTGTAGTTGTTGTGGAAGTTGAGCGAAAGGGTGTGCAGATGGTTGTAAAGCTTCGCGCGCACATCAGCGACAACGTAGCCACCAACGATGCCCATCTTTGAAATACGGTATCGATTGGCGACAAATTCAATGGCGGCCGAGCCGACAAAGATCGCAATCCAATATCGCAGGTTTTCTACTGATCCCGCCTCGATTCCATCATCAAACACTTTGCCGATAATCCACGGCTGGGCAACAACCCCGATCAGTGATGAGATCACCATCAGCATGACGGCCCAAAACACGTCGATGCGATAGGGGGTTAAAAAGATTGAAAGACGCATGAGCAGGTTTGGGTCAACCTGCTTCAAATCATCTTCTTCGTCTGGCAGCAGGTCTAAAATGCGCTGTTCGCGCCGTTTGCGCCATTCTGACTGTGGTGAGTTTGTGAGTGTCGTCATACGGTTACCCTCTCCCTAAGCTTTTTAGCTCTTCTTGATCTTTTAATTGCAGGTCATACAGATGGCGATACAGCCCATCTTGTAACAGCA
>JAHDEB010000361.1 GCA_020629055.1 Chloroflexota bacterium
ATATGACATGATAGGATGCCTTAATGATGGGGACTCGAAACTTTCTCTTTTTTAGCCGGTGACCATAAATAATGTTATTGGGTTTGATTTTAATGACGCTGATTAAGAATGAGCACTGATCGTTATCACGATGCAGTAGCGGAAGTGACCTTGTCAAAGTGGACTACTTTTACATGCTTAACCGGCGACCATAATGTTGTTTGCGGCACTTGCTATACCGTTGCCACCGGTAGCCGCACTCGCATTATCTTTAACCGTGCCAAATATTTGAGTATGTTCGGCCGCGCTGCCGACAAAATAGCCATACCGTTGCCAATTGCCCCGCCCCCCTTCGTCTTTGTCGTACGCGCTACAGCCGATAAGCTGAATGCGGCTGCCCCATGGAATATGGAAGCCATCATGGGTAGCGGCGGGACTGTCTGGTTGCCAACTGTTCGAGTCTGCATGGCAACTGGTGAGTGAGTTGGGTCCGCTGGAAATGTAAAAACCATGTCCCGCATTGTCTTGTGCAACACAGGTTGAATAAACACCTCGTACACTTCTGATCTCCCATCCATTCAGGTCGGCAAACCACGCTTTGCAATTAGAAAAGTGATTGTTGGCCCCATCGACATAAATGCCGTGCCCCGAACTGCTGCCGGTTTCGATTTGGGTATACATACCGTCTGGGCTTTGGATATAGAAGCCGTGCGCTTCGGTTTCTCCTTCGGCCCCAACATTAAACACACGCATGCGGGTTACTTTTGTGGCACGCATATTTGATCCATCGATATGGAAGCCGTGCCGTTTGGTTCTGTAAATCAACACATCGGTGAAGTAATGGCTGGCGTCTGGCCCTTCATCAAAATCATCTTTACGGGTGATGTTGTAATAAATGCCCCGTGTGTCACCGCCGTCCCAACGATTGCCATCGATGGCCAAAAAGCCGATAAGTGTTTTATCTGTGCCGTCATCGGCCGGTTCAATCAGCGCCCCTTGCCCCGAACCGTCAAACGCCGTCCATGTGCCGATCGCTTTTAAAACGGTAGCCCGGCCGACGCCCAGCAGAGAAATACGCCGACTGACACGGACTGCACCGGAGCAGTTAAAGGTGCCGGCCGTTAGTTTGACCAACCCCCCGGTTGCACTGAGCGCCTGAATCGCTCCATTGATTGTGTTTTGGTCGTCGCTCCCGGTACAGACGTAATGCGCACCTTGTTTTTCGATTTCAGTGGCATCGGAAGCGGCGACAACTAGGCCGGAAAAATGGTCGGCCGCCCCGTTGGTGACCAAGGGTAGGTAAATTTCATGGGTGTCGCTTTGTTCAGCCTCGGTCTGTGAGAACTGGCCGATCATTGCTGCGCCGGTGGCCCCAGCCCCAGCCAGCCCCAAACTTTCAAGGAATTTTCTTCGATTCATGCTTGTTTTCTCCTTAAAGACTAATTGATAAATGTTTTTTAGACAGGATATACAAGATTAACAGAATAGTTAGATAGGAAGACCCCATCCCGAGAATCCTGTCAAAAAGACCCATCTTTGATAATTGACTTTCAGACAGGATTTACAAGATAAGCAGGATTAATTAATGGGAAAATATCATCCTGAAAAGCCAGTTTATCCTGTCAAAGAACTGTGTTTCGGATTTGCCAAACTGTCTCTTGGGTCATTTACGACCGAGGGCTATTTTATCAGCCTGCGCAAGATAATCCTTTGACTTTCACTGTTGTGTAACAAGACTATCTATAATCGGTATTGTTCAGCACCCTAGGGCGTCATTAAAATCGTGTTGCATAGAACGTAGGCGCCAACCGTTGGATCAATGAACGGATCACGTAACATATGTTTTCAAGCAAAACAGAAATCTGCTGAATAAATAACAATCAAGAAGGAAATAATCATGAGTTTTCGCATCGAAAAAGACACCATGGGGGAAGTACAGGTCCCTGACGATAAGTATTGGGGGGCACAGACCCAACGCAGCTTGATGAACTTTAAAATCGGCGGGCAGAAAATGCCGATGGAAATTGTGCGCGCATTTGCTATTTTGAAAAAAGCGGCCGCATTGACCAATCAAGACTTGGCAGGGTTCCCGGCCGAAAAAGCAAACGCCATCGCCCAAGCTTGCGATGAAGTGCTAGCTGGAAAACTGGACGATCAATTTCCGCTTGTTGTGTGGCAAACCGGATCTGGCACCCAGAGCAACATGAATGTCAACGAAGTGGTTGCCAACCGTGCGAGCGAAATTCTAGGGGCCGACTTCCGCACCGACAAAAAAGTAAAGGCGAATGATGATGTGAACAAAAGCCAGTCATCAAACGATACCTTCCCAACCGGCATGCACATCGCTACTTACATCAAAGTGGTTGAAGAAACGCTACCCAAAGTGCAGCTTTTGCGTGACACCTTGGCACAAAAGTCCCTGACGTTTATGCAGGTTGTTAAAACCGGCCGTACCCATCTGATGGATGCGACCCCACTGACGTTGGGGCAAGAGTTCAGCGGCTATGTGACCCAGCTTGATAACGGTATGACGGCCATGCGCAACGCTTTGACTCATATTTCAGAATTGGCGTTGGGCGGCACCGCGGTAGGCACCGGCCTAAATACGCCGGACGGTTACAGTGAAGGGGTTGCGGCAAAAATCGCTGAACTCACCGGCCATCCGTTTGTGACCGCGCCGAATAAATTTGAAGCCCTATCGGCCCATGACGCGATGGTTGAAATGAGTGGTGCACTCAAACGGGTAGCCGTTAGCCTGATGCACATCGCCAATAACATTCGGATGTTGGCCAGCGGCCCGCGTACCGGCATTGGCGAGATTGTGTTGCCGGCGAA